>DATFPH010000198.1:0-74178 GCA_035264905.1 Thermoanaerobaculia bacterium
GGCGTAGAAGCTGCCGCGGTGCACCCGCGAGGGGACCAGATAGTCGCGCGCGCCCTCCGGCGTCGAGCGCGTGAGGATCGGCGTCTCCACGTCCAGGAAGCCCTGCTCGTGGAAGTAGTTGCGGACCTCGTGCGTCATCCGGTCACGGAGCAGGAAGTTCTTCTGGAGCTCGGGGCGCCGCAGGTCGAGATAGCGGTAGCGCAGGCGGGTCTCTTCGGTGGTCTCGGCCTTGCCGTCCAGCATGAACGGCAGCGGCTCGGAGCGCGACAGGACCGCGGCACGGCGAGCGCTCACCTCGACCTCACCCGTGGGCATCTCCCGGTTGACGTTCCCGGGCGCGCGCAGCGCCACCTCGCCGACGATCTCGACAACCCATTCGGACCGCACCGGCTCCAGCACACGCGCCACCTCCGGCTGCTCGTCGGGATGGATCACCACCTGCGCGATGCCGCTCCGGTCGCGCAAGCTCAGGAACAGCACGCCGCCATGATCGCGGCGCCGCTGCACCCATGCCTGCAACCGCACCTGGCGGCCGACGTCCTCCCGGCCGAGCGTCCCGGCTCCGCGCCGGGCCAGAGCCTCCTGAGCTTCTTCCACACCTTCCTCGTTCGCCATCGCTTCCCCTCGTCCGAATCTCAATCTCCCGGGAGAACCCCGCGATATTTTTCTTTCAGCGCCGCGTAGCGTTCGCACGTGTCGACGATCCGCCGCGATTCCTCCTCGGTGAGCGGCCTCACCACTCGCGCCGGGATGCCGAGCGCCAGGTGCCCGGCCGGAATGCGGTGCCCCGGCGCCACTACCGCGCCGGCGCCGATCTGCGCGCCCGCCTCGACCACCGCGCCGTCCAGCACCCGGGCACCGATGCCGATCAGCGCGCCGTCCTCGATCGTGCAGCCGTGGACGACGGCCTGATGCCCCACCACCACGCCCGCACCGATCACCAGCGGGTGCGTTCCATGGTTGACGTGCAGCACCGAGCCGTCCTGGATGTTCGTGCGCGCGCCGATCTTGATCCAGTTCACGTCACCGCGGGCCACGGTGTGAAACCAGAAGGACACGTCGTCGCCGAGCTCGACGTCGCCCGTCACATACGCACCGGGCGCCACCCAGACCCGGGCGCCCAGCCGCGGCAGCTTGCCCTCGAAGGGGAGGAGCGGCACCTCAGCTCCCCGCGGCCACCCGGCGCACCGAGAAAAAGACCTTCTGATACGTCGGCAGCAGCTTCTCGAACTCCGCGCGCGGAGCGGCGCCCAGGAAGTCGACGCCGCCCCCTTCCAGGGGCAGCTTGAGCACCAGCGTGCTGCGCGCGGACGCCCCCTCGCCGCTGTCCATGCGGAGCAGCACGCCAGGAATGCCATTGACCTGCCGCGCCTCGATGAACGGTACCGACCAGGGCTGCTGCGCGTCGGCCGCGCGGATGTTGGCGACCGTCTTCTCCGGATCGGTCAGCGGGGTCGGGCTGAGGCGGACGTAGATCAGCCGTGGATCGTTCGGCGGCTGCGCGTCCGACGGCCCGAGCCAGACGCCCGGGATGCCTTCGACCTGGCGCATCTGCCAGCCGGCAGGGATCTCGACGGTGTACGGGAAGGGAGTCCCGGGCGCTCCCGGCAGCTCGATGCGTTGCGGCGCGGCGGGCGGGGCCACGGCAGGAGGTGCGGCAACCGCCATCCCGGGAACGACGGCCACGAAAACAGCTGCGATCCAACGACAAACTCTCATTCTCAACCTCGAAGTGGGATCTTGTTCCTGGAGAGCCGGCCTGCGGTCCGGCGGCGCAAGCATGACATAAGATCCGCCGGTGTCCAACGGCACAGCCCGCATCGACGTGGTCATCCCGGCCCTCAACGAGGAGGCCTCTCTGCCCCTCGTCCTGGCCGCCCTCCCCCACCCGCCGGTCCGCCGCGTCGTCGTCGCCGACAACGGCTCGAAAGACGGAACGGCCCGAGTCGCCTGGGAGGGCGGAGCGATCGTCGTCCCGGCGGAGCGCCGCGGCTACGGCAGCGCCTGCCTGGCGGGTCTCGACCACCTGCGGCACAACGATCCGCCGGAGGTGGTGGTCTTCGTCGACGCCGACTTCTCGGACCATCCCGAAGAGCTGCCGCGCGTCGTGGCTCCGATCCTGGCGGGCGAGGCCGACCTCGTCATCGGCTCCCGCGTCCTGGGCAACCGCGAGCCCGGAGCCCTCCTTCCCCAGGCCCGTGCCGGCAACCTCGTCGCCTGCCTCTTGATCCGTCTCCTCTACCGCCACCGCTTCACTGACCTGGGCCCCTTCCGGGCCATCCGCTGGGACGCCCTGGAGCGCCTCGCCATGGCCGACCCCAACTTCGGCTGGACCGCCGAGATGCAGGTGAAAGCCCTGCGCCAAGGTCTGCGCGCCACCGAGGTGCCGGTCTCCTACCGGAAACGGGTCGGGGTTTCGAAGATCACCGGCACGATCAGCGGCACGGTGCGGGCGGGGTACAAGATTTTGTGGACGGTGCTGCGGTACAGCCGGGGGTGAGGAAGTATTTGCCGACGACGGTTATACTGAAGGCTAGGAGGTCGCGGATGAAGGGTATCGACTTTGTGGTGGACGAGGCCGGCGACCGTAAGGCGGTCGTGATCGACCTGGCAGAGTACGGAGACATTTGGGAGGACTTCTACGACACGCTCGTGGCTCAGCAGCGAGAGCGCGAGCCCAGGGAAACCCTTGCGGAGGTGAAGAAGAGGCTGGACGTCTCGGGTGACTGAGTACGACATCACCTTCGCCCGCTCCGCTCGCCGGGAGTTGGAGGCGCTCGACCGTTCACTGTCGCTTCGGATTCTGGCCAAGATTGAGGAGTTGGCCACGGAACCCCGTCCCCCCGGCTGTCTCAAGCTACAGGGTCGAAGCGGTCTCTGGCGGCTCCGCGTCGGCGACTATCGAGTCGTCTACAGTGTGGACGACAGCGAGAAAGTCGTGAACATCGTTGTCATCCGCCATCGCCGAGATGTGTACCGCTGATCCACCGCACCCAGGGGCGCGGTGAGCTCAGCCGCGAAGGGCTGCGAGAACCTCGTCCATCGAGGCGGCGGTCGCCGCTCGGGGGACGAGGGGCCTGAGGATCGCCGGATCCTCGATGCTCGCGAGAGCAGCCCGGACGTCGTCGCCGGCCGCCAGGCCACGGGCCTCCAAGACGGCGACGATGGCCTCCCGAAGCCCTTGCGCTTCGCCCTCAATGCGACCCAACGCCTCTCCCTCGGCCTGGACGGCTTCGAGGCTCGCATATCCCTGGCGCTGGAGGAGATTGCGCAGGACCACCTCTTGCGCCGCCTTACGGTCATAGAGAGCTTCCACCGGCACCGGATTGGCGAGGACTCCCGGTGCGCGGAGCTCTTCGCCCGCGTGCGCGATCCGCATCTTCTTGCCCGCCTCGTGGACCTCCACCCGGCGCAGCCCGGTCATCCGTACCACCCAGACGTAGCGGGTGCCGGCGCCGAGAAGCTCCTGGATCTTGACCGCCAGATCCTTCTCGTCCTGGCCGGTATCGGCGTACTCGACGGCCAGGGCCGGCGCGCCCGCGACCCAGCCCGGCTGGTCGGGGATGTCGCCGACGGAAAGATCGGGGGCACGGAGGGTGTCAGGAGACGGGGAATAGCCGGTATCCAAGCCCATGCTCTCCACCGCCGGGTCGCTCGCCAGGACGCTGGCTCCGGCGCTCGACGCCTTCGCCCCCCGGCCGCCGGTCGGCAGGCAGCGGATGGCATGCCCCTGGGACAGCTCATATGGATCGCCCGGACGCACCTGATCGGCGCGAAATGGTCCTTGGGACGTGGGCTGGAACGAGGTCCTCTTCACAGCCAAAGAATACCATGCGCTCTCTGTAGACGACCGATTGCGCGGCTCCCCCGCCGAGGGATACGATAGCGACCGCCCGCCCACATCCCCCCAGGGAGGTTTATGGCAACGACCACGCTGAAAGTCAATGGAGAAACCCGCTCCGTCGACGTTGAGCCGCGGACTCTGCTCGTCGAGCTTCTCCGCGAGCACCTTCGGCTCACCGGTACCCACGTTGGATGCGACACCAGCCAGTGCGGCGCCTGCACGGTCTGGGTCGACGGCAAGTCAGTGAAGAGCTGCGCCATGCTGGCCCTGGAAGCCGATGGCCGCGAGGTGACGACGATCGAAGGAATGGCGACGAATGGCACGCTGCACCCGATGCAGGCGGCCTTTCATGAGTGCCACGGTCTGCAGTGCGGCTTCTGCACGCCCGGCATGGTGATGATCGCGACCGAGCTGGTGCAGCGCAACCCGGAGCCGACCGAAGGCGAGGTGCGGCACTGGCTGGAAGGCAACTACTGCCGCTGCACCGGCTATCACAACATCGTCAAGGCCGTTTTGACGGCCGCGGAGAACATCCGCTCCCAGGGAGGTGCGCAATGACCGGCCAAGGCATGGGCGCCTCCGTCAAGCGCCGCGAGGACCGGCGCTTCCTGCTCGGCAAGGGGAGGTACACCGACGACATCAATCTCCCCGGCCAGACCTGGGCCGTGTTCGTCCGCTCGCCGTACGCCCACGCGGCGATCCGCTCGATCGACGCCTCGGCCGCGCGCTCGGCGCCCGGCGTGCTCGCCGTGCTGACCGGCGAAGACGTGGCCGCCGACGGGCTCGGCGGCATCCCCTGCGGCTGGCAGGTCAAGAACAAGGACGATTCCGTGATGGTCGAGCCGCCCCACCCGGCGCTCGCGCTGGGGAAGGTGCGGCACGTCGGCGATCCGGCCGCCATGGTGATCGCCGCGACCCGCGCGCAGGCCAGGGACGCGGCGCAGCTCGTCGAGATCGATTACGATCCGCTCCCGGCGGTCGCCCATCTGCGCGACGCCGTCGCCGGCGGCGCACCCCAGGTGTGGGACGAAGCGGCCGGCAACCTCTGTTTCGACTGGCATCTGGGCGACGCCGCGGCCACCGATGCCCAGTTCTCCGGCGCGGCCCACGTCGTCTCGATCGACCTCGTGAACAACCGGATCGTTCCAAACGCGATCGAGCCGCGCGCCGCGAACGGCCACTACGACACGGCCGAGGACCGCTACACCCTCTACACCACGTCGCAGAACCCGCATCTGACCCGGCTCCTCCTTGGCGCGTTCACGCTGAAGGTCCCGGAACACCGGCTGCGCGTGGTCGCGCCGGACGTGGGCGGCGGGTTCGGCTCGAAAATCTTCCACTACGCCGAGGAGCTGCTGGTCCTCTGGGCCTCGAAGCGGGTCGGCCGGCCGGTGAAGTGGACCTCGGACCGCGCGGAGGCGTTCATCTCCGACGCGCACGGCCGGGACCACATCTCCCACGCCGAGCTCGCCCTGGACGCCGACGGCACGTTCCGCGGCTTGCGCGTTCGCACGCTCGCCAACATGGGCGCGTATCTCTCGACGTTCGCTCCGGCCATCCCGACCTATCTCTATGCCACGCTCCTCTCCGGCCCGTACGTCATCCCTGCCATCTATGCCGAGGTGAAGGCGGTCTTCACCAACACGGTCGCAGTGGATGCGGTCCGCGGTGCCGGACGCCCAGAGGCCACGTATCTGCTGGAGCGCCTGGTCGACAAGGCCGCGCGTGAGCTGGGCATCGACCGCGTGGAGATCCGCCGGAAGAATTTGATCCAACCGGACCAGTTCCCCTACCAGACGCCGGTGGCCTTGCAGTACGACATCGGCGACTACCCGGCCACGCTCGACCTCGCGCTCCAGTCGGTCGACTACCCGGGGCTCGCCGAGCGCAAGGCGGCGGCCAAGGCGCGCGGCAAGCTGCGCGGCTTCGGGATCTCCACCTACATCGAGGCGTGCGGCATCGCGCCGTCCGCACTCGTCGGCGCCCTCGGCGCGCGCGCCGGTCTCTATGAAGCGGCCTCGGTGCGCGTCCATCCGACCGGCAGCGTGACCGTGTTCACCGGCTCGCACAGCCATGGGCAGGGGCACGAGACCACGTTCGCCCAGCTCGTCGTCGAGAAGCTCGGCGTCGCGCTCGAAAACGTCGAGATCGTGCACGGCGACACCGACCGCATTCCGTTCGGCATGGGGACCTACGGCTCGCGGTCGGCCGCGGTCGGCGGCTCGGCGATCTACAAGGCGATCGACAAGATCATCGACAAGGGGAAGAAGGTCGCGGCCCATCTCCTGGAGGCGAACGTCGCGGACGTCGAGTTTTCCGACGGTAAGTACCGCGTCGTGGGGACCGATCGCGAGAAGGCGTTCGGCGAGATCGCGTTCGCCGCGTACGTGCCGCACAACTATCCGATCGATACGGTCGAGCCGGGGCTCGAAGACTCGGCCTTCTACGATCCCAAGAACTTCACCTTCCCCGGCGGCTGCCACTGCGTCGAGGTCGAGATCGATCCGGAGACGGGCGTCGTCGACGTGGTGGACGTGACGATCGCCGACGACGTGGGTGTGGTGATCAATCCGATGATCGTCGACGGACAGGCGCACGGCGGTCTGGCCCAGGGGATCGGGCAGGCGCTCCTCGAAGAGGCCGTCTACGATCCCTCCGGGCAGCTCCTGTCCGGCAGCTACATGAGCTATTGCATGCCGCGCGCGGCGGACCTGCCGATGTTCAAGGTCGGCAACCACGTGACCGCGTGCACGCACAACCCGGTCGGCATCAAAGGCGTGGGCGAGGTGGGAGCGATCGGGATTCCGCCCGCGATCATCAACGCCGTGATCGACGCCCTGGAGCCTCTCGGCGTCACGGACATCAGCATGCCGGCGACCCCGGAGAAGGTCTGGCGGGCGATCCAGGCCGCGCAAGGAGGTGTCGCATGAAGGGCTTCGACTTCCACCGTCCGCAATCGGTCGCCGACGCGGTCGCCCTTCTCCAGATAAATCTCCAGGGCAACGATACGGCCAAGCTCCTCGGCGGCGGGCAGAGCCTCCTGCCGGTGATGAAGCTCGACCTGGCGCAGCCCTCCGACCTGGTCACTCTCTCCGCGATCCCTACCCTGCGCGAGATCCGTGACGGCAATCCGCTAGTGATCGGCGCGCTCGCCACCCACGACGAGGTCGCCACCTCGCCCGTGGTGCGGCGCGCGATCCCCGGCCTCGCCGGCCTCGCCTCGGGGATCGGCGACGCGCAGGTCAGGAACCGCGGCACGATCGGCGGATCGGTGGCGCATGCCGACCCGTCGGCCGACTACCCCGCGGCCGTGCTCGCCTTGAACGCGACGATCGAGACCGACCGCCGCCAGATCGCGGCCGACGACTTCTTCCTCGGCTTCTTCACCACGGCGCTCGCGCCGGACGAGATCATCACCGCCGTCCACTTCCCCGTGCCCGAGCGCTCGGCCTACGCCAAGTTCGCCAGCCCGGCGTCGAAGTACGCGCTGGTCGGCGTGATGGTGGCGAAGACCGCGGGCGGCGTGCGCGTCGCGGTGACCGGAGCGGCCACCCAGGCGTTCCGCGTCCCCGCGTTGGAGGCGGCGCTGTCCGCCGACTTCTCGCCTGGCGCGGTCGCTCCCGGGTCCGTTGCCCCCGGAGATCTCCGCTCCGATGTCGAAGCCAGCGCGGAGTATCGCGCGCACCTCATCACGGTGATGGCCCGGCGCGCCGTGGAGGCCTGCCAGTAACTTGCAGCTCCCTCAGACCGTCGAGGAGACACGGCGGCTCCTCGCGTCGGGCCGCTACGTGGCCGACGCGAGCCTCGCCACCGCCGTCTTCCTTTCCTTGAAGCTCGGACGCCCGCTTCTCCTCGAAGGAGAGGCGGGCGTCGGCAAGACCGAGGTCGCCAAGGTCCTCGCCGAGACCCTCGGCCGCAAGCTCATCCGCCTCCAGTGCTACGAGGGGCTCGACGCCGCGGCGGCGCTCTATGAATGGAACTACCCCCGCCAGATGCTGGAGATCCGGCTGGCGGAGCTCGGCGGCGCGACCGGCGCCGAAGGGCGGGAACGCCTGGCCCACGACATCTTCGCCGAGCGCTTCCTCCTCAAGCGCCCTCTTCTCCTGGCCTTGGAGCCGGAGCCGGCGGGACCGCCCATTCTCCTCATCGACGAGATCGACCGCACCGACGAGCCTTTCGAAGCCTTTCTTCTGGAGATCCTGAGCGACTTCCAGGTCACCATCCCGGAGATGGGCACGGTGCGCGCCCCATCGCCACCGATCGTCATCCTCACCTCGAACCGCACCCGCGAGATCCACGACGCGCTCAAGCGCCGCTGCCTCTACCACTGGATCAACTATCCGGACGTGGCCCGCGAGCTGGAGATCCTCCGCCTGCGCGCCCCCGAGCTGACCGAAGCCCTCGCCGGGCAGATCGTCCGCTTCGTCCAGAAGCTCCGCACCGCCGACCTCTTCAAGCTGCCGGGAGTCGCCGAAACCATCGACTGGGCCCGCGCCCTCCTCGCCCTCGACCGGGTCTCCCTGGACCCGGAGACGGTGCATGCGACGCTGGGGGTGCTGCTCAAGTACCAGGACGACATCGAGAAGATGCTGGGCGGGCCGGTGCGGGGGATGCTGGAGGAGGAGCCGGCGGCGCGGTGACTCTCAATCTGGTATCATCCTGAATGTCAGGAGGAAGTCAACGATGCCAGCCACCGCCAGAGACCGTCAGATCAGCGTGCGCGTCGCCAGCGATACCGATGCCTGGCTCGAGATCCGTGCCGGCAACAGCAAAAACAAGGCTGGATTCATCCGCCAGCTCATCGAGCGAGAGAGGGCTCGCGAGCGGGAGCAGGAGCTCCTCGCGATGTTCAATCAAGCAGCAGAGGACGTCACACAGGAAGACCTCATGGAAAGAGAGTCTCTGCTGGGCGGGTTCTCGGGCGGAGCTGGGGATTGACCCATGGACGGCCCCAAGCCTCTGCGCGGTGAAGTCTGGATGTTCGACCTGGATCCCAAGAAGGGCCGTGAGCAGAAAGGGGTACGGCCATGCTTGGTCGTTTCCACGGATGCGCTGAATCGATCGGACTTCGGCACTGTCATCATCTGCCCAATCACCACCACCGAGCGTCCGCGTTTCAAATGGCGCATCGCCGTCACGCCTGGCGACTTGCGACTGGCCGACACCGGCTGGCAGCCGGAACCCCATTGGGTGGAAACCGACCAGATCGTCACGGTAGATTCAAGACATCGAGCTCTGCGACACCTCGCGACCGTAATGGATGAGGAGAAGCTTCGGGCCGTTGATGATTCCCTTCGGATGATGCTAAATCTTTAGCAATGTGCGACGCTCACCAGGGTGAGAGCCGCAGCCCCGTGACCTCCAAGCTCGCCGAAAACGTCGTCCACTTCACCCGCCTCCTGCGCGGCGCCGGCCTGCGTCTCGGGCCGGCGAGCGGCCTCGAAGCCATCGCCGCCGCGGCCAGCGTGGACGTGCTCCACCGCGACGAGCTGTACTGGGCTCTCCACTCCGTCCTGGTCAAGCGCCCCGAGGATTTCGACCTCTACGATCAGGCCTTCCGCCTGTTCTGGCGCGATCCGACGCGATCCCAGGCTGTTCTGGAGCAGCTTCTCCAGCACGTCCGCGTACCGCCGGCTCCCGCCATCTCGCGGCGGGTCTCCGAGGCGTGGCGCAAGCCGGCGGTCTCCGGCAAGGCGCCGCCCGAGCGCCACGAGGTCGATGCCGTCCTCACCTTCTCCGCCGACGAGATCCTGCGCACGCGCGACTTCGACCAGATGAGCGCGGACGAGCTCGCCCGCGCCAAACGCATCGTCGCGCAGATGTCCGTGGTGCAGCGGCCGGTCCGCACGCGGAGGTTCACCCCCGATCCGCACGGCGAGCGCCTCGACCTAGCGCACACCGTCCGCGACAGCCGCAAGACCTTCGGCGACTTGGCGCCGCTGCGCTTCCGCACGCGCGTCCTCCAGCCGCCGCCGCTCGTCGTCCTCTGCGACATCTCCGGATCGATGGGCCGCTACTCCGAGATGCTCCTCCACTTCCTCCACGCCCTCCAGAACGCCCGCACCCGCATCCACACCTTCCTCTTCGCCACCCGTCTCACCAACGTAACGCGCACCCTCCGGCGCCGCGACGTCGACGAAGCGCTCCGGCGTTGCGGACAAGAGGTCCAGGACTGGTCGGGAGGAACCCGCCTGCGCGCCTGCCTGCGCGACTTCAACCGCACCTGGTCGCGCCGCGTCCTCGGCCAGGGAGCCATGGTGCTCCTCGTCACCGACGGGCTCGACCGGGATCCCGAGCCCGGCCTGGACGCCGAAGCCGACCGCCTCCACCGCTCCTGCCGTAGGCTGATCTGGCTCAACCCGCTCCTGCGCTGGGAGGGTTTCCAGCCGAGGGCACAAGGAGTGCGGGCACTCCTGCCTCATGTGGACGAGCACCGGCCGGTGCACAATCTGGACAGTTTGGAGGCGCTGGGGCGGGCGTTGGGGTGAAAAGCCACCGTGCTACCATGCAGCCGATGACCGAGATCGAGGATATTTGCGAGCCGGAGTGGGCTGCCTGGTACAAAATGACACCCAGGGAACGCTGGGAAGAGAGCGCCCGGCTCTGGCACCACTATGTCGCCATGGGAGGCTCCCTTGATCCCGAGCCCGATCCGCAGAGCCCTTTCTACGATCCAGAAACATCGGGTCGCCCACCTGTTGATGGGCGGTCAGGCCTGCGTGTTGTACGGCGCAGCGGAGTTTAGCCGCGGGCGGTGGCAGCCTTTCGGCCCGCTGTCTTGACGATGCCGGGGAGAAGCCGGCGGTCCCAGGGGGCGCGCGCCGGTACCTTTGTGCCCCTCAGCTCCTCTGATTCTGATAAAATCTAATCCTTGATGCCGAGCGAATTTGCGTTCGATGTCTTCCTGAGTCACCACTCAGGGGACAAACCCCGCGTGCGCCGACTGGCCGAGCGGCTCAGGGCTGCCGGCCTACGGGTGTGGTTCGACGAATGGTCGATTGCCCCGGGCGAGGACATCTACCTCGCCATTGAACGGGGCCTCGAAACCGCGCGCACCCTCGTCCTCTTCCTGTCGCCCGCCGCTCTGGCCTCGGATTGGCTCCACCTCGAACGGGGCACCGCGCTCTTCCGTGATCCGGTCAACGCCGAGCGGCGCTTCCTGCCGGTGCTGTTGGAGGATTGTGATCTCCCCGACGCGCTCCGGCGCTACCGCTACATCGACCTGCGCGAGGACGACGAAGAGGCTTTCGCCCAGCTTTTGGCCGCCTGCACGGGGGAGACGCCGCCTCCGAGATCAGCCCCGCGGCCTGCAAAGCGCAAACGCCTCGTCGGTTTGCTCAAACTCGGGGGATCGGCCGTCGTCCTCGGCCTGGTCGTCCTCGGCGGTTTCCTGCTCGTGCCATCTCAAGAGCCGTTTCCCGTGACCGTCTTCATCCACGGCGAAGGCGGCGTGCAGGACGTTCCGCTGCGTGGCCAGGGCTCCGTTGTGCTCGATCTGGGGTCGGACCGGCGCCGTGAGGCGATCGGCGACAAAGGGGAAGCTCACTTTTCCGGCATCCCCTCCAGCTTCCGCGGCCAGGAAGTGCGAGTCTGGCTGGAGGCGGAAGGTTTTGAGCCCGTCAAATCGAACGCCATGCAGCAGCTCGACGAAGCGAGCCTCTACCTGGCCGTCAAGCGCCGGCCCGTAGCGCTCCGCGGGCGGGTCCAGGACTCGGAAGGTCGACCGGTCGCCAGCGCCATCCTACGTCTGCGCGAGCTTACGACGACCTCCGACACTGACGGGGCCTTCACCTTTGAGATTCCGGGCAACCTTCTCCATGAAGACCTTTCCCTATCCGTCTCGGCTCCCGGCTACGGGCCCTGGCGCGAGGCCGTCGTGCCGGGCTCGAACGAGGTCGTAGTGCCTCTACGGAAAGCGACATCATGAAATCCGGAACCCGTGCTCTCCTGATCCTTTCCCTGGCTCTCCTCGCAGCCACAAACGCCAAAGCGGTCGATCTCTACGGCAAGATGGTGGAGAACGAGCTCGGTGGTCCTCCCATGGCGGGGGTCGAGATCGGGGCTCCCGGCGCCAATCCTACCGCCACCGGCAGCCTTGGCCTCTTCCGGCTGGCGCTCCCCCGTCGGCAACCCGGCGACGCCGTCTCCCTCATCGTCGGCAAGGAAGGGTACGAGGTCGTCAATGACGTCCAGCTCGAGGTGATCCTTCCCCTGAAGCCGGAAGATCGGCCGCTCACCCTCCTCCTCTGCCCGCCGAAGCTCTGTGAGGAGATGCGCCGCCGCTTCTACCGCCTGAAGGGAGTCGAAGCCGTCGAGGCGAGTTATCTGCACCAACTCCGGGAGCTGGAACAAAGCACTAAAGCCACGGCCGCCGAGATCGCCCGGCTGAAAGACGAACGGGACGCAGCCCTCGCCGCCGCGGAAAGGGCCGCCGAAGACTTCTCCCGCACGCGGACCGCCAAAGGCTCCGAGATGTACCAGAAGGCGCTGCGCCTCTTTCTCGACGGCCGACTCAATGAAGCGCTCGCCGTCCTCGACGAGGCCGAGCTCCAAGGCGCCCTCGCCGCCGCTCGTGCTCGCAAGAAAGAGGCCGAGCGTGACATCGAACAGGTTGTGCAGGGTTACCTGCTCCGTGCGAAGCTCCTCACGCTCCAGCTCCAATTCGCGAGGGCGGAAGAGATCTATCGGACTGCGGTCGAGATTGTGCCAGAGAGCTTCGAAGCGAGCTTTGCCCTCGCCGAATTCGCCGATAACCAAAAGCAATATGCTCAGGCCACCGCGGCTTATCAACACTGCATCGAGCTGGCAAGAAAACAGGGCGCTGAAGCCGGCGTCGCGAAGACCCTCAACAACCTGGGCCGCCTGCTGAGTGCCCAGAACCGCCACGGCGAGGCCAGAAACGCGTTTGACGAAGCTCTCACCATTCGACGGCGCCTGGCAGAGAAAGACCCCGACGTCTACCTGTCCCAAGTGGCTGCTACCCTCAACAACCTGGGCTTCCTGCTGAAAACCCAGAACCATCTCGACGAAGCCAGAAAAGCTTACGACGAAGCCCTTGCCTCTTTCCGGCAACTGGCAGAGAAGAACCCCGATGTCTATCTGCCTGACACCGCTCGGACCCTGAACAACCTGGGCAACCTGCTGAGCAGCCAGAACAGCCTCGACGAGGCGAAAAAAGCCTACGACGAAGCCCTCGCCATTCAACGGCGGCTGGCAGAGAAAAACCTCGACGTTTACCTGCCCCAAGTGGCTGCGACCCTCAACAACCTAGGCCTCTTGCTGAGTGACCAGAACAGCCTCGACGAGGCCAGAAAAGCCTACGCCGAAGCCCTCGCCATTCGACGGCAACTGGCAGAGAAAAACCCTGACGCCTACCTACCTGATGTCGCCGGGGTCCTCAACAACCTGGGCCTGTTGCTGGCCGAACAGAACCACCTCGACGAGGCCGGAAAAGACTACGGCGAAGCTCTCGCCATCTACCGGCAACTGGCAGAGAGGAGCACCGACGCCTACCTGCCCTACGTCGCCACGACCCTCAACAACCTGGGCCTCCTGCTAAATGGCCAGAACCACCTTGACGAGGCCGAAAAGGCTTATGGTGAAGCTCTCGCCATTCGACGGCAACTGGCAGAGAAAAACCCCGACGTCTATCTGCCCTACGTCGCCACAACCATCGATAACCTGGGCCTTCCGCTCAGCGGCCAGAACCGCCTCGACGAGGCCAGAAAAGCCTACGACGAAGCGCTCGCCATTCGACGGCAATTGGCGGAGGACAACCCCGATACCTACCTGCCTCACGTCGTGGCAACCCTCAACCACCTGGGCCGTCTGCTGATACGCCAGAGCCGCCTCGGCGAAGCCAGAAAAATCTTAGCCGAAGCGATCGCAATCATCGAGCCCTTCGCCGCCAAGAACCCCGAGAAGTTTCAGGGAATAGCCGAGAACATCCAGGAGCTCCTGACGCAGATCGACGGAGAAGTCCCTTGATCCCGAACCCGATCCGCCGGCCCGCGCCCTGCTGAACGAAAGAGAAGCCGCATCGCCCCGGGAGCGGGACTCTGAGGCGTTGCACCGGGAGATCGAAGCGGTCAGGCTCGCGGAGTCGAGGATTGCTCGGGGCGACGCGGCTCGGGCTCGGGACCTTCCTTCTTCATCCTCTCCAGAAACGCCAGGATCTCCTCCCGCGACAGCTCCTGCGTGGTGCCGGCATCTGGTGCCTTGGGAGGCGCCTCTTCCTTGTTCATGGCAAAGCTCCGGAACTCCTCAAGCATGGCCCCAGTCTATCACTTCAAAGCCGGCGGACCGGTTTCCTCGAAGGTCTGCTCGGTGTCTACACAGGACAAGGAGGTCGACCATGCCACGCTACCCTAAAACTCTGCTGCTGTCCGCGCTCGTCGTCGTCGCGCTCTCCGCGACCCTATTGACCCTGCTGCTCGCCTTCTCCTGCACGGTCGCCAGGGAGGCGGAAGAGCTCGAAGAGCCTCCGGCTCCTCCGCAGGCAGTGATCCTGCCTCCGCCGCCCGGCACGGTTCCAGCACCCAAGATGGCGCAGTTGCGCACCCTTGGCTACGCGGGCGGCAACGAGGCGGGCGGGCCAACGGGAGCGGAACCGATCGCCCTGGACGCCCAGGCCGAACAGGAGATGAACACCGAGGAGTACGGGCGGATCGCGGACAATCCGTTCCTCGACACGGTGCACAATCCCTTGTCGACCTTCTCGATCGACGTGGACCGCGCGTCCTACAGTAACGTCCGCCGCTTCCTCACCGCGCAGCAGCGGCCGCCGCGCGATGCGGTGCGCATCGAGGAGATGGTCAATTATTTCTCGTATGACTATCCCGATCCTTCCGCGAGCCAGCCGTTCTCGGTCACCACGGAGATCGCGAGCTGTCCCTGGAATGACAAGAACCGTCTTCTTTTGATCGGCCTCCAGGGCCGGCGGATCGACACGGCGGATCTGCCGCCGGGCAATCTCGTCTTCCTCCTCGACGTGTCGGGATCGATGATGGAGCCCAACAAGCTGCCGCTGGTGAAAGACGCCATGCACCTGCTGGTCGATCAGCTCCGGCCGCAGGACCGCGTGGCGATCGTCACCTACGCCGGCAACGCGGGCCTCGTGCTGCCTTCGACGGACGGCGGCGAAAAGGGGCGCATTCACGCGGCGATCGAGCAGCTGGAAGCGGGCGGCTCGACCGCGGGCGGCGAGGGGATCGTGCTGGCCTACAAGGTCGCTCAGGAAAGCTTTCTGGAGGGGGGCAACAACCGGGTCATCCTGGCGACGGACGGCGATTTCAACGTCGGCGTGTCGAGCGACGGCGAGCTCGAACGGTTGATCGAAGAGAAGCGCCGCTCGCGGATCTCCCTCTCCGTCGTCGGCTTCGGCACCGGCAACCTCCAGGATTCGAAGATGGAGATGCTCGCGGACAAAGGCAACGGCAACTATGCCTACATCGATTCCATGAGCGAGGCGCGGAAGGTCTTCGGGCGCGAGCTCGGGGCGACGCTCTTCACGATCGCCAAGGACGTGAAGCTGCAGATCGAGTTCAATCCCACCAAGGTGCGCGCCTACCGCCTCATCGGCTACGAAAACCGGCTCCTGCGCGCCGAGGACTTCCACGACGACGCCAAGGACGCGGGCGAAATGGGCGCCGGCCATTCGGTGACCGCCCTCTACGAGCTCGTGCCTCCGGACAGTGACCAGGCGCTTCCCCGAGTCGATCCTCTGAAGTACCAGAAGACCACGGTGCCCGAGTCGGCGGGCACGAGCCCGGAGCTACTGACGCTCAAGCTCCGCTACAAGGAGCCGGACGAGGAGCTGAGCCGGCTCCTGACCCAGCCGGTGCTCGATGCGACGACGCCGATCGCGGCCGCCTCGGAGAACCTCCGCTTCGCCGCCGCGGTCGCCGAGCTCGGCCTGCTTCTCCGCGAGTCGCCGCACAAGGGCGCCGCGTCCTACGATCAGGTCGCGGAGATGGCCTCGCAGGCGCTCGGCGGCGACCGCGAGGGCGATCGCGCCGAGTTCCTTCAACTGGTCAACGCTGCGAGCCGGCTGGCGCCGCAGGAGCGGGAGAACTGAGGCTCGACAACAGCGAGGAGGCGGGCGCGCTCACCTCCGGGCGTCGGCGGCGATCACGTCGCTCGCCTTCTCGCTGATCATGTAGGTCGGGGCCACGATGAAAAAGCCGGGAATGCGCGGGAAGACCGAGGCGTCCACCACGCGCAACCCATGCGTTCCGAACACCCGGAAGGAGCTGTCCACCACCGCCATCCGGTCGCTTTGCCGTCCCATCTTGTTGGTGCAGGACGCGTGGTGGCCCCAGGCGTTGTCTTTCACGAACTGGCGGAGCTCGTCCCGCGTCTGCACGTCATCGCCCGGCAGCTCCTCCGCTTCGATCGACCCGCGCGCCCTCTGCGTCATCAGCCGGACGAGCTCGATGCCCCGGACCACCGACTCCAGATCGTCCTCGCTCGCGTCGTTGCCTTCGTCGAAATAACGGAAATCGATCTGCGGCACGTCCAGCGGATCCTTTGAGCGCAGAGTCACATGTCCGGCCGTGTTGTTCGTGTGCGCTTTGAGGACCGCCCAGGTGAAATAGTTTTTGTGCTCGCGGAAGAGCTTCGAATATCCGGGGAAATACCCCTTGAACAATCCCGCCACCCCGAAGAGGAAGAGGTCGGGCTCGGGCCGGCTCGCCGCCGAACGGGTGATGACGCTGATCACCGCGCCATTGGTTGTATAGACGCCGCTGCCCTTGAGCCACTGCGCGAAGATCGGATCGGGCTTGGCACCGGCGGCCGGAGCGTCGAACGTGGCATCCTTGAGGAGCGCGAAGTCGCTCCGCACCCGGTGGACCACGCCGACCTCATAGCGGTCCTGAAGGTTCTGGCCGACGCCGGGCAGGTCGACCCGCACCTGGATGCCGAGGCTCGCGAGGTGGTCCTTCGGGCCGATCCCGGACAGCATCAGGAGCTGCGGCGAGTTGAAGGCGCCGCCGGCGAGAATGACTTCCCGGGAGGCGTAGGCTTCCTTCTTCACACCTTCGCCGTGCTGGCCGGCTCCGGTGCCGGCCCGGTAGAGCTTCCTGCCGGAGAGATATTCGACGCCGATCGCCCGGTTCCCCTCGCCGAACAGCACGCGGGTGGCGAGCGCGCCGGTCTGGATGCACAGCTTGTCGGGATGGTCTTTCTCAACCTTTTTGAGGTACTCGCGGGGACCGATGCGCCGGCCTCCCCGGGTGGCGAGAGGCGTCTGCCGGATTCCCTGGGCGCTGCGCCGGATCAGACGCCAGTCGTTGGGGTCGAGGACGGTCAGCGCGTCTTCCAGCTTGTCCTCCAGCGGCAGCCCGAGCTCGCGGATGGCTGCCTTGGCCGACCTCCAGATGAGGTCCTTGAGCTTCGCGTCCGGAAAGACGAGGTCCGGATCGGCCACGTTCGTGGTCAACCAGCCGCGAAAGCCGTGGCGCGACAGGTTGAGACCCGGGATCCAGGAGAGCAGCCTGCGCAGGCGCTGATACTCACATTTCTCGATCCTCTGGAAGTACTGATGCATCTTGCCGCTGGCCCACGAGGAGTCGCCGGTGACCTCCGCGAGGTGGTCCCAATCGCTGTTGTGCGGGTACATGGTGATCATGGCGTTGTGGATGGTGCAGCCGCCCAGGGTCCCGGCCCGGGGATAGAGGACTCCGCAGCGGTCCGGGACGTATTTCGGATCGCGGAGCTGCCGCTCCTCGCTCGTGTAGTGCCGCACGAAGAAGTCCCACTTGAGCGCTTCGTCCTCGGAGGCGAAGGCGTGAAAGCACGGCACCTGACAGTTGTAATTGTCAGGTGCCGCGTCGTCGCCCGCTTCGAGCAGCAACACCTTGAAACCGGCCTTGGCAAGATTCGCGGCGAGGGGTCCGCCGCCGGCGCCGGAGCCGACGACAATGAAATCGCAGTCAGGTTGTTCTGGTCTCGTCAAGTGAGCCTCCCCAGATTTGCGGTTAGAACGTTTTTAGGAGCTCGATGAGCGCCCACTTGTCATCATCGCTCAAGCCAGGCTCTCCCTGGACGAAGGACGTTCCGAAGTAGTGCCCCCGGTTGACCACGAAGTCGGGGCACTTGCTGAGCTCGAGCAGCGGCTTCTTGAGGTTGGCGAAGACCCTGCGCGCCTGCTCGTCGCTCGCGCCCTTCCCCAGGGCCCTCAGGTCGCGCTTGATCGTGATCAGCAGCTCGAGAAGCTTCTTGTCGTGCGCGAGCCGCTCTCCCGTGCTCAGGTTCTCGATCTTGTCGGGCCGCAGGTTCACGTTGGACAGGATGTTCACCGGCGTACCGGCGGGGATCGGTCCGATCTCGATCCCGCCGTCGCCGAGGATCGCCGGGGTCAGCCGCTCCGCCAGCTCGCGCTTCTCCTTCCCTCGGAGGAAATCAGGGAGATAGCCGGCCGCCACCCGGAGATAGCTGGTCTGCGTCGTCCGGTCGATGAGGCTGGGGCCGGGAATCTTGTCGCCGAGGACTGGGTCCTTCGCGCGCTTCTCAGGCCAGAGCATCTGCTGGATCGAATCATTGAACGATGCCAGCCGCGCCTCGACCGAAGGCTCCGGGTTGAACGTCCCCACGCTGTTATTGAGCAGGAAGGGAGCGGTCGACCAGAGGCTGATCAGCGACGGTGGGCGCGTGTAGCCGCGGCCGCCGGCCGGCATCTTGTAAGGCTTCGCCTCACCCGTGAACGGGTCGTAGACGGTAATGGTGCCGACCGACGGCAGGTCCTTGTACGTCCGCGAGGAGAAGTTGTCCCAGATGTTGTTTTCGACGGCGTTGGTCGCCAGCGGGCTGCAGGCGTTGGTCTGAAGCAGCGTCACCGGCACGCGCAGCTCGGTGGAGAGATAGTTGCCGTCGAGGAAGTCGTCGGCCAGCACGATCTGCCGCATTTTCTGCTTGAACTCATCGGTCTTCGTCCAGGCCCAATACTTGTTCCAGCAGTCGAGGTACCCGGGGCCGGAGCACCCGCGGGGATCGTCGATCCCGGGCGCCGACGCGGGAATCTTGCTCGAATGGCAGCGGGCGCAACGCTCGGCGAACACCACCTTGCCGCGGGTGAGCTTGGCCGCATCCTGGGACAGATAGGCGGCGCCGCCCGGGGCGTCCGCGAGGTGATGGGGCGCGGTGCTGGCAAGGAAGAAGGCGGCCACGGCGGGCGTCTGCGCCTCCGTCGCCTGCCAGTAGCTGGAATTCGCGCGCGCGACCTTGATCTCGATCGGCGAGATCTCCTTGCCGCCCACCAGAGGCCTGAAATGCCGCTGCCACTCCTCGCTGAACAGACCGATGTTCAAGAAGACGCGGTTGAGGGCGCCCAAGGCTCCCACCGAGTCGGCGCCGTCCTTGAGAATGCGCGGCGCGAAGGAGGTGTCCGGCTTCTCGAAGAGCGCCGCGAGCGGGCCCGACTCGAACTGTGCGTTGTCCAGGCCGCCGCCCGCGAGCGTCTCCTTGCCCCAGCGCTTGGCCACCTCCAGCCGCGGGCCGAGGTGATAGAGGGCGTTCATCGTGCGCGGATTGTTGATGGAGTCGGTCGAGACGAAGGACGTGTCGAGGGCTCCGGGCCGCGAGGTGTGGAAGAGTTGGATGGCGTAGCTGCTCGGATCCGACTCCCAACTGAAGATGCGGTCGATCCAGAAGTACTGCGCCCCGACGTTCGAGCTGAGGTTCGCCCACTGCGGGTTCTCCGGGTCGGCGGGAGGGTGGACGGGGTTGGGGCCGATGTGGCAGAAGCCGCACGACATCCCGACACGGTAGGGCTTCACCAGGTCCTTGGAGAAGTAGTAGGTGGGATCCGTGTAATATCTCTCGGCATTCCATTTCTTGGCCGCCGCTTCGTCGAAGTCGGGGTTCGGGAACAGACGGAGCCCGGCGACGCCGGTGGCCCAGCCGTAGTAGGAGCCCACCGGCATGTTCTTGCCCCGCGCGCCGGTCTTGACGCCGGGGTATTTCTGCTCGTTCTCGTAGGGATCCGGCGGGCAACCGGGACCGGTGCGGCGCTTGTCGAGCCACAGGCCAAAGCGGTTGGGGTCCGGGCCGGTGGCCTTCTCGAAGCAGGGCTCGTTGACCAGGCCGAGGTAATGCCAGCGGTTGTCGCGGCTGGCCTTGAGCGCCGGGTGGGAGGAGAGCGTCTTCAGAAAGTCCAGGGTGCCGACGCTGGTCCTCGAAAGCTCGTCCCAGAAGCGGTCGTTCCCCCCAGTCCAGATGTTCCAGGTGTTGCGCCCCTTGACCTCGTCGGGCGACAGGGTGACGCCGCCGTCCATGTCGTGGAGGTAGTCCTCGTCCGCGGCGGGGAACGACGCGGCGTCCCGTTCCGCGATGCGGGCTTCATCGAGGACCTCGTCCTTGTGACGGCAACCCGGGCAGGTGATCAGGCAGAGCAGAGCCAGACTGCAAAGCGTGCGCGAGACGTTCTTGCCCATGTGCATCGCTCCTCGCTGGTTGCAAAAAATTCTATCAGGGCTGCCGCGTAACGCAAGTGCCCGCAACGACGCCTATGAAGACGATTCACGAAGCGCAGGGGGTTGACAGCCCCGCCTCGGTTCAGCTATAGTGCAAGTAAATTAACAGTTGGCTATAAGAAAGGAACTCGGGGGTGAGCACCGTTGTCCTTCTAGCCGTATTCCTCGCGATGGAAGCTCCGGCCGGCACACTTCCGACTTGCCGATCCCTAGGGCCGGAACATCCTGCAAGCCAATTTCCCATCCCGCACGATAAATACGATGGCAGCCAGTTAAGAAGGCTCACCAGACCAGGAACTATAGAGGAGCGACGCAGATGAACCGCCAAATCGCGCAGAAATCGCTGTTGGTTTGCTGCCTCATCCTTCTTCTCGGCTGCCCCAGGAAGGGCGCGGACGGGAAGCCGCAGACGGGAAACAAGGTCGTGGACGAAGCCCGCCTCGCCGGCCGGGACGCCGCGTCGTTCCCCGCCGCGGACGAGGACTACTACCGCGACATGGACGGCGGCGCGCACCTGACGCCTGCCCAGGTCGTCGGACGCAACAACTGGATCGTGTGGACCGCGGGGAACGACCGTCTGTGGGACGTCCTCACGGAAAAGAGCGCGGGATCCTTCGATCTCCTGAAGACGATCTCCTCCTACCCCTATCCAAAGGACTCGAAGCTCCCGCAGTACGGCCGCTACAACCGGTGGAAATGGCACGGCCTGGTCAACGAGCCCTGTTTCGAGCAGGCCAAGGCTCCGGACCCGGACCGCTTCGGCCTGTGGCTCGACAAGCGCCGCGGCGACTGTCCTCCCGACCCCTTCGAAAGCGAAACCAAGTACCCGGGCATCAAGCTCGGAGCGCGGGGCAAGAACCTGCCTGCCGGATCCTATTACGGCTGGGGCACCGGGATCGTGGGCCTGCGGCTGTTCCCGAATCCGGCCTTCGACGAAGCGGCAGCCAAGGCCTGGGATCCGCAGCGCTATTACACCGATCCCAGCTACTACCTGCGCAAGGATCTCGTGCGGCCGTACCGGGTCGGCATGTCGTGCGGCTTCTGCCACGTCGGGCCCAGCCCGGTCCATCCGCCCGCCGACCCGGAAAACCCGCAGTGGGCGGACCTGTCGTCGAACGTCGGCGCGCAGTACTTCTGGATCGACCGCATCTTCAGTTGGGATGCGGATGAGAGCAGCTTCCCTTATCAGCTCTTCCACACCTCCCGCCCGGGCGCCCTCGACACCTCCCTGGTCTCCACCGACTACATCAACAACCCCCGCACGATGAACGCCCTCTACAGTCTCGGCGCGCGGCTGGCCCAGGGCAAGCGCTGGGGCAAGGAGACACTGGCAGGGGGCGAGCTAGACAACAAACAATTCAACGAGTACTTCCCCACCGGGCCGCTCGCCGAGCTCTTCCAGTCGCCGAACTCTGTCTATACGACGCGCGTGCTCAAAGACGGCGCCGACTCGGTCGGAGCCCTGGGAGCGCTCAACCGGGTCTACATCAACATCGGGCTGTTCAGCGAGGAATGGCTGCGGCACTTCAATCCGCTGACGGGCGGCAAGCCCATCTCACCGATCGAAATCAAGGTCGGGCGCGCGAATTCGAGCTTCTGGCAGGCCAACGAGGAGCAGACCCCACACCTCGCCGATTTCTTCCTGGCCACCACGGCGCCGCATCTGCTCCAGGCCGCTCCCGGCGGCGCGAGCTACCTGACCAAGGACCAGGCGAAGCTCACTCGCGGCAAGGAGGTCTTCGCGGACCGCTGCGCGCGCTGCCACTCGTCGAAGCTCCCCACGTCGGTGGCGGGCTTCGACCCCGGCGGCTGCGCAGGTCCCGGCTATCTCGACTGCTGGAACAAGTACTGGGCCTCGACCAAGACCGACGAGTTCAAGAAGCAGATGCGGGAGATCGTCCTCAAGGACGATTTCCTCAAGGACAACTACCTGTCGACCGAGGCGCGCATTCCCGTGACGCTCCTGGAGACGAACGCCTGCAGCCCGCTCGCCACCAATGCGATCGCCGGGAACATCTGGGACAACTACTCATCCCAGTCGTACAAGAGCCTGCCCTCGGTGGGCACGATCACCGTCCACGACCCGTTCACCGGCGAGCCGCGGCAGTACACCATGCCTGCCGGTGGCCGCGGCTACACGCGGCCGGCCTCGCTGCTCAGCCTGTGGTCGACGGCTCCCTATCTGCTGAACAATACGGTGGGACTGTTCAACGCAGATCCTTCGGTCGCGGGCCGGATGGCCGCCTTCGAGGATGGCATCGAGAAGATGCTGTGGCCGGAGAAGCGCGACAAGGACCCGGTGCTCGGCGACAAGGTCCCCGGTCTCATCGACCGGACGACCGCGTCGAGCTATATCCGGGTACCGTCCGGCTACGTTCCCGAGTTCCTGCGGAAACAGCGCTTCCTGGCGGAACGGCTGACTCCGGCGATCCTCGGGGAAGGCGGCATCGAGATCGGGCCGATCCCCAAGGGGACGCCGGTCAACCTGCTGACGAACCTCAACCTCCTGCCGGACAACCAGACCACGCAGCAGAGGCTGGCGCACGACAAGAAGCTCCTGGATCTCCTGGTGAAGATCAAGCGGGACCTCAAGGCCCTGCCGCCAGGCGCCACCGACGAGCAGGCGCGCAAGGTCTTTGCCAACCTGGTCGGGCCGATGCTCGAGCTCAGCAAATGTCCCGATTTCGTGGTCAACCGCGGTCACTACTTCGGCACCGACCGCTTCAAGGAGGAGCCGGGGCTCAGCGATGCCGACAAGAGGGCGCTGATCGAATTCCTGAAGACCATGTGACCGGGTTGGATTCGCCGCTGCATGCCTGAATCGCTGCCGGTCCCGGTCCCAAAGCGTAGCTTGTGACCGCAAGACCGGCAGCAGACGAGGAGGGAGTAGCCTCATGCGCAGAGCCAGATTTGTATTCATCGTCCTCCTGCCGCTGCTGGCTGCGGTGCTGGGGTCCGCGCTCGGACAAGAGATCCCGAAACCGCGGCCCGAAGAATATCCAGACGCCAAGGCCTTGGCCGACATGGCCAACAAGAACTATCCGTCCGCCAAAGCCTGCGGCGAGTGTCACCCGAGCCAGTACAGGCAGTGGAGCATCTCGTCCCACGCCTATGCCAACGTCTCCCCGATGTTCAACAAGTTCGAGCAGAAGATCAACGACCTGGCGTCGGGCACCATCAACCACTTCTGCGTCCGTTGTCACGCCAGCGTTGGCACGGCCTTGGGCGAGAGGCGCGACATCGCCTGGTGGAACCGCAGCGGGGCTGCCAACGAAGGTATCACCTGCGTCACCTGCCACCGCGTCGGGAATGGCTACGGCAAGACCAACGCCGCGCGGCGGATCACGCCGGGGAGCATCCACGAGGCCATCTTCGGCCCCTTCGATACCATGGGCGGCATCAAGGCGATCAGCAATGCGAGGGGCTTGCAGCTCCTCGTCAGCTCCGACCAGCCCGACCGGCCGAACGAGCCCGATGGGACCAAATGGATCAGGATCCACCAGACGGCGGTCCAGTCCGAGTTCATCAAGCAATCGGAGTTCTGCGCCACCTGCCACCAGGTCCAGGTCCATCCCGGCATCAAGCTCGAAACCGTCTGGGAGGAGTACCGGTCGTCTCCTGCCGCCAAGGAGGGCATCACCTGCCAGCAGTGCCACATGAGCCCAAACCCGGGACTGCCCACCGTTTTCGCGAGAGGTCCGGCCGCCATCGTCAACGGACAGATCGTCAACAACGACCGGCCGCTGACCGATCACACCTTCGTCGGTCCGGGCTACCCCATCAGCCATCCCGGGCTTTTCCCGTTCCGCAGGGAGGAGTCCCCCTTCACCCCCCAGCAGTGGCTGAAGTTCGACTACCGGGACGAATGGGGAAGCGAAGCTTTCGAGAACAAGGCCGCCGCCGCGCCGGGCTCCTACAGCTTCCCGCCCGAGTGGCAGAATCCCGCCGACCGCAAGAAGGCCTGGAGCATCGTCGAGGAGAATCTCGAGCGGTGGAAAGACCGGCAGAAGCAGCGCATCAAGCTCCTGGAGACCGCCTCGCACCTCGACGGTCCGTTTTTCAAAGGTCGCCCCGAGGTCGGCAAAGAATTCTCGTTCGAGTACAAGATCTCCAATCGCAACAAGGGTCACAACCTCCCGTCCGGCTCTCTGGGGGCGCAACCCGAATTGTGGCTCAACGTCGCTCTCATCGATCCTGATGGGAAGAGGGTCTGGGAATCGGGCTACGTCGACAGTCACGGCGACGTCGCCGACCTTCAGTCCGAGGACGTCCAGAAGGGCAAGATCGAGCACGACGACCAGCTCGTCAGCATGCAGGCCAAGTTCATTACCACGAACGTGAAGGGGACCGATCGGGAGATGTATCTGCCGATCAACCTGGACTTCGACCAGCTTCCCTTCATCCGCCCGGGCGGCACCCCGACCTCGCTGCTCAACCATCCTCCTTTCGCGCGCATGGAGAAACGCAGCATCCCGCCTCTGGGCACCCGCGTCGCCAAATACAAAGTTCCGGGGGATGCGCTGAAGAAAGCCGGCACGTACCGTCTCGCCGTGCGCCTGCGCGGCCGGACCGAGCCGATCTACTTCATGAAGTTCGTCGAAGCCACGCGGGACATGATCCGGGCCGAGAATGAATGGGCGGACGACATTCATCCCTACGCCGTCGAATTCGAGGTCCGCTGAAAGAGGGCGAACATGAACGGAAAAGCATGGACTGCAAACCATTTGCTCGCCGGACTGCTCCTGCTCGTCCTGGGCGCCCCGTGCGCGCTCGCCGCCGCCGATGACGATCCCCAGGCCACCGCCGGCGAAGAAAAAGGCCCCGAGACGTCACCCGAGGTCAGAGTGCTCGGCGACCTCGAAGAGATTGATCCGCCGGCCGAGGGCTGGTTCAAACCCGACCCGTCCTACGAGAACGAGCCCTATGACGCCGAAGCCCAGTTGGCCATTTACGGCGGCAGGCACATGAACCGCAAGGCGGATCCACCTATCGAGCTGGGCCGCCGCCTCTATGACCGTGGAGCCTATGAGCCCCGCCCCACCTGGCTCGGCGAGAAAAACCCGATCAACTCCCACTTCATGGCGTATGGCGACCTTCGCGTCGGTGCCGCCTACTACGACAATGGCGTCCCTGGCAAGACCGAGCAGTCGGTCATCGCCGCCCGTCTCAATCTCGACATGGACCTCGCCCTCACCGCCACCGAGCGGATCCACGCCTTCGTGCGCCCGCTCGACAGGAACGGCTCGTTTACGCGCTACCAGATCAGCGGTGGCGCCAAAGACGATGAGTTCATCGACGAATTGGACTTCGCTCTCGACACTCTCTTCTTTGAAGGCGACCTGGGCGCGATGCTCCAGGGATTGACCAACAGGACCAACTCGCTCGACCTGCCGATCGCCTTCGGCCGCGTTCCTCTCTTCACCCAGAACGGCACCTGGCTCGACGATGCCTTCAATGGCCTGGCCTTCGGCATCACGGCCAAGAACAGCCCGGCGCACGACATCAGCAACATGGACCTCACCTTCTTCGCCGGTCTCGAGCAGGTGACGACCGCGGCGATTCCCGACAGCAACGACAACGCCAAAGTCTTCGGCCTCGCCGGATTCGCCGACGCCCGGAAAGGCTACGTGGAGCTCGGCTATGGCTACGTCGACGCCGACGACAGCGACCTGAGCTATCACAACCTCACCGCCGCGTTTACCCGGCGATATCAGGGCAGGCTGGCCAACACCGTCCGGCTGGTCGGGAACTTCGGTCAGAGTGCGACAATGAAAACGGCCGACGGGGTGCTGGTCCTGGTGGAGAATTCGCTGGTCCCGCGGCGCCCGTTGAACGCCGTCCCCAGTCCGATCAACTTCGTCCCCTACTTCAACTTCTTCGCCGGCTTCGACACCCCGCAGCCGCTGGCGCGGGCCGCCGATTCCGGCGGCGTGTTGAAGAACACCGGCATCAACTTCGAGTCCGACGGCCTGACGGCCTACCCGACGCTCGACGCCAGCGGGCGCGAGTCCTACGGCGGGGCGCTGGGCGTGGAATACCTGTTCGGCCTCGACCGTCAGATCGTCGTCGAAGGGGCGGTGGTCGAGCGCATGAGCGACAGCGCGCTGGGGTCCCAATATGCCCTCGGGGCGCGCTACCAGCACAAAATCACCAACGCCTGGATCGTACGTCTCGATGCCATGCACGGGTGGCGGCAGGGGCTGAAGGACGTCTATGGGGTGCGCTTGGAGATCCGTCGCAAACTCTGAGGAGGATTCCAGATGTCCATATTTCAACTGAGGGTCAACGGCACCTACCATAACGTCGAAATCGACGGCAACATGCCCCTGCTCTGGGCCCTGCGCGACGTCCTGGGGCTCAAGGGCACCAAGTTCGGCTGCGGCGTCGCGCAGTGCGGCGCCTGCACCGTCCACCTCGACGGCCGGGCCGTGCGCTCCTGCGCCGTCGACGTGGGCGTGGCCTGCCTCTCCGAGATCACCACGATCGAGGGTCTGTCGCGTGACGGCAGCCACCCGTGCCAGAAGGCCTGGGTGGAGCTCGGCGTGCCGCAGTGCGGTTTCTGCCAGCCGGGTCAGATCATGACCGCCGCCGCGCTGCTGGCCGCGCACAAGGAAACGAACACCCCGATCACGGACGACGACATCGACAACGCGATGCGCGGCAACATCTGCCGCTGCGGCACCTATCCACGAATCCGGGCGGCGATCAAGGAAGCGGAGAAACTGTCATGAGCGGCATCTACAAGGTCACCCGCAGGGATTTCCTTCGTGCTGCCGGCGTGGGCACCGGAGCGCTGGTGTTCGGCTCTTACCTCACACCATCGCTCCAGGCCCAGGGCCTCATTCACAATCTGATCAATGGGTTCCCGGTGGAGGACGTCCCGGTGGTCATCCTCAAGGTGAATGGCGACGTCATCATCATCACCCACCGATCGGAGATGGGGCAGGGTATCCGCTCCAGCCTCGCGGCGGTACTGGCCGATGAGATGGAAGCCGACTGGAACCGGGTCACGCTGAAACAGGCCGATGCCGACGGTGGAAGGTATGCGGTCACCTTCCCGGCAGAGGTGACAACCGAGTACAAGCTCCCATTCCCCTACGAAGAGATCTCCAAAACCAGAAAGCCGAAGCTGCAGTACCTCGTCCCGCCCGATGGATCTCAGTTCACCGACAGCTCGCGGAGCATGACCGCGTACTTCTCGGTCATGCGGCTCTACGGCGCCGGCATCAAGCTGGCGATGATTCGCGCGGCGGCGAAGAAATGGGGAGTGAAGCCGAAGGAATGCCGCGCGGAGAAGCACCGCGTATATGGCCCCAACGGCAAATCCACCGACTACCGCTGGCTGCTGTTGGGCGCGAAGAAGGAGAAACCGTCGTACGAAGACATCAGCAACGCGCTCAAGACGCGCGAGGAGTGGCGTTACATCGGCAAAGGGAAAGAGCCGATGCCGTTCTACGACGCAGTCGACATGGTGCGCGGAAAGACGGAATTCGGCGCCGACGTCGATGTCCCCGGCATGCTGACGGCCATGATCGAGCGCTGCCCGGTCGCCAACGGGGCGCTCCTCACCTACGACCCCGCCCCGGCGCTTGCTGTGGAGGGAGTCCGCTATGTCGTGCCGATCTTCCCTCCGGGAGTCCGAGGGGGTGGCGTGGGCAGAGCCTTCACACCGCACGCCGGTGTCGCCGTGGTTGCGGCGAACACCTGGGCGGCGTTGCAGGGCCGCAGGGCGCTCAAACCGACCATCACGTGGGATCTCGGTCCCCACGCTACCTACGACTCGGCAGCGTATCGCAAGGAGCTCGAAGGGTCGACCGCAGAGCCGGGGAAGGTTGTGCGCAGATTGAAGGATGTCGACGATGCCTTCGCGCAGGCCGCCGCCGGCACCATGGAAGCCATCTACTACGTTCCGCACCTGGCCCAGGCCCCGATGGAGCCGCCCGTGGCCGTAGCCCTTTTCCAGAACGGACGAATGGAGGTCTGGGCACCCACGCAGAACCCCGACGGCGCGCAGCAGGTGGCCGGACAGGTCGCGCTCGGCTTCTCTGATGACCAGATGGCTGACGAGACGTTCAGAGACAAGGCGCGGGCAGCCGCGACGGTGCACGTGACGATGCTGGGCGGCGGCTTCGGGCGCAAGTCGAAGCCTGACTACATCGGGGAAGCGGCCATTCTCGCCAAGCACAATCCCGGCGTGCCGATCCGAGTGCAGTGGACGCGCGAGGACGACATCAAATTCAGCTACTACAACGCGGCCAGCAGTCAACACCTGAAGGCGTCACTCGGCGCGGACAAACTGCCCACCGCACTTCTGCAGCGTAGTGCAGTCACCTCGTTCTTCGGGACGCTCGTTCCGAACTATTCGACGCCGGGATTGACCGATCCCCAACTCGAGGCATATGCGAAAGCACGCCTCGCGTTATTCGGCGGCGGCGAATACCCCTATGCCTCGGGCATCGAGCGCGCGCAGGGGCTGGAGGACATGCCGTACGACGTGCCGAACATCCGCCTCGAGAACTGCCGGGCCGAGAACCACATCCGCGTCGGCTGGATGCGGTCGGTGGCCAACATCTACCACGCCTTCGCCATCAACTCCTTCGCCGGCGAGCTGGCAATCGCCGCCGGACGCGATCCCAAGGACTATCTGCTCGATCTGATCGGAAAGGATCGCCTCCTCGACGAGAAAACGATGACCAGCCAGTCGGTCGAGCGTTTCCGCAACAACGAGCTTCCCCTAGAGGGGATCGATGTGCCGGTGATCGAGGGTGGGAAAGTAAACCAGGTTGTCGCCGGCTACCCGCCCGACACGTCGCGTCTGCGCGCCGTGATCAACCAGGTGGCGGAGGAGTCGGGCTGGAAGGACAAGGCCGCGCAGTACAAGAACATGAAGGGCCGCGGCCTCGGCATCGCCGCCCACCGCAGCTTCCTCAGCTACGTGGCCGTCGTGGTCGACGTCTCGCTCAACGACGAGAACGAGCTGACCATCCATGACGTCTACGGCACAATCCACTGCGGGCTGGCCGTCAACCGCGACCGCGTCCTGGCCCAGATGGAGGGGGGGATTGTCTACGGCCTGAGCTACGCCCTCCTCGGCGAGATCACGGTGAAGAACGGAGCGGTCGTACAGAACAACTTCGACGACTACCCCGTGCTGCGAATCTACCAGACGCCCAGGATCCACGTCAGCATCGTGGACAGCGACGACCCGCCGACCGGCGTCGGCGAGCCGCCGACACCCGCAGTGGCCCCCGCCTTGGCCAACGCGATCGTCGCCGCGGGCGGCCCTCGCATCCGCGAGATCCCGTTCCACAGACACATCGTGGTGCTCTGATCCAAGCCCCCTCTTCCCGCTCGCGGGGAGGGGGGGCTCCGTGTTTCCGGTCCGTCCCTCACGATTCCGCCAGGAGGTCCCATGGCCGAAACGGCCCTCGGTATTCAAGCCTTCACCGCCGCCGATCAACGCGTAGTCGCCGGCTCGCGCTTCAGCGCCGTGCGCGACGCCGTCTTCGCCAACCCGTATCAGAAAGTCTGGGGGGCGCAAGGGAACGCGCCGCTCGAGCGCTTCCCGGTCACGTTCATGCCGCTTCTCAAGGGCATGCTGCCCGGCGGCAGGACGTGGCAGTTCCTCGCGGCGGCCAAGCGCGTCCTCGCTTCCGATTCCGACCTTCGCTGGGGCCCGGACAGGCAAGGCTACCGCCGCCTCCTCCACGCCAACGGCATCTGTATGACGGGCTTGTGGGAGGTCACCGAAGACACGCCGTATACCGGCTATTTCCGCAAGGGGAGCCGCGGCCTGATGATCGTCCGCTACTCCACCTGTTGCACCGAAACGCGCCGCGGCAACACGCGGTCGCTGTCGATGATCGGCCGCATCTACCCGACCACCGATCCGGACCATCCCGAGCCCCTGCCGACTGCGAGCTTCATCACCCAGGAAGACATCGGCGGCGAGGACACGCCGAACATCAACGGAGCGAAGCTGCGCAACGCGCCGAACACCACCGCCACGCGCCGCGGCAGCGGCATGCCGATCCTCCTCCTGACCGGCCTCGTGCTCAACATCGCCGAGAAAAAGCCGACCATCCGGCAGATCTATCAGATCGCCGAGCTCGGGAAACCGCCCACCGAGCCGACGCGCGCCCCCGAGTTCATGCAGCTCACCGTCGCCCCGGGCCAGCCCGTCATCCCCGGCGACGACCTCGACTTCCGCGACGAGATCATGGCCCACATCTACGACCCCGGCGATCCCACGCCGAAACGCAAGCTCGTCTTCGACATCGAGACCTCCGACACCGGCACCACCCACGGCCTCCCGATCAAAGAACGCCGCAACATCACCAACTGGAAGAAGATCGGAACCATGACCTTCGACGCCGCAGTAGTCTCGTTCAACGGAGACCACGTATTTCACGTGAACCATCCGGCGTGGCGGGAGGACCGGAACGACCCGCGGACGGTGGTGGGGTCGAAGGTTTGAGGAGTTGACGACCTGGTTCGGGAGAACTGAAGAGGAGGCAATCTCAGTGCACGGCGCGAATCTTTGACAAGGATTCGATCGTGACGACCCCATCCTCTTCGACATCGAGGATCACACGAGTCCCGACGAGCAGCGCCATGTCCAGGAGGACCCCGCCCTCCGCCGCGAGGACAAGCACCTCGGATGGCTCATTTTCCCAAAGGACGGAGGCCAGGAAGAGATCCAAACTGACTTCATTGCCGTCGCCCAGGATGGCTCGCGCCGTCCCGGCAAATGGGAGATCGAGATCACGGATGAGCGACGAGGGGAGAGTCAGGAAGCCATCGTAGCCCGTGTCAATTCCGGCCTCGACGGGCATGGCCCGTCCCGCAGGACCGAGCACCTGGAGACCGACGACCGCCTCCTTGTCTGCGGTGACACGCCCGGTCAGCATGAGGACGCGGCAACGGCCTTCCGGCCCAGGCGGTAAGCGGCGGGATGGCCGATGCGCAGGAGGTACACGACCGCATCGGGGTGTTTGGACCGTGCCCGCTTCAGGGCCGCCCGTTCGTCGGCGTCGATCTCGTACTCTCCGGTTTCGATGTCCAAAGCGAGAAACTTGCCACGGGTGCTCGCATCGAGCTGATCGCGAATATCGCGGTCGTAGAGCGTTTGACCGCGTTCGGCGATCTCGCTGCTGGAGTAGCGTGCATGGGACATGATGGACCTCGTTTCAGTGCCGACGGGGCACCGAACTCGGGACTATCCTACCACGGAAGGACCGTCGGCCTCTCTCAGGACGTGAGGTCTCCGCTCTCCACCAGCGAGAACCGTTCCCGCCGCGGCGCGATCGGGACGTAGCGGTTGAACCAGATGAAGAAGGAGAGGAGCCAGAAACGCCAGCGCAGCGGCCACGCCGGGCGCGGGTAGACGTGCCCGGCGAGGATCGACATGGCCGCGCGGTGGACTTCGAGGGGACCCTCGCCGGTCAGGAACAACTCGCGGAAGGAGTGGTGGTAGTACATCCGGATCAGGCGGAAGAAGACCCCGGTGCTGTCGTCGATGAACCGGGCGTAGCGCCGCCGCACCCGGTCGGGCGTCTCCGTGCCGCGCAGGATCGAGACGATGCCGCGGGCCACCTCGGTCCCGGTCATCATGCCCATGCAGACGCCGGTCGAAAAGATCGGATCGACGAAGGCTGCGGCGTCGCCGACCAGGAAGTAGCCCGGGCCGGCGTAAGGCGCGCACCGATAGCTGAAGTCGGCGAGCACGTGGGTCCCGGTGGGAAAGACGGCTTCGGCGGTGCGCTCGCGCATCGCGGGGCAGCGCGCGATTGCCCAGGTGAGGATCTGGTCCGGCGGGATTCCCAGGCTCTTCGCCCGGTCCATCCCCATGACCAGGCCGATGCTGGTCTTCGTCTCGTTGAGCGGGATGGACCAGAACCAGCCGTCGTCGGTCATCACGATGACGATGTAGCCGCCTTCGTCGCCGGGCCGGCGCTTCACGTTCTCGAAGTGGCCGAAGTAGGCGACCTTCTTGAGATCGGGAAGCGTCTTGCGCAGCCCCAGGTGCTTGCCGAGGACGGTCGACTGGCCGCTCGCATCGACGAGGACGCGGGCGGTGAGGGTCTCGCCGGCGTCGGTCTCGATCTCGGCCTGCCCTTCTTCGAGACGCAGGACCTTCTTGAGGGCCGTCCTCTCCGCCACCTCCACCCCGGCCTTGCGGGCCTCGTCGAGAAGCATCGCGTCGAAGGGGGCGCGCTCGATGTTGACCGCCTCGTCAGCGCCGGGGACAAGGCCCATGGAGAACGGAAAGAGCCCGGGGTCCTGCCCGTCGCCGAGCACGAACTCGGCACCCAGCTTGCGCACCCGCGGCACTGTGCGGAGCGCCTCGATGAGCCCGAGCTCATGCAACAGCGCCATGTTGCGCGGCAAGAGCGACTCGCCGATATGAAACCGTGGATGTTGCGCGCGTTCAAGAAGCTTCACCCGCAGACCGGCGCGGGCCATGACGAGACCGGCGGTCGACCCCGCGGGGCCGCCGCCGATGATGATGGCATCGTAGGTGGGAGTCTCGGCTGTCATGACCCGGCCATTGTACTCAAGCCGGGCGCCAGCCCGCTCTACCTCTGACCGCTCCAGTGCTTCGGCCAGGCAATGCCGCTGGGTGTCGTGCCCAGCGTCTCCATGACCTGGATGAGCTTCTGGTGCAGCCGCTCGCGCTCGGCCTCGATCTCCGGCGTGACCGGCGTGCTCGGATGTCCGAGGTTCACGACCTCCCGCTGGTCCGGCGGCACCGCCAGGTCATACATCTCGTACTCGAACGGAGCGTCGGTGTGGACGTCGTAGTAGACGGCGTACTTCCAGCGCTTCTCGACGATCGCGCGGATGTGGCCGGCGGCGGGGACGAAGAAGTAGAGGTCCTCGTAGGTGAAATGAAGATAGTTCTGGACCTCGGCTTTGGGGTTCGCGAGGATGGGCGTCAGATCCTTCCCCTTGAAAGTCCAGCGGTCGACGTCCGGCACCGCGGCGAGGTGGGCCAGCGTCGGCAGGAGATCGATCAGGCTGACCAGCGCGTCGCTCGTCGTCCCTCCCGCGCAGAGGCGATGGTTCGCGACGATGAAGGGGACGTTCAGCGTCTCCTCATAGATGTTGAACATCTTTTGCCGTTGGAGACCGTGCGACATCGCCATGTCGCCGTGATCGCTCAGACGGATGATGACGGTATCGTCGAAGTGCTTCGACCGCTGCAACGCCGTGAGGACCTCCATGATCTGATGGTCGACGTGCTTGCAAAGGTAGGCGTAGAAGCGGCAATAGGCGAGCTGTCCCTTCTCGTCGTCGGCGGAGATCGTTCCTCCCCCCTGGTTGCTTACCGCGAGGAACTGCCTCTGCGCCTGCGGCTTGGTCGACAGGTCCTCGTTCCAGGTCGGCGGCCGGTCGATCGGCAGGTGCATGAACTCTTCGTCCCCGTAGCCCGCGGCCTGGTAGAGGGGGGTTCCGTCGGGGAGCGAGCCCGCGGCGGTGCCGGGATAGGCCAGCACGTCGTGGGGGTTGACCAGGGAGAGGATCAGGCAGAACGGCTTGTCGGAATCGTAGGTCTTGAGGAAGTGGAGAGCGCTGTCTTGCTCGCGTTGGGCGAGGGGGATGTCGTCGCCGTACTTGGCCGCCTGGCCGTGCCCGTCGATGAACCGCTGGTCGTTCCGGACGGTGCCGCCGCCCATGTTCTCGACCGCCAGGTTGTCGCCCGCATCGGGCATGGTCCAGCCGTCGAAGCCCCAGCGCTCGGCCAGCTGCTCGACGTCGGCGTCCGTCCAATACTTCTGGCCGAGGCTGGTGACGTAGTTGGCCGGCTTGGTGAGGTGCCACTTTCCCTTGTAGACGACGTTGTAGCCCGCGGTCTTCAGGATCTTGCCCAGGTTCTGCAGGTTGCTGGACATCCCCATCTGGCGCCGCTCCTTGACGTCCAGCGCGACCTGCTGCGTGATCTGCTGGGGGCTCGGCTGGCCGGTGGCGTCAGGGCCTCCCGTCACGTCCTCGATGAACCGCTTGATGTTGTCGAATTCGAGGACCTCCGTGACCCCGTGCTGCGCGGGGTAGAGGCCGGTGAGCATCGTCACGCGGGCCGGCGAGCAGGTGCAGGAGTTGGTGATGGCGCGGTTGAAGCTCGTGCCGTTCTCGCGGAGCCACCGCATCGCGGGCAGATTCTCTTCCTCCCAACGCTCCGGCCAGTACGGTTTGCCGCTCTGCTGGTCGGTGATGACGATCATGAAGTTCGGCCTGCGGGGCATCGACTCCTCCTCTTATCGGATGAACTGATCGGATGAAACTGGGTCGTGATGGGGCGCAGTCTAGCACTCTCGCCCAGGGGGTCTCTTGAACCCTTCCCGGGCAGGAGATATCTTTGGCGGGGTACCCGGGAGGCTGGAATGAACCATTGGAAAGAAACGGCGGAGATCCTTTCGCGGCTCGCTGAGCTGACGGCGGCGGGGCGGCGGGCGGCGCTCGCCACGGTGGTGCACATCGTCGGCTCCGCCTATCGCCGGCCCGGCGCCAAGTTCCTCATCGAAGAGACGGGTGACACCCTGGGCAGCGTCAGCGGCGGCTGCCTGGAGGCCGACGTGCGCGAGATGGCCCGGCAGCAGGTCCTGGCGACGGGGATTCCGAGCCTTCGGCACTACAGCACGGGCGCCGACGAGGACATGGTCTGGGGCCTCGGCCTGGGCTGCAACGGTCTGATCGACATCTTCATCCAGCCGGCGACCTCCGGACCTCTGGCGGCGCTGGCCGCCCCCTTGCGGCAGCTCGTGGCCGGCGATGCGCCCTTCGCGCTGATCACGGTGGTGGATGGCGAGGGCCTGGGCGCGACGCTGGTGGTCGGGCCGGAGGAGACCATGCACGGCTCGCTGGGGTCCGCGGATCTCGATGCCGCGGCGGTGGAGGCGGCGCGCGGCCTGATCGCGTCCGGCCGTTCGGGCGTGCAGAAGATCGCCGGCCGCGACGTCTTCATCGAGGTCCTCCCTCCCCCGCCGCACCTCATCGTTTGCGGCGCGGGCGAGGACGCCCGGCCGCTCGTGGCCTATGCCGCGGACGCCGGCTTCCGCGTGACTCTCGTGGACCACCGGCCGGCACTCCTGGAGCCGGCGGGTTCCCCGCAGGCGTCGCAACGGCTGCTGGCGCGGCCCGACGATCCCGGGATCGTCCTGCCTCCGGCCGAGCGCTCGCTCGCGGTGGTGAAGACCCACTCGCTGGCGATCGATCGCGAATGGGTCCGGCGCCTCCTCGCGGCGGGTTTCCCCTATGTGGGAGTGCTCGGTCCGCGGGCCCGGACCGAGTCGATTCTGAACGAGATCGGGGCGGCCAAGCCCGACGCCGAGAGGGTCTTCGGCCCGGTCGGATTGGATGTCGGAGCCGACGGGCCGCGCCAGGTGGCTCTCAGCGTCATGGCCGAGTTGCTCGCTCACATTGCCCGGCGGGAGCCGCGGCACCTCCGCGAGAGCAGGGAGCCCATCCATGCCGTCTGAGCGGTCGGGTCCCGTCGCCGGAATCCTCCTCGCCGCCGGTACGTCGAGCCGCATGGGGAGCAACAAGCTCCTCTTCGAGCTGGCGGGTGAGAGCGTGCTGCGCGGAGCAGCGCGCCGGGCGCTCGCCGGGGGCCTCTCGCCGCTGCTGGTCGTGCTCGGCCATGAGGCGGAGCGGACCGGCCGCGAGCTCGACGGTCTCCCCTGCCAGATCGTGGTCAACCCATTGTACGAACAGGGGATCAACTCGTCGCTCAAGGCCGGCGTGGCGGCCCTGCCGGCCGAGGTCCAGGCGGTAATGGTGATGCTGGCTGACATGCCGTTCGTGACGGCGGAGATGATCGCCGGCATGATCGATCGTTACCGGACGAGCGAGGCGCCGCTCGTCATCTCGGACTATGAAGGGGTCAACGCACCCCCGATGCTGTACGATCGAGCCCTCTTCGGCGAGTTGCTGGCGATGACGGGAGAGGGTTGCGGACGGCAGGTGGTCAAGCAGCACCGGCACGAAGCCGAAATCCTCCCTTGGCCCGCGGCGGCCCTCGCCGATCTCGACGTGCCAGACGACTACGCGCGGGTGATAGGATCTCTCCCATGCTGAAGCGGATCTTCGCCGACAACTTCCGTGCGCTGGTGAACTTCGAATTCCGGCCCGGTCCCCTAAGCCTCTTGCTGGGGGGCAACGGCAGCGGCAAGACCAGTGTGTTTGAGGTTTTGGGAGGTTTGCACGACCTGATCGTAATCGGCCAACCCGTCGATGAGCTGTTCGCGCCATTCACACGAACCCGATGGGATACTCGGGACGTGCAGCGGTTCGAGTTGGATCTGCAGAGCCGTGGCGGGACCTATCGCTACGCACTTGAGGTCCAGCATCCCGACGAACCTCAAGGCAAGCCAATCATCCGGTCGGAGACCGTCACGTTCGATGGCAACCTGCTTTATCGATTCTCTGCCGGAGAAGTCCAGCTATTTCATGACGATGAAACGGCAGGCCCGGTGTTTCCATTCCGCCCCGACCGGTCGTTCCTGGTGAATCTCGACCCACCCGGGTCCAAGCTGATCGCCCGCCTTGCAGGATTCAAAAAGCTCGTTACCGGATTTCGCCTCGTGCAGCCGAATCCGTTCGGCATGGAGTACTCTTCGAGTCAGGACCAAGCCTTCCTGAAGCGAAACGGCAGTAACTTCCCGTCATTCTTCAGCTATCTCAACAGCGAGCACCCCGAGGCGAGGACCGAGCTTGAACGCCGACTGACCGATGCACTCCCGGGCTTTCGCAACTTGCTCTTCCGGCGCCTGGGGGATGCGAAGCACCTGCTCGCTGCGTTCAGCGATGAAATGGGATCCTCCTTTGCCTACGGCCTCTCCGAGCTGTCCGAGGGGCAGAGGGTGCTGACGGTTCTGTATGCAGCCGTTTGCGGCTTGGTTCACGAAGGAGAGGTGCTCTGCTTCGACGAGCCGGACAACTTCGTGGCTTTGGCGGAGATCCAGCCTTGGCTGCAGGTCCTGCGCGATACGCTCGAAGCTCGGGGTGGGCAGGCGATGATCATTTCCCACCATCCCGAGGTCATGGACTACCTGGCTCTCGATTCTCTCTGGTGGTTCGAGCGGCCCTCCGGGCTGGTGGTCGCCAAGCCGTACGAGGCAGACGCCGCGTCTCCTCTGAAGCTCTCCGAGCTCGTCGCCCGGGGGGCGACGTAGAGTGCAGAAGAATCTGAGATGTCTGCTGCTCTGCGAGGATATCGAACAAGAGCGGCTCCTCCGACCGATCCTGGAACGCCGTTTCCGCCGCGTCTATGTAGAGCCCCGGAAGCCCCACGGCGGAGTCAGCTTCGTGTTGCAGCGCATAGAACGCCTGGCGGCCTACATTCGGCAACACCAGCAAGAAGCGGTGGGATTGCTGGTGGTTGTCGACGGCGATACGGCCGGACTCCGGCGGCGGCTCGAGGAAATCCGTGCATCCGCGGGTTTCACCGGTGCGGAATGGGAGAGAAAAATCGCCCAGTGCGTTCCGTCCCGCACCATAGAGACGTGGATCATGTGGCTGTGCGGCGAGCGCGAGGTGGACGAGCAGACCGAATACAAGGCCGCTTTCCGCCGCAAGGTCGAACAGGGCACCATGAGTTCCCGCAAAGCGGCTGAGGCGTGGTTCGTGCAACTCAGTCCCAAGGAGCAGCAGTTCGAGGAAGAACGGCTCCCGGCTCTGGCACACGGACGTAAAGAGGTGGCTCGGCTTGAGCAGTTTGCGGAACGCTAAGATCAAAACGGAGGCGCCGCCCTATGGGCATGCAGATCGAAAAGAGCTTCGTCGTCAACGCCCCCGCCAGCGAGGTCTGGGCGTTTCTGACCGACCCGCACCGGGTGGCGCGATGCCTGCCGGGCGCCGCCATCACGGAGAAGATCGACGACCAGAGCTACACCGGCACGATGACTGTCAAGGTGGGACCGGTGACCGCCAACTACCGCGGCAAGATGCGCTTCGAGCGGCTCGACGCCGCCGCGGGGGAAGCCGAGATCGTCGCCTCCGGGCAGGAGACGAAAGGCAAAGGCGGCGCCGACATGCGGATGAAAAGCCGCGTCGTCGAGCGCACCCCCGGCGAGACCGAGGTGACCGTCGTCTCCGACGTCAACGTCGTCGGCGTGCTGGCGCAGTTCGGCCGCGGGATGATCCAGGACGTCAGCGATCAGCTCTTCCAGAAGTTTTCGAGCTCCATGCGCCGGGAGCTGGAGGTGCCCGCGGCAGCTCCGGCGCCGGCCTCAGCGTCTGCCGAGGCTGCGCCTGTCCAGGAGACTCCAGCCACTCCTCTTCCCCACCCTGCCCCGAGGGCGTCGGAGATGTCGGCCGTTACGACGGCGCCACCAGTGACAGCTCCAGCAACGGAGGCCGTCTTGGATGTTGGCGCCTTGGGCGCGGCGGCGGCCGGCCGGGCTGTAAGCCGTACGCTGCGCCGGCCCGGCTTCTGGATCGTTGTTGTTGTGGTCGCCGTCGCCATTTACTGGTTCCTCATCCGCTAGGGCGCTGGCAAACTCCTGATGAGGAGTTGATCCCGTCGTGTCTTCGGCGTACTATCAACCGAAGGGAAAGCTACGCAAGAAGGGAAAGAAGCCATGGATGAGCCAGATCCACGGCGGCCTCTCCATAGTTCTACTTTGTCAGACTGGAAGCCTCGGTCGAAGGTCTTGATTTCCGGAGAAGGTGTGGAACATTCTCAAGGAGAAGGGCTGGCGGAGTAGTAAAGGCCCGCCCTCCCAACCGTGAGAGGACGGGCCGTGTTCTTAGTCTTCAATCAGTTCGGCAATCCTCCCCGAATCCCGCCGCGCCGGCGGACCGGCCGAATTCCGTACCGGACCAGCTTTTCGCTCCGCCGGCCCAGCACGCTCTTGATGAAATTGTGCATCGCGCAGACCGCTTCGCGATGGGCCTTGAGATCCGCCCGCAACTGGCGCGTCGCTTCGTGGGTAGCGGCGACCAGGCTCTCCTTGTGCCCCCGGGTGACCAGCAACCGTGAATTCGCCTGCTCCAGGGTGCTCAGATAACGGCAGACGCCCGGAAGATCGGCTTCACTGTCTTGAACCGCTCTCAAGAGCAACGAGCCATCGAACACCTGGTCATTCTGTGAGCTCTTGTTCGTCATGCTAAACTCTCCTTGTCTTCAAAAAGTGGGAGAGCGTGCTCGCAACACACTCTCCCGGGTTGATCCTGCTTACACGGCAGGCTTGGAGGGCGGGGTGGACGGCTGGGAACCAGCCACCGCCCCGTCCACCGGCTTCTTCTCCAGCAGCGGCTTGCGCGACCGCGGGCGGATCGGGGCCACTTTGAACTGCACCAGCCGCTCGCTCTTCAGACCGAACTTCGCCTTCATGATCGCGCGCAGCTGTTGCGCGGCTTCTTTGCCTCGAACCACGGCAAACTTGAGCTGCTGTGTGGTCTCCTGCGCCAACGCCTTCAGCTCGATCTGCCGGGACTTCAGCGTTTCGATCTCCGTCAGCGAAGCCCCCACGGCCTGCCGCTCCTTTTCGACCTCATCCTTTACTTCCGGACTGCGGTCGACCGCCTCGCCGAGCTCTCTCAAGTCCGTGACGACGTCTGCGTGTGAGTTGATGCTTCCCATGGCTTCCTCCTCACGCCGCCTGCGCCGGGAAGCTGCCCTGCTGCGCAGCCCCGCTCGCCGACTCATCGATCGTGATGGCGATCTCCATCCACCAGACGTCGATCACCACCCGTTTCTTCTGGCTCACCGCCAACTGGAAGACCGAAGGCATCGCCGCCTGGCCCGCTTGCGAGACGCTCTCCGGCGCCTGCACCCGCTCGGACTTCAGCTCGATCACCAACGGCGACTCCTCCACCGCCAGCTCCTCCTGCACCCGCTCCGACTTCAGCTCCTGCCCATCGTTCTGCTGCGTGTTCATGCTGCTTCTCCTTTCGGAAGCTCCGGGGTCTGAATTGACCACCGGAAGGTTGATTTCAAACGTCTTCTAGAAAACTTCCAGCCCGGCGTATGTCGTGAACGTCGCGCTGCAATCCCGCGCCTGCACGGTGTGGCGGACCTCATACTCGCCGCTCGCGATTCCCGAGAACGACGCCTCGCGGGGGATCGTCCCGGGCTGGATGGACTTGGTCTCCATCGGCGTGCCGGTGACGGCATTCCGGAGTTGGAAGACCACGTTGAGCACCTTCTCGCCGGGGGTCGTCGTCGTCTCGTCCTCACAGACGATCCGGTGGCTGCCCGCCACACGGCACTGGCCGCTCAGGTGGATGCGGTACGGCCCTGCCTCACAGACCGAGGCCTGTACGTTTTCGTCCTCCTTCGGCTCCGTCGGGCTGGCATTGCAGCCTTGCCCGAGGACCGCCATGAGGGCGAGGCCCGCCAGGGCGGTGGTGGTTCTGTGCAATCGCATAGACAACTCTCCTTTCTAAGTTGGGCAGCACCCGCTCTCTGCGGGCAGCCCAGGGTTGATTCGTTCATGTGTCCTCCTTGCTGGCTCTCGCTGTGCCGAGAGCGACGTTGGGGGAAATCCCGGTGATGGCTAGGATCTGGGCCAGGAACCTCCAGGAAGGCCGCCGGAGGCCCTTCTCCCAACAACTGACCGTCGAGTGCCGCACCTTGGGAGCGAGAAGCTCGCCAAAGCCGGCTTGGCTGAGTCTTTGGTTTTGACGCCAGCGGCGAAGCGAGTCTCCGAATGGCATCTGTGTCAACTCGGTAGTCATGAGAAGCATTGTCTGCGGGAAGCGACCAGCTGTCAAGAGGTAATTTGGCGCCAACTTCACTTTCTCCTCTTGATTTTGCGTTCTGCAACATCTATGATGGGCGGCATGAGCGCCACAGATCCATTCGAAGGCTTGGGGAAAGCTCTCGTCCACCTCCGCAAGCAGGCCGGTTTCTCGACCCAGACGGAGGCCTCCGAGGCTCTGAAGATCGACAAAACCCAGCTCTCCCGGTGGGAGAACGAGAATCCTCGCCCGACGCTCGAGAACCTCACCCGCGTGCTGGCGGGCTACGGGGCCACGGTCTCAGACCTGGCAGTCGCTTTGGGTGGGAGGCCTGCCGCGCAGAAAGAGGAAGGGCCTTCGGACGAGGAGCTGATCAAGTCACTGGCGGAAGCGATTCGCCGCGTCGAAGGCCGCCAGTACGCAACGGAGAGCCGCGTGGAACGGCTCGAGAGGGACGTTTCTGGAACGGGCGGTCTCTAGATTTCGGCCATTTCCTTGGTCAAGACCGCCAGTTCGGGGGACCGAGGCTCGGTGCTCAGGATCTTGTAGGCTCGCTCGTAAGCAAGCGTGGCAGCGGGAAGCTGGTTCAGCGCGCGGCACAGTTTTGCCCGCATCCACTCAGCTTTGGCAGACATCCGCGCAGCGGTGAAACGACGATAGAGAGGTTCAAGCAAGACCAAGGCTGCCGAAGCTGCAGCAAGCCTGCCTTCAGCGATGAGCGTCTCAAATAGGTTGTGACCTGCCAGCGCCACAACATCGACGTCAGTATTTTCCGTCACAAGATCAAGGGCTCTCTTGAAGACTTGAAGCGCCTTAGACCGCTCTCCTGCATCTAGCAAGACGATTCCGAGGATGTTATGAGTGCGCGCCTCACCTTCGGAGTCACCTATTGATTGTAGCGAGGAGATCGCAGTAGTCAGAAACCCCGCTGCGCTCTCAAAGCGGTCAGTATTTCGATGAAGGCTAGCGGTAACTTCAAGAAGATGAATCCTTGTTGGCTCGTCAGAAATCGGAAGGTCAGTAGCACGTTTTAGAGCCCTTTCCGATTCTGGATAGCGACCCGCGATTCGAAGCGCATTCCCATATTGCGTCCAAGCCGCAGCTATCAGGTTGGCTGGCAGCTCGTTACAACGCTCCTCTGCGAGAGCAACGGCTGTGCTCGACAGCCTGAGCATTGTTGCCAGATCGTGGTAACGAGCTGCGAAAGCAGAATCCACTAACTCTCTTACGGAATCCGCCGCGGCAAGGCGCTTGCGCAATTTCATCTCAGCTTCTACGGAAAAGTGCCGACAGTATACCGCCGGAAGGAGCCGAAATGTTGAGTTCAGCCCCAGGGATCTAAGGAAGCAGCACTGTCTGAGGTCTCAACCGCTGCACCAAGGGACAGGATGAGAGAGAGTACGGCCAATAGATGACTCATCAAAACACCTCCTAAGAACGGATGCGCATTTATCGCGGACCCAGGCCACAATTCTACCTGGAGGCAATCGGCTCTCAAACGGATCTCTTCCAAGAAGAAGAGTTGCTGACTTATTCGTCAACGACCGCTGAAGCCAACGACAACATGGAGAAAAAATTGGGGGGCTCACGCCCCCCCTGGCGACAAAACCTCAAGAAACGACCTCTCTTTACACCGCAACTCCCCCAGCTCTGCAAAGGCGACGCCGTTGCTCTTCGCTCATCTCCAGCCGCGCCCACCCCCGAAGCTCGGTCGACGGCACCAGCTGCGGCAGGATGTGCCCCACCTGCCCCGCGACTCGGTCATACCTCGGCAACCCCTTCGAAGTCGTCCAGCACTGCCCGAATCCGCCCGATGAGCTCCGCGGCATCGACGCCCCTCTTCGGCCGAGACGTCGGGTGCAGCTGGGCCAACCCACGACTCAATGGGCTGGCAGGCACCGCCGGATAGAGCGTCGCGAAGAAGAGACCTGCCGGCATGCCGATCACGCGGCAGATGTGCAGCAGCACCGACAGCCGAAGCTCGACCTGCCCTCCCAGAATGCGTGTGAGATACCCGGTGCTCATGCCGAGCGCCCGCTCGATCTCCCGAAAGGAGACCTGGCTCAAGCGAATCGCCGTCCGCACCGCACCGCGGAGACGGATCATCTCCTCACCGACTTCCTCGACTCTCGACGAAGCCCGAGATAGGGCCTCCCCATCATCTCCGCAAAGTCCCGGCACTGCCGGTCGATGCTCTCGAGCAGCAGCCGGTCCGTCGTCTCGCTGTTCTTCCATTCGATCTCCTTGACGTCCTCCCAGGCATCGAGAAGCACCTCATACGCGGAGCCCACAGGCACCAGGGCCTGGTGCAGCAGCGCCTGGATCGGCTCCTTGAGCGCGAGCAGACGCTGCCGTGCCTGCTCAAACTCCATCGCGCCGCGCGACCGCCTGCCGGCACCAAGCGATCTCTTCTTTGCTGAGACCGGCCGCCCGCAGCCCGTCGTCCGTCGCGGCAGCCAGCGCCTCCGGGTTGTTGATGCCGGCCAGGGCCAGCCGCCAGGCGAGGCCCGGGGAGGCACCGCGATGCAGCCAGTACTTGCCCACCGCCGGCAGCCGCCGGCCCAGCAGCCGCTCGCAGCGCAGTAAAGTGTATTTGCCGAGGAACGGGCGCGCGAGGAACTGCTCCTGGGAAAGCGGCGCTACGTCATCCAGGTGGAACAGACCCGCCAAGAACAGCCGGGTGGCCATGGAGGCATTCATCCCCTGCTCGATCCAATAGGACCGCCGGCTGGGTATCGGCCGGCCGAGCAGTTGCTCGACCTTCCGGAGAATCCCTTCTCCCACCGGCACATCCTCGCGCCGCACCGTCGGCCCAAAATCCTCCAGGCGCGCGTACCCGCCCTTGCGCAGCGACCGCGCCGCCGCCGCCGAGAAGCCCTGGCTTCGCCAGAAGGCCTCTACCGGGTGGACCCGGGTGGACGGAATCTTCCGCCCGAGAATCCGCTCGCATGCCTCCACCGCTTTGGCTCCGACGAAGGGCAGCGCCAGCAACTCATCCCGCGACAGGGAGCTCAGCTGCGCCAACGTCATCCCCTCCTGCGCGAACGTGATCGCCGCCGCCATGGGAAGCCCACGCTGGCGCCAGACCTCCTCGGAAAACACCGGCGCCCTCTTCGGCCGCGGCCGGGCACCGGGCAGAGGCGCCCCCAGAAGCTCTTCCAGCCGCTCCAACGTCCCGGGCCCGACATGCGGCAGCGCCAGAAGCCCCTCAATCGTTGCTCTTTCCAGGTCGGCCAGAGACAGGAATCCCGCCCGCGTGAGCGCCAACGCCGTCCTCGGCATCAGCCCGGCGCTGAGCCAGAACCCGGTCTCCGGGTGCTGCTGAAGAAAATACGGAAAGCGACCACGTTTCGAACGTCCCTTCCTCCCCATGGCGAGGCCGGATCACAGTCGGGAAAGAAGGTTGAGCGGTCTGCCTTGCCATGGTCGCCTCGCCTCTGCAACAGCGCTCAACTGCCGCGCTTTCACCATGAAGCGGTCGTAGGCCTCGTCGTAGGCGCGGTCCAGGTACCGCGTGCGCCTCAGTTGCTGTAATCGGGCGGCGCACTCAGGGCACTGCGTCAGCAGGTGCCGCACGACCAGACGGTTCTCGGCGGTGGTCGCGCAGTACCCCAGAAAACGGGAAAGAAGATCGGCAGATGGATGGTCGAGCGTCTGGGCCACGTTGGCTGCCTTTCCCTAGTCGGAAAAACGGGCGGGCACCTGGGCTGTCGCCGGCGCCCCGCCCGAACGGAGGATGAGGTGCCTGGAGCGATCTCGCGACCGCCACGCACCTTGTCCGCAGGGAGGCTAACCCGCGACAAGCTCTCACCAACGCCAAGACGGCAACTTCGCATGAATGATGTCTCTCGGGCGAATTTATCCAGTGGGCGCACGGAAAGTTTCCGGAGCGGGTCACGGAATCTGCCCGGCGAGCACGTCTGTGTATTAGGATCGTCACGAACAAGGAGGAGGGATGCCTTCCAAGCCCCCGCCCTTATTGGGTCTCGCTCTGGGCAATTTGATGACCGCGCACGGCTGGAATGGCAATCGGCTCGCCGCGAAAGCGGGCCGTGCAACCAGCACCATCTCCGGCTATCTGACCGGAGACGTGACTTTGACCCGCGAACGCCTGGAGTGGTTGGTGGGCAGGATGGGCCTCGGGCTGGCCGACGTCGAAAAGGGTATCGCGTCCGCCCGTCTGGTGTACCCGGAGCCTCCTCCGGCAGCTTCCCCGGTCGACCCCACGCCCGAGGAGTGGGCCATCATCGATCAGGCCGTCGCGTTTGGACTCGGGGAGATGGCCGACCTCCTTCGTGCCCAGTGCCTGCGGGAGATCCGCGAGGCGCATTTCCTGCGGCAGCGAAAGGAGGCGGAAGTCCTTGTCGAGCGGCTGAAACGCCACACGCGGGCCGAGCGGCGGGCGCTGGGCGAGTTTGCACCGGAGTTTCAGACCTGGGCCGTCTGTGTGCGCCTGTGTGATGAAAGCGAGAAGACGGCCCCTCACTCGCCGCGGCAGGCACTGGCGTGGGCCGTCCTGGCCTGCCGGGTTGCCGTCCAGGTACCCGAGGAGGAAGGCTTCCGCGCCTGCCTTCTTGCATTCGCTCAGGCCTTTGTCGCCAATGCCCTCCGCGCGAAGGGCCGGCTACGCAAAGCGGACAAGGTGTTCATCGCTGTGCAGATGAATTGGGCCAAAGGCAACAATACCGCCGGCCTGCTCGATGAAGGCCGCTTATTGGACTTGCAAGCTTCGCTCCGCCGCGATCAGAGACGGTTCAAGGAGGCGTTGGAGCTGCATGGCTCAGCGTTGAGAGTGGCGCAGCCTGATCAACTTGGGTTGATCTATCTTAATTTGGCCACCACTCTGAAGGACAAGGGTGACTACGCAAAGGCATTAGCCGTACTCGAAGCTTCGAAACCGCTCGTGCATGGGTTGCGAAGACCGAGATTAGCCTACGGGTTGCGTTTCACCTTGGTCTTCATACTCTGCCGCACGGGGCGGGCAGGGGACGCCTTAACACTGTTGACCGAGGTGAAGGAACTAGCGGAGCAGCTCCAGAATGACCTCGACCTGATTAGAACACTCTGGTTGGAGTCTCAGGTGTTGAAAGAACTTGGCCGTAGGCCTGAGGCAATCGAGACTCTTCAGCAGGTCCGCCGTGACTTCGCAGCCAGGAGCATGCCCTTTCAATTTGCCTTAGCCAGCATCGACCTGGCCCAGATTTATCGTGAGCAGTCTCGCTGGCCAGAAGTGACCGCGCTGGCCGAGGAGATGCTTAGAAACTTTATGGCAGAGGGCGTGGTTCCTGAGATCCTGGCTGCCATGGCGCTGCTCAAGGAAGCCGCCGGTCGCTGCCAGGTAACAGCCAGTCTTCTAATCTCTCTGCAACGTTACCTCAGTAAGGCGGAGCGGAACCCGAAGCTGCGATTCACGGCCGGGTACGAAAATGGGGGCGCCCGGAACGGCGCCCCTGAAGGAGAATTCCTTTAGTGAGTGCAACCACCGTGCGGGTCAAAGGAGCATCCGGCATCGCTCTCGGGGCTGCTCTGGCTCCTCAGGCAGAGCCCATAGGGGTCGGCCAAACAGCCGATCTCGGCCGTCGAGTGGGTTCGGTCGCTGGCACAGCCTCCGTAAGGATCGGCACCACAACCGATGTCCGCTTTTGAGCTCGATTGAGTGACCGGACAGCCATAGGGGTCGAGAATGCAGCCGATTTCGACCCAGAGGCTTCCGAAGAAGCTCCAGGCCTGCGCGAGACGATTTTGGTCAGTGGCCGGCGCCGCGGGCGAAGCCCACGCGGGCAGTGTGGCCAGACAGGTGGTCAGGGCGGCGGCGAGCAGAACGTGTGAGAGGCGAGAACGGACCATAGCTATCCTTTCGGGACGGCAGGGCTCCAGGGCAGCCGACAGTGGCCGCGCGGACCGGCCTGTCCACGGACCATGGTGCCGCGAGTGGACCGGATTTATCCAGCCAGGAGTCATCTGAGATGAGCCGCAAGACGAAGGATCGCCAGAGTGGGGCGGTAAAGGAGCAGGAAGACGAGGATGTCGAGCCGGGGGTGTTGATCGCCTTCGTCCGCCTTCTGAAACGCTGGCCGCAAAAGAAGCTCGCCCGGCGCGCCTACGTGGACCCGAGCCAGATTTCCCGCTACGAGTCGGGCGAGACAATTCCCGAGCCCGAGTCGCTGGAGAGAGTTCTGGCGGCGGGAGGCCTCCGCGCCCATCTGGTGGCGCCCGTCAAGGCCTTCCTCCGCCTGCTCCGCCAGGCACTGGAGCGCGGCGAGGCCGCGGTGCCAACCCCACGAGACGAGCCGGGCCAGTCCGAAAGGCTGCGGCAGGCGGTGTGGGGCGTCGCAGAACGCGCCTTGTCTCTGGTCCAGGTCGAGCTCGGGGTTCTCAGGGCAATTCCCAAGGAGGAAACACCCGTGCCTCCCACCGCGGCCGATCAGGCGCGGGTGGAAGATCTCCTGGGCCGGTTACGGCGCTGCCCTCAACGGCGGCGCCAGTTCCTGGTTCAGGAATCCGCGGCCTTTCACGATTGGGTCCTCTGCGTCCGTCTCTGCGACGAAAGCCTTGCGGCAGCGGCCTGCGACCCACAAAGTGCAATCGCGTGGGCCGGCCTCGCCCGTGCAATCGCAGCTCGAGCTCCGGGTCCACTCACCTGGCGGAACCGACTTGGAGGCTTCGCCGAGGCCCATCTCGGCAACGCTTGTCGAGTGGCCAACCGGCTTTCGGCAGCGGACCAGGCATTCGCGCGAAGCCGCCGACTCTGGCAGGAAGGAAAAGACGACTCCTGCCTCTTCGACCCTGCGCGCCCCATCGACCTGGAAGCGGCCTTGCGCCGCCACCAAGGCCACTTCGAGGAAGCGATCCGGCTTCACGACCTGGCCCTGCAATTGGCTCGCCCTGACCAGGTCGGCGTTCTCCTGTTGAGCAAGGCCTCGACGCTCGAAATAAAAGGTGACTACGAAAGCTCGATCGAGCACCTCAGGGCAGCAGCTACGGAAGTCGACAAGGAGACTCAGCCCCGGCTCTCCTGGGTGCTGCGGTTCAATCTCGCCGGCAACCTCATCCGCCTGAACCGGGCCGAGGAAGCGCTTCCGATCGTCGCCGAAGTCCGAACCTTGGCCGACCAGCTTCAGAACGACCTCGATCTGCTCAGAACACGCTGGCTCGAAGGGAACGCGCTGGCCGGAGTCAAACAGCAAGACGAAGCCATCGAAGCCTTGGAAGAGGTCTGCCGCGCCTTCGAAGAGCGCAAGCTCCCCTACGATTACGCTCTGGCCTGCCTGGACCTGGCGCTCGTCTATCGAGCCGTCGGGCGGCTGGCGGATGTGCAACGGCTGGCGGCCGAGATGGTGGAGATCTTCCAGGCGTTCAAGGTGCAGCGAGAGGCCATTGCCGCCGCCGTCATCTTCCGCGACGCCGCGGTCCAGGGCGCGGTCACGGAGACGCTGGTGAGACGGCTTCAGGAGTACTTTCCGAAGGTGCGGGCCAACCCGAAGCTTCGCTTTGAGCCGTGAGCGGCCTGCGTCAACTCCCGCCTCGGCAACCGCCGTGGGGGTCGAGCCCACAGCCTGCGTCGACCTCGGTCGTGCTCTGGCTCTGCCGGCAGCCGCCATGGGAATCGAGGATGCAGCCCACTTCCGCAAGGGGTCCCGTGGCACAGCCGCCATGGGGGTCGGCAATGCAACCCGCTTCCGTCTCTGGCGACGGTGCTACGGTTTGATCGTCCTTGCAGCGGCCGTAGGGATCGAGCCCGCAACCGGCGTCGATCCAACTGCCGGTGATGGAGTACCAAAGCTGCGTGAAGAGGCTCCAGGCGGAGCCGGAATCCTCTCCAGTCCGGTGCGGTCCCGCCCAGGCAGCCTGGGCGGTCAGAGCCAGGCTGAGGCTCAGGACAAGCGCGCGAGCGAAATGATGGCGGAACATGTGGGGCTCCTTTCGGTGAGGGGTAACAGCCGACCTCATTAAAAGACAGGTCCGGCAGGCTTTGCCGAAACGATCGCAGCAGGCGGTGCCTTGGTGCCGGCGGGACGCCGGCGTTCCCAGGGGGGTGAGATTCCTATTTCTGGGGGACAAGATCCGGTTTTCTGCTTGACTTGCGCCTCGGGGTTGCCTAGACTGCGTACAGGCGTTGTTCTTTACTGCGATCCCATAGTGCTTCGGGGGAAGGGAGGTGCGAGAGAAGAGACGTGGTGCCGCGGAGCCTTCCAATCCGGTGAGGCTCTGAACAACAAAGCGGCCCGACCGTGAGTTGACGCTCACGCCCGGGCCTGATCCCGCACAAGGAGACCGCCTCATGCGAGACTTCGATGAGTTTATCAGTCCGTCTTCCCGCAACGCATTCACTCCCGAGTTCCTGCAAAGCATCAATGCACGAGACGAGCCGCTGACGGCGGACGAAGCGGACGTGGCCGGCCCGTGGGTGGTCGAGCCGATTCCCGGCGCCGGGTGGGGTCTGTTCCGCCTGGGCGAAGGGCACGCGCGGCAGTTTTCGCCCTATGGGGTCTTTCGCGATCGGGCGGTGGCGCTGCTCTTTGCCGCCGTGCTGCCCGGTACCGGGCGGGACGCGGCGTTCCGCCTGCAGAAGGAAGCCGAAGCCGCGGGCTATGCGATCGAGCTGGGTATAGGCGAAGTGGCCGGCCACCTCGCCCTGTTCGACGAGTCGCTGGTCGCGGCGGCACATGCGGTCGAGTGCCTGGTGCGCCGGCCGGAGTGCCTGGCCAATCTGCTGGAGGCGGCGGGCGGGTTGGCTCTCGAGCGAGCCGGCGTGATTCTCGCCGCGCGGCTCGGTGAGACCGGACCCGAGCCGCCGCCCGCCGCCGCCGTGGCGTGAGCCTCCCGCCCCCCGGCGGACGAGGTACCTGAGCCGGCGAGGGGTATTCGCTTTCTCTTGGGTGGTTTCCACGAGCGGGCGTGCCTCATCTGACCCGCTTCGTGTGGCTGCCGCCCTCTCTCGCAGGCAGTTGGCCCCGAGGCGTGAGCGGTTGGCCCCGCGGAGCATGCTTCTCGCCCCGCGGCTTGCACTTCCCGCCCCGCGGGTCAGCACTATGGCCCTGCGGGCCGGCCTTCTCGCCCCACGGGTCAACAGACCTGCTCCGCGGGGCCACCAGGTCAGCCCGTGGAGCCACAACCCTGCCCCACGGGTCAACCAGTGTGGCCCGCGGGGCCGGCAGGCTGCCCCGCGGGCCACCATCCCCACCCCCCTGGTCAACCCCCTCAATCCGTGGGGCCAACCGCCCACGCCGTGGGTCCACACTCTGGCCTCGTGGGGCAGCTTCCCCACTCCGCGGGGCCACGGGCCCGGACCGCGGGTCAGCTCCGAAATGGCGGCGGACTCCGGGGTAAGGGCGCTCCCCGGGCCAGAGCGATGCCCGCCTACCGTCTCTTGGAAGCCGCCTGCCTCTCCACCACCGCGGGATCGCGATCGAAGACGCCATGGGAGTAGAAAGCCTCGTCGAGATCGTTCGTGGCTTGGGCCTGCGCGAGCCAGAGGTTCCAGTAGGCGATGAGCTCGTCCCACGACAGGTTTCGCAGGTCGAGGTCTTCCTCGCTCAGGAACTCGTCCCGGATTTCGGTCATGACTCTCCTCCAGAGAGCTCGAAGGGAAGGACCCCTTCGGCGCGAGAGACCACCACGCGGTGGGCATCCAGTAAGGAAAGGCCTTCCAACTGGCGCTGCACTTCCGGCCAGAGCCTGGCCCACGCTTCAGCGGCAGTCTGGTATCGGGCCAGGCGTTCCTCGTTGATCCGCATGAGCACGCGGCGCTCCCGGTCGAGAGCGTCTTCCAAGACGCCGCGCCCTTCGTCCAGCGGCGCTCCGAAACGGTAGCGTGCTCCGTAGGAGGAAAGCACCTCCAGAACATGACCGACCGCTTCAATGTCCTCGCGCACGATCCAGTCGCCGTCCTTGCTCATGACGGCCAGCCGGTGGACGACCACCGCCTGGCCTGAGCTGAGCAGGACCCTCAGGCGGCCTTGGTTGAGCTTTTCGGTCAGCTCAAGATACGGGTTGTTCATCGGCCTAGTGTACCTGGGCCGAATCCCAGAGCTGCTCCACGAAGCACCTTCGCGGGATCTACCTCCCGCGCTGCGCGGCTTCGAACTCGCGGTCGAACCCAGGGAGGATGGCCTTCACGAAGGCGTTCGAGACCAGGCGGACGACGGTCTCCCAGATGCTGGCGTTCGGGTCTTCGATCGGGCCGGAAATGTCGACGACGGTGGCGACCTCGTCGCGCGGCTTGTTCTCCAGCACGTGGGAGAGCCCGCCGACGATTTTTTCGTAGATTTTTTTCAAGACCGGCTTCTTCTTGTCCTGCTTCGAATCGTAGACGTCGACGTCCTTGATCAGCGGCTTCACGTAGCCGACGATCTGCTGGTCCTTGATCTTGATCTCGGAGTAGACGGAGAAGGTCCCCTTGACCACGTCCAGCTTGCCATAGGAGCGCAGGAGGTCGTTCATCGCGGGGAGCGAAGCGCCCTCGATCGCGATGTTGAAGTCGAAGTTGGGACCGCTGCTCGGCTCGCGGAAGGTGGCGTTCGCGCGGGCCGCGCCGCTCCCCATGAACTTCCCGGTGAGCCTGGCCTTGGCCGCTCCCTCCCGGAACCCGCTCGAGAGGTTCGTCACCGTGAGATCGGTCCCGCTGACGTAGACGCGGTAGGGGTGGTCGGCATCCCGGTTGACCAGGGCGAAGTTGCTGTCGGTCACATGGACGCGGTCGAGCCGGACAAGCATCTCCGGCTGGTCGTCCTTGGCCACGCGGGAAGCCGCGGCGGCGCGGTCTTTTTCGGCGGAGGCGGTGGCCGCGGTATGGATGTAGTCGAGGCGGAGGTCGTCGACGTCCAGGTCGGTGACGTGCGCCTCCCGGTGCTTCGGGCTGTACTCGACCTCCCCCTTCGAGGCGAGGACGCCGCCGTCGACGTCGAGGTTGGCGCGCGAGCTCAGCACGTCGAGGCGCTCCAGCGGCACGCGGGAGAGTTGATAGAGGACATGCATGCCCGGGTAGGGCTTCGAGAGGAAGTCCGCATGGCCCTTTACGACGGCGCGGCCGGTCCCGAACAGGACGCCTTCGGCGCGCACGGGCGAGGGATAGAGGACCTTGTCGTCCCGGGTGTTCCGGATGTTCTCGGCGATCAGATTGACCCGGGAGAGCTCCAACGGCCGCTTCGGGTCCTTGTCCACATAGACGAGCTGCCCGTCCCGCACCTGGACCTGGTTGAACTTCAGGGGATAGATGGACTGGAAGGCTTCCTGCCAGCCCCGGTCCTCGATGCCGACCGAGTCGCGGTCTTCCTCCTGGAGCTGCTTCAGGTTGACGTGGATGCGCGGCCGGTCGATGACGACGTTGGACACCAGACGGAGATGGAGGATCTCCTTCCATTGGACGCTCGCCTTCACCTGAGAGATGTCCGCCACCGGCGGGTTGGGATGGGCCTGCTGGCGGATGACCGCTCCGCGCAGGGTGAGCGCCAACCCGAAGGGGTTCAAGTGGGCGCCTTGCAGGGTGACGGTATAGCCGTGGAGCCGCTGGTTGACCTTGGATTCGATCGTCCGGCGGAGGTACTCGTCGAAGTGCTGGGCCACGATGGCCACAAGAAGGAGCAACGCCGCAATCAGGATCCACCAGAGTGTTCCGCGGGAGAGCCCGCGCTCCGGGGGCGCGTCGCCCGTAGAGGACGGTGCGGGCTCGTCGATCCGTCGCGGCCGTGACCGAACCGGCTCGTCTCGATCGTCGCGTTCTTCTCTCCGATGTTGCCTCATCTCAATCGCCGGCGTCCCAAGTAGGACGCCACACTGGGGTTATAGCAATTTTCCTGCCTGCCGCAGGCGATAAGATCCCCGGCCAAGGAGAGACCTTGAGATGAGCGAGCCGATCCGCTGCGCCACCGACATCGAGGTGCGCTATGCCGAGACCGATCAGATGGGGGTGGTCCATCACGCCAACTACGTGATCTGGTTCGAGGTCGCCCGTACCCGCCTCTGCGCCGTCTCCGGCTTCCACTACGCCGACATCGAGAAGATGGGCTACCTCCTGATGGTGACCGGCGTCGAGGTGCGCTACCGCCGTCCTGCGCGCTACGGCGACACGGTGCAGGTCGTCTGCTGGAACGAGCACATGGGGAGCCGCGGCCTCCACTTCGCCTATGAGGTCCAGAAGGATGGCGAGGTCCTGGTGACCGGCACCACCGAGCACATCTGGATCGAGGCCGCAACCGGCCGGCCGTGCCGCACGCCTGAGGCGGTCCGCGCGCCGTTCCGGAAGCTGGCGGGGATCGACGCAGGGAGCGAATAGGACGCTTCAGATATACTCCCTCCTCCCGTCGCTCGGACGGACCCTGCTCGATCCACCATGACGAACGAGACCTTGAACACCGCCGTCCGCTGTCGCGGACTGGTCAAGCGCTACGCGGACGTGGTGGCCGTGAACGGCCTCGATCTGGAGGTCATCCGTGGCGAGTGCTTCGGGTTGCTCGGACCCAACGGCGCGGGCAAGACGACGACGATCGAGATTCTCGAGGGGCTGACGGTGCCGGATGCCGGTGCGGTGGAGATCCTCGGCACAAGTTGGGACCGGGACGGCGACACGCTGCGTGAGCGGCTCGGGATCTCTCTCCAGGAGACCCAGCTCACCGAAAAGCTGACCGTGGGCGAGACGATCCGCCTCTTCCGCTCGTTTTACCGGAACGGACGCGATCCGGAGGACGTGCTCGTTCAGCTCTCCCTGGACGAGAAGCGCAACGCGCGGGTCGGCAAGCTCTCGGGCGGCCAGAAGCAGCGCCTCGCGGTTGCCTGCGCCCTGGTCGGCGACCCGGAGATCCTGTTCCTCGACGAGCCCACCACGGGGCTCGATCCCCAGAGCCGGTTGCAGCTCTGGCAGCAGGTCGTCGACTTCCGCGCGGGCGGCGGCACGGTGCTGCTGACGACTCACTATATGGACGAGGCCGAGCGCCTCTGCGACCGCGTCGCGATCGTCGACCGCGGCAAGGTCATTGCCCTGGGGACGCCGGCGGAGCTGATCAGCACGCTGCATGCGGCCAACGTGATCGAGTTCGCCTCCGACCCGGAGATCGACGAGGCGAGCCTGCGCGCGCTGCCGGGAGTCACCGAAGCGTACCGGCGCGGCCCCAATTGGGCGCTGCCGGTCGGGACTCTGGCCCACACCGTGCCGCTCCTCCTGGCGCTCATCGAGCGGTCGGGAGCGCGGCTCGTCCATCTCACGACGCACCAGGCGACCCTCGAAGACGTCTTCGTGGCCCATACCGGCCGGGCGCTGCGCGAGGGCTGAGCGGAAGGATTGGGATGCGCGATCGATACTCTCCCCTTCTCGAGCTGACCGTCTGCCGGGCGAAGGAGTTCATCCGCGAGCCCGAGGCGATCTTTTGGGTCTTCGCTTTCCCCGTGCTGCTCGCGATCGCCCTGGGCCTCGCGTTCCGCGAGAAGGGGCCCGACAAGATCCCGGTCGGCGTGGTGGCGGTTGAGGAGAGGGCCGCGGCGGCCGATCAGACGCTCAAGGCGCTCGCGCAGTCCCCCGTTCTCCTCCCCCGCCGGTACGGGGCCGCGGAGGGGCGCGAGGCGTTGCGCACGGGCAAGATCTCGCTGCTCGTCGAAGCCGGCGCGCCGGTCGTCTTCCGCTTCGACGAGACGCGCCCCGACTCGCGGATCGCCCGCCTGGAAGCCGACAACGCCCTGCAGCAGGGCGCGGGACGCAAGGACGCGGTCCCGGTGCAGGCCGAGAAAGTGACCGAAAAGGGCTCGCGCTATATCGACTTCCTGATCCCGGGCCTCCTGGGCATGAACCTGATGGGCTCGGGGATCTGGAGCCTCGCCTTCTCGGTGACCACGGCGCGCAACCGGAAGATCCTGAAGCGCCTGGTGGCGACGCCGATGCACAAGAGCCACTACCTGCTGGCCCAGATCCTGGGCCGGCTGTGGTTCCTGGTGCCGGAGATCATCGTCCTGATCGGCGGCGGCTGGCTCATTTTCGACGTCGCGGTCCGGGGCTCTCTCCTGCTCCTCACGGCCGTCTGCGTGCTGGGGGCCATGACCTTCTGCGGCCTCGGCCTGCTCATCGCCTCGCGGGTGACCACCATCGAGGGAGCGAGCGGCCTCGCCAACCTGGTGATGCTCCCCATGTGGCTCCTCTCCGGCGTCTTCTTCTCCTCCGAGCGGTTCCCCGACGCCGTCCAGCCCTTCATCAACGTCCTGCCGCTGACCGCGCTGAACCAGGCTCTGCGCGGGGTCATCACCGAGGCCCGGTCGTTGCCGGAGATCTCCGTGCAGCTCGCGATCCTGGCCGCCTGGGGGCTGTTGAGCTTCGGGGTGGCGCTCAAGATCTTCCGCTGGCGGTAGGGTGCTATACTTTGTCGTCGCAAGGAGCGCCGAGAGCCATGGAAATTCATGAGCTGGTTATCGAGATGAAGTTGTTGGAACGGAAAATGACGCTCTACGAAGAGAAGTACGGGATTCTCAGCAAGGATTTCCACGAGGCTCTGATGTCGGGGAAGCTGGAGCGCTTCGATGAGCTCGATGAGACTCGGACCGACTTCAGCCGCTGGAAGGGCATCTACGAGACGTGGTCGAGACGAAAGAAGGCATACGATGAGCAGTTGGCCCAGCGCGACGTAGCTGCAACCCTTCGCTTCCAACCCGCTTATTGAGGATGCCTGCGTCGCCTCTGAAATCTCTCGCCGACTATAGCCGCTTTGTTGCCGAGCTTTTCGATCGCCCGGACATCGAGCGGTCGACGGTCACCCTCTGGTCGGATAGCCCGTACACCGGAATCGCAGAGGGTGAGGTGTTCTTCTCGAACGGGATTCGGCTGCGGATGCGGGAAGAGATCGATTTCGCAGCCGCCCTGATCGCATCGTATGGATACGAGGTCTACCGGGGAGAAGCGCGCCTTTACTGGTACGACGACTTTCCCCATCCGGGTGACCCCACGCTGGCTTCAACCTTCCCGCATCACAAGCACGTTCCTCCGAACATCAAACGCAACCGCATTGCGGCTGTCGGTATCAGCTTCGAATACCCGAATCTCCCATTCATTCTCGGGGAGATCGAAAACCTGTAAGGCACTCGCGCGCTCATGAAAAAGTGGGGACCCTCGGCGCGAGCAGGTCCCCCCACCCCACGCCGAGGATCCTCCAGGGGAATCAGGTGCGCACGCCTGCGAGGCGCGGCTGGGAGCGGTCTTCGAGCACACCGGGTGCGGCTCTCGTCGCAGAGAGGAAGTCCACCGCCTGCGCGACGACGGAGTCCTCGCGCAGGATGCGCGTGTGTCCAAGCCTCTCGGTGGCGATCAGCCGGGCTCCCCAGGCCTTTGCGAGAGACAGGCCGCCGGCGAACGGCGCCTCCCGGTCATGGCGGTCATGGAAGACGAGCAGCGGCACGCGCCGGTCCGCCGGCAATTGGCGCGGATCGAGCTCATCCCAGCTCACCCCGATCTTGTGCTCGATGCGCCGCCGCATACTGGCATGCACCGCCGTCGAGAGCCCGAACAGGCGAGAGAACTCGCGGGCGTAGGCGTCGAGATCGACGCCGGGTGCCACGCAGACCAGCCGTTCCGCCGCGAGCCCCCGCTTCAGGGCATAGATCGTCGACACTGCGCCCGCGGAGTGAGCGACCACTCCGGCGAAGGGTCCGAGGTGATCGCCGAGCGCGCGCAAAGCCTCCGCCAGCGCCACGAGCGAGGAGCTGCGGCCCGGCGAGTCGCCATGGCCAAGACCATCGATACCGACCACCCGGAAACCCGCCGCGACGAGCGGCGGTGCGAAGGCGCCGAGCTGCGAGGCGCGTCCTTCCCAACCGTGCAGCAGGGCGATCGTAGGACCCTCCTCCGGACCCCAGGTCCAGGCGGCGAGCGGTCCCTGGTCGCTCGCGAGCTGCCACCGGCGGGCGCTCTGGAGCTGCGCCCGGTCCCGCTCCGGCACGGGATGGCGGCGGGTACTCAGAAACAGGCGAGCCGCCCCTGCGCCGGCCAGCTCCAGAGAGATCGTTCCCGCTGCGGCCAAGCCCGCGCGCAAGCTGCCCAGAACGACTGTACGACCGATCGTGCTTTTCCGTGACATGTAAGGCTCTCCTCCGTGCATGGGCATCCGGGGATCAGGTGCGGCTCGCGGCGAGCAGGGCCGTGAAGGCCTGCCGTGCCCGCTGCACGGCCGCGGGATCGCGCAACAGCCGGCTGAAATGGTGGTAGGCGAGGATGATCGCGTAGAGATCGTAGGCGAACTGGTCCGGGTCGAGGCCGGCCCGGAAGTGCCCCTCGGTCATGCCGATGCGCGCGGCGGTGGCGAGCGTCTGCAGCCAGTCGCGCTGGCAGCCGACGAGCCGGTCGCGCAGCGGTCCCGGCCGATCGTCCAGCTCATTTGCGATGGAAATGAACGGGCAGCCGCCCGGTAGGAAGGGAGCGTCCTCCCACTGGAGCCAGCGGTCGAACAGAGCCCGCACGCGCGGCTCGCCGCGCGGCTCACGCAGGGCTGGGGCGATGACCGTCTCGATGAAGCGGGCCACCGCGGTTTCCAGCACGTCGAGCTGGAGCTGCTCCTTGGACTGGAAGTGGGCGAACAGACCGCTCTTCGAGAGGTTCACCTCTTTGGCCAGGGTGCCCATGGTGAGCCCCTCGAGCCCGGTCTGGGTCGCCATGGAAAGTGCCCGGTCGAGAATGGCGTCTTTGGTCGCCTCACCCTTGGCCATGGATAGAAAATAGAACGACCGGTCGGTCTTGTCAAGAGGATCGTCTTAGAATGTCCAACAAGGAGGGTTCGACCTATGTACCTGATCCGGGACATCTTCCGCTGCAAGCCAGGAAAAGCCGGGGAGCTGGCGAAAAGGTTCAAGCAGACCATCCCTTCGATGGAAAGCGAGGACGGATTCCAGAACTGCCGGGTGATGGTCGACTACGTGGCCACATATTGGACTGTCGTCCTCCAGGCGGAGGTCGAGGACATCGCGAAATTCGATGGCCACATGAAGAGCTACAGCTCTCGTCCGGAGGTCCGCCAGGCCATGGAGGGCTACATGGATCTCGTCGACGGCGGGCACCGGGAGATCTACAGGATCGTGTAGGACGGCGTCAGGCCGCCGGCACCGCCGCCGCGTAGTGCTCCTCCACCAGCTCCCGTGCCCGCTGTGCGTGCTCGCGCGGCTCGGCGATGCGGCTGAAGAGGAGGCGCCAGGTGTGGCGGAGGAGTTGCCGACGGTCGCCACCACGTCCCCCCGGCGGACGGTCTGGCCGGCCTTCACCCGGACCTCCAGGAATCGGGAACCCGCTACTCGAAGTAGCCGGTGACATCGAGAACCAGATGGACGAGACCGTCGCCGGCAACGAACGGCCGGGCCTCGATCGATCCGATCCCGTCCTCGGTGAGGGTGAGGACCGCGTTGTTGCTACGCGTCTGTCCGGCGGCGAAGTTGATCGTGCTCACCGTCGGCACCGGAAGACCGGCGGGGAAGAGGGTGACGTTTCCGGCACCGGTCGGCCCGACGACGGTCACGTTCACCGCCACCGACTTGGCCGAGGTGGGGATGCCGCACGTCGCTCCGATCTCGAACAGGCTGAGGGCCCCGGACTGGAGGGCGGAGGTGGGCCGCGAATCGAAGACCCGGCATGGAGCCATTGCATAGAACGACAAGCCCTGAGTGGTCGCAGGCGAGCGGATGAAGAAACCGTCCGCCCACGCGATGTCCTCGTCGAAGAAATCAGGATCGAACGACACGGTGGTGTAGACATTTCCCGAAAAGGTTTGATCCCGCCCCGCGCTGCGGATGGCCATGACATCGTTGGCGAGGGGATTCGCCACGTTGAGCCGGAATTCGTAGGGATTCTCCCAGCCATCGAGCTCCGGCAGATACTGCATGTATCGCGGAACCAGAAGGCCTTCGAGGGTCGCATACGAAATGGCCGGGAAATTGGAAAAATCGATGACCGTGGCCTTCGCGTCCTGCGCTTTTCCCGCGGCCGTCCACCCGACCTGGTCGGTGAGCCAGTGGAACATGGCGGTTCCGATTTTGCCGATGTCGGGCGCCGTCTCTTTTTGCGCCTCCCGGTCGGTCAGGACGAACGCGGGCCGGCGGACAGCGAAACCATCCACCCAGACGATGTCTTCGTCGAAGCTCTCGGGATCAAACCTTCCGACGAGGTAGGTGGTTCCCGAATATGCTCCGTCCCGCCCCGGGCTGCGGATGCCCATGATGTGCTGCGCCAGAGGATTGGCCGTGTTCAGGCGAAAGTCAAAATGGTGATTCCAGCCGTCCAGCTCCGGAAGACTCTGGATGTATTGGGGTACCAGGAGGCTGGTGAGTGCTCCGTGCGTGATGACCGGGTAGACGGTCATGTCAACGGGGGCCGGCGGCGGGACCTGCGACTGTCCGGCGGCGGCGGCTCCGACCTGGTCGGTCAGCCAACTGAACATGGCGCTACCGATCCTGTCGGTATCCGAGGCCGTCCGTGCCTGAGCCTGGTAGTCGTTCCTCGCAGCCGGCGTCTCTTTGTCTCCGGGAGACATCCCGAGTGCAAGAGCGAAGCCGAAGAATCCAACGGCGAGCATTGTCGAGGCGAAGTCCCGCTCTCTCATCCGGTCCTCCGTTCAGTCTGGATTGGTGGGCAACAGCTTTCTCGACAATATCACGAGAACGCCTCCGCCATCGCGCAGGATGACGAGAGGCCGCGCTGGAATCCCGGGAGCTTCTATGGTGAGCGCTTTGGCTCGCCGTTGACCAAATAGTGCTCCTCCACCAGCTCCCGCGCCCGCCGCGCGTGCTCGCGGGGCTCGGCGATGCGGCTGAAGAGGAGGCGCCAGGTGTGGCGGAGGGTCTCGAAGTCCTGCTCGCGCAGGAGCTTCACCAGCTCCTCGATCGCCCGGCGCGAGGAGGGCGGGTGGTGGTGCTCGGCTTCGCGCTCCAGGAGGACCATGGCGAAGAGGAGCGGCTCGGGAAGGTCGGCGGCGGGTTTGGAGGTGGGGAGCAGGTCGATCGTCTCGTCGAGCTTCGCGAGGAGACCGGCCGTTGGCGCCGATCTCTTCTCCGGGAAGAACGGCAGGGAGCGCACCTGCTGCGCGAAGCGCGCGAAGAGGCCCAGCATCTCCCGCTCGGAGGCGAAATTGCCCACCAGCCGGGCGTTCCTGCCGATCTCCAGACGCTGGGTCTCCTGGAGGATCACGTGGGCACGGGCGGAATCTTCCAGGTGCAGGGAGCGGGCACTGACTTTCCAGGCGGTCAGGAAGCCCTGCACATAACAGGTGTCGGCGCAGCGGATGGTCACCGCTTCCACCTCGACCCCGCGGTCGATGCGGATCGAGCCTCGCACGGATTCGAGGGTGCCGTATTTTCCCGAGTTCTGGACGACCAGGTTGCCCGGTGCGGAGATCGAGAGCTGCCCCTGCGCATCCACCTCGATCCGAGTGCCCTGAGGGATGAGCAGCGTGGGGGCGACGTTCTCGGCGGGTGTACGGCTCATACGGCTACCTCATGATTCCGGAGGGCAGCGGCTCCCAGCTTCCCGGCGGTGGTGCGAGGGGTTTCCCCATCAGGAGGCGCTCGTCATTCTGCCAGCGCCGGTCCAGGATGTGGATGGTCGGATCGACGGGCCGGTACTCTCCTGCAGCACCGGCAGCGCTGCCGGCGTTCCGGCGAATCTCATAGTGCAGATGCGGGCTGGGGCTCCAGCCGGAGTTGCCCACGGTCGCCACGACGTCTCCCCGGCGGACGGTCTGTCCGGCCTTCACCCGGACCTCCTGGCAATGCCCGTACACGGTGGCGAAGAGATCGCCATGGCGCAGGATCACCACGTTGCCGAGACGCCACCAGACGGCGCTGCGGCCCGCCGGGAACTGCCCGGCGAAGGCGACCACGCCGTCGGCCGTGGCGTGCACCGGGGTGCCCACCGGCGCCGCCAGATCGAGGCCCGGATGGAAGTCGAGCTCGCGCGTGAACGGGCTGCGGCGCCGGCGGAACGAGCTGGTGACCACGAAGTCGTCGCGCAAGGGGCAGATCGCCGGGGTCAGGCGGACGCGATCCTGATGTTCACGCTCGAAGGCGCGGACCGAGGTCAGCGACGCGTCGAGCAGGGCGAGACGCTGCCGGATGCGGAAGCTCCTCCGGTTTCCCTCCTGGACGGCTCCCGCATAGACGGATTCGGGCAGGTCCTCGACGGCGAACAGCGGACCTCCCGGGCTCTCCGGCTTTCCATGCGGCAGACCATAGGCCAGAAAGAGCTTGTGGAGGCCGAGGTAAAGACCGTCCGCCTTCTCTTCCATCTCCCCCAGAGCCTGAAGGCGCGCCTGCAGGAGCTCCCCTTGCCGGGCTCGCTCGGTGGCGAGGGAGGTGTACTCCTGATCGTTGAGCCAGGCGCCGACCAGGCCCGGCGCCAGTCCGGCGCCGAGAGCGAGGAAGAGGATGTAGACGAGGGCGATGATGCAGAGGAAGGTGACCTGAACGCGGCTGAGGAACAGATAGCGCACCCGCCGGCGGATGTTGCTCGGATGGATCTGGATCTCGACGCTCCAGCTCTCGATGTCCTGCGACGTCGCAGCCACGGCCGGGGCCGCCCGCTCGAGCCGGAGACGCCGGAACCCTTCCAGGAGCTTCATGCCGAGCCCGCCGCGGAGGCCGCCGGCGCCGGCGCGCCGAGCGGATTGAGCCGGTCGACGTCGGCCTCCCTCGCATGGCTTGCCACCACCTCCCACAGCTCCCGCTGCACGTCTTTGCCACCAGCCACCAGGTTGCCGCCGTGGAAGTACCTCGCTCCCCCATCGAGATCAGTCACTACGCCGCCGGCCTCTTCGACGAGGAGGACGCCCGCGCCAATGTCCCAAGGGGAGAGGCGAAACTCGAAGAAGCCGTCGTAGACGCCCGCCGCGGTGTAGGCCAGGTCGAGAGCCGCCGAGCCGCAGCGGCGGATCGCCTTGGAGCGCCGGAAGACGTCCCGGAAGATGTCCAGGTAGACGTCGAGGGTCGACAGGGCGCGGAAGGGATAGCCGGTGGCCAGGAAGGCGCCGTCGAGCCCCGGGTGCCGCGAGGCGGCCATGGGCCGGCCGTTCCAGGAGGCGCCCTGCCCGCGCAGCGCGGTGAACAGGTTGCCCCCTTCAGGATCGAGGACCACGCCGGCGACGACCCGGCCCGCGCGGCGGCAGGCCACGGAGACGCACCAGACCGGCAGTCCCTGGAGGAAGTTGGTGGTGCCGTCCAACGGATCGACGAGCCATTCGGTGTCGCTCCCCTGGTTGAGATCGGCCGCGCCCCCCTCCTCGGCGAGGATGCGGTGGTCCGGGAAGCGCTGATGGATCACGGCGAGAACCGCGGACTCGCTCGCCTTGTCCGCCTCGGTGACGAAATCGTTCTGCCCCTTGCGGCTCACCTGCAGGCCGTCGCGCCGGAAATACCGCCGCAAAACCTCCGAGCCCGCGCGCGCGGCGGCGATGGCGGTTTCCAACAACTCCTCTTCCATGGTGACGGTATTATGCCAGGTTCGTGCCCGGAGGCCCTCCTTCACCGGCCGCGCCGCAGCTCGCGCCGCCGCCCCAGCGACTGCCGCCGGGTCTCGGCGCGCTCTTCGAGGACCTCGCGGGCCGGCACCTTCTCCTCGTCTCCGCCGAGCTGGCGGGCCAGAGAGGCGATGGTGGGGGTACGGAAGAGGTCGAGGACGGCGACGGGACGGCCGAGGCGCTCGGTGAGCTGGGAGGCGGCGCGGACCATGGTCAGCGAATGGCCTCCGAGATCGAAGAAGTTGTCCTCACGGCCGACGCGGTCGAGGCCCAGCTCTTCGCGGAAGACCGCCGCGATCTCCCGTTCCAGGGTGGTCCGCGGCTCGACGAACGGCGCGGCGGCCAGGCGCTCGCCCTCGGGCGCGGGCAGCGCCGAGCGCTGGATCTTGCCGCTGCCGGTGAGCGGCATGGCGGCGAGCTTCACGAAGGCTGTGGGCACCATAGGGTCCGGCAGCCTCTCGCGAAGATGGTCGCGCAGCTCAGTGGGCGCGACGTCGCCGTCCGTCACCACCCATGCGACCAGGCGCCGGTCGCCCGGACGGTCCTCGCGCACCGCCACCGCGCATTCGCGCACGCGGGGGTGCGTGGACAGCACGGCTTCGATCTCGCCCGGCTCGACCCGGTAGCCGCGGATCTTCACCTGGTGGTCGATGCGGCCGAGGAACTCGATGTTGCCGTCCGGCAGGAGGCGGGCGAGGTCGCCGCTCCGGTAGAGCCGCGCTCCCGGCACGCCGCTCCAGGCGTCGGGGATGAACTTCTCGGCCGTCTGGTCGGGCCGGCCCAGGTAACCGCGCGCCGGAGAGACGCCGCCCAGGGCCAGCTCTCCTGGGATGCCGAGGGGGACCGGCTTCAGGGCGCGGTCCAGCACGTACGCCGAGGTGCCGGCGATCGGGCGGCCGATGGACGGCAGCGCGGGCCAGCGGGCCGGGTCCCCTTCCAGCATCAGCTCGGTGACCACGTGAGTCTCCGACGGACCGTAGTGGTTGTGCAGGGTCGTGCCGCCGGTTGCGGCGGAGAGCCGGCGGAAGGCTTCGGCGACCTGCGGCGTGACCTGGAGCTGCTCGCCCGCGGTGATGACCCTGCGCAGGCGGGCAGGCACGGGCGTGTCCGGCCGGGCGAGCCGGTCGGCGAGCTGCTGCAACGCCACAAAGGGGAGGAAGAGGCGCTCGACCTTCGCCTCGGCGAGGCGCCGCGCCAGGCGCTCGGGGTCGCGCCGGTCCTCCTCGGAGGCCAGCACGAGCGTGCCCCCGGCGCACCAGGTGGAGAGCATCTCGTGAAGCGACACGTCGAAGCTCGGGGACGAGAACTGGAGTGTGCGCCAGGATTCCGGCATGGCGCCGCGGCGGTCTGGATCGATCTGCCAGAGGATCAGATTGGTCAGGACCCGATGGGGCAGGGCGATGCCTTTGGGACGGCCCGTGGAGCCGGAGGTGTAGATGATGTAGGCGGAGCCCTCACCCCCGGCCCCTCTCCCGCAAGCGGGAGAGGGGAGCAAAGCAAAGATGCTTGCGGGAGAGGCATCGGGGGTAAGGGTCACAATCTGTGCCGTGGTCTCCGGCACCGAGCCCGCCAATGCCTCCGGAACCAGGAGCACCGGGGCTCCCGAATCCTCCAGCATGAACACCTGGCGCTCGCGCGGATAGGCGGGATCGATCGGGAGGTAGGCGCCTCCGGCCTCGAACACGGCCAGGAGGGCGACCGCCAGCTCGGGACCGCGGCCGGCGTAGACGCCCACGGGCACGTCCGGCCCGACTCCCAGGGCGCGCAGCCGGGCGGCGAGCGCGCGGGCGCGGCCGACGAGACCGGCGTAGGTCCAGGCGCCCTCCTCCCACTCCACCGCGGTCCTCTCCGGATCGCGCTCGGCCCAGGCGGCGACGAGATCGTGGAGGCGGATCTCCGTCTTGTGGACCGGCGGCCGGTCGTTCCATTCGCGGGTGATCTGGTGCGCTTCGGCCTCGGGGAGGACCGGCAGCTCGGAGAGCGGCCGTTGCGGCTCGCGGGCCGCGGCGGCGCAGAGGACGCGGAAGCGCTCGGCGAGACGAAGCGCGGTGGTCCGGTCGAAGAGGTCGGTGTTGTACTCGATCACGCCGGTCAGATCATCGCCGTCCGCCTGCATCGACAGCGTCAGGTCGAACTTCGCGGTCGTCCCGTCGGTCGCGAACGGCGTCGCGCGCAGGCCCGTTGCCGCGTTGGGCAGGGGCGCCGCGTGGAGCAGGACGAAGAGAGCCTGGAAGAGGGGCGAGTGGCCGAGGCTCCGCCGCACGCCGATCTCGTCGACCAGCTTTTCGAACGGGAGATCCTGGTGGGCGTAGGCCTCCAGGGCCCGCGCGCGGGTGCGGTCGACGATCTCGCCGAAGCCCGGATCGCCGGAGAGGTCGGCCCGCAGCACCAGGGTGTTGAGGAAGAAGCCGATGAGGCTCTCCACCTCCCCGCGGGTGCGGCCGGTGATCGGCGTGCCGATCGTCAGGTCGGTCTGCCCCGCGGTCCGTGCCAGCAGGGCCTCATACGCGGCGAGCAGCGTCATGAAGGCGGTGGCGCCGCGTCGGCGGCCCAGCGCGAGGAGCGCCGCCGAGGTCTCCGCCGGCAGAGAAAAGGAGAGGCGCGCGCCGCGGACGGTCTGGAGCGGCGGCCGCGGCCGGTCGGTCGGCAGCTCGAGGACCGGCGGATCGGCGAGGCGGCTGCGCCAGAACGCGAGCTGCGACTCCAGCACCGGGCCAGTGAGCCAGCCGCGCTGCCAGATTGCGTAGTCGGCGTACTGCACAGGCAGCTCAGGCAAGGCGGCCGGCCGGCCCTCGCGCAACGCCGTGTACAGGGTCACCACCTCGCCGAAGAGCAGGCGGATCGACCACTCGTCGCAGACAATGTGGTGGAGAGTGAGGAGCAGGAGGTGCTCCGCTGGCGCCAGGCGGACCAGCCCGGCGCGCAGCACGGGGCCGCGCTCCAGATCGAACGGCCGCCTCTCCTCCTCGCGCGCCAGCCGCTGCGCCTCGCCCGCGCGCGTCGCCTCCGGCAGGGCTGCCAGGTCGACCACCGGCAGCGGGACGGGCGCCGGCGGCTGCACGATCTGGACGGGCTCGCCGCCGCGCACGCCGAACGTCGTCCGCACCGCCTCGTGCCGGCGCGCCACCTCGCCGAAGGCGCCGGCCAGGAGACCCGGCTCCAGCTCCCCCTCCAGGCGCGCGGCGAGCGCCACGTTGTAGGTGGACGTGCCGGGCTCGATCCGGTCGATGATCCAGAGGCGGAGCTGCGCGAACGAGAGGGGCGGATCGACCGTGCGCGGCTGGCGGACGATCGGCGGCGCTACGGGACGGGCCTCCTGGACGCCCAGGGCTCCACGGACGAGAGCGGCGAGAGCCTCGACCGTGGGGCGCTCCAGGACCTCGCGGAGCGGCACCTCCACGCCGAAGGCCTCGCGCAGCCGGGAGCCGATGCGCGTGGCGAGCAGCGAGTGCCCGCCGAGCGCAAAGAAGTCGTCGCGCCGCCCGATCCGCTCCACCGCGATCCCCAGGATATCGGCCCAGACCGAGGCCACCATCTCCTCGACCGGATCGCGCGGCAGGAGCTCGGCGGGCGCGGCAACGTCTCCGCCCTTCGGCTCGATCCGAGCGAGAGCGCGGCGGTCGACTTTCCCATTCGGGGTGAGCGGCAGCTTGTCGAGGATCGTGAGGCTGGACGGCACCATGTAGTCCGGGAGCCGCGCGAGCAGCTGCTCCCGCAGGAGAGCGGGCGTGGGCTCCTGGCCGGGAGCGGGCACGGCAAAAGCGGCGAGGCGGCGTCCGCCGTGCCCGTCCGGTTGACCATCCGGCAGTGCGAGCACCGCGGCTTCGGCCACCTGCGGGCAGGCGGCGAGCGCACCCTCGATCTCGCCGAGCTCGATGCGGAAGCCGCGGATCTTCACCTGATGGTCGGAGCGCCCCAGGAAATCGATCAGGCCGTCCGGCCGAAGGCGGACGAGGTCGCCGGTCCGGTACATGCGGGCGCCCGGCTCGTCCGCGAATGGATCGGGGACGAAACGTTCCGCCGTGAGGTCCGGCCGGCGCAGGTAGCCGCGGACCACGCCGATGCCGCCGATGCACAGCTCCCCCCGCGCGCCCGAAAGAACCGGTCGCAGACCGGCGTCCAGCACGTACGTCCGCACGTTGCGGAACGGCCGGCCGATCGGCACGCCGAACGGCCCGATCGATCCCTCCCCCAGCTCGACCAGGGTGGCGGCCACGGTGGCCTCCGTGGGGCCGTAGGCATTGATCATCCGGACGTCCGGGGCAGCCCGGAGCCAGTCGGCGGCGCGCTCCGGCAGGGCCGCCTCGCCGCCGGTCGCGACCAGCCGCAGCGTCGGCGGGAGCGCCTCCGGGCGCGCGACGATCTCGCGCACCATCTCGTGCCAGAAGGCGGTGGGCGGGTGGAGGTAGGTGATCCCCCACGCCCGGCACCGCTCCAGATACTCGGCCGCCGAAAGCGTCATCTCGCGCGTCGCGACGTACAGCGCGGCGCCCCCAGCGAAAGCTCCGAAGATCTCCTGATAGCTCACGTCGAAGCCGATCGAGGCGAACTGGAGGGTCCGCTCGCCCGGGGCGATGCCATAGCGGGCGGCGATCGTCCGGGCGTAGGCCGCGGCGCAGGCGTGCGGGATGACCACGCCTTTCGGGCGGCCGGTGGAGCCGGAGGTGTAGAGGAGGTAGGCGGCGGAAGAGGGCTCCAAGGACCTCAAGGGCCTCAAGGACCCAAAGGACTCGTCCTTGAGGCCCTCCTCGGTGATCACCACCGGCGCTCCGCAGTCCTCCAGTATCCACGCGAGCCGCTCGGCGGGATGGGCGGGGTCGAGAGGAACGCAGACGCCTCCGGCTTTCAGGATGCCCACGGTGGCCACGATGCGGCCGGCCCCCCGCTCCAGGCGAAAGCCCACCGGGATCTCCGGTCCGATGCCGAGCGTGCGCAGGTGGCGGGCGAGGCGGTCGGCTTCCTGGTCGAGCTCCCGGTAGGTGAGGCAACGGTCGCCGTCGACCACCGCGGGCGCGTCGGGCCGCAGCCGGGCCTGCATCTCGACCAGCTCGTGAAGGAGTAGGTCGCGCCGGACCTCGGCCGCGGAGTCGTTCCATTCCTGGAGGAGCTGCGCGCTTTCCGCCGCGGAGAGGAGCGGCAGGCCGGAGAGCCGGAGATCGGGATCGTGGACGGCTCCCCCGAGAAGGCGCATCCAGGCGTCCAGGGCACGGCGGACGGTTGCCGCATCGAAGAGATCGGCGCTCGCCACGAGCACGGCGTTCAGCCTCCCGGCCGCCTCCTCGATCGCCAGAGTGAGGTCGAACTTGGCGCTCTCCCCCACGCCCGCGTCGAAGGGCGTCAGGGCGAGCCCCCCGAAGGACAGGTCCAGCCGCGGCGTGTTCCCCAGGGAGAGGAGCACCTGGACGAGCGGCGCGTGGCCGGCGTCGCGCTCCGGCGCCAGGTCTTCCACGAGCCGTTCGAAGGGGACCTCGCCCTGTGCGTAGGCAGCGAGCGCCGCCTCCCGCGCGGCGGCCGCCAGGGCACGGAACGGCGGGTCGTCCTCGATCTGTGCGCGGAGCGGCAGCGTGTTCACAAAGAACCCGATCAGCGGCTCGATCTCGATCTGATCGCGGCCCGCCACCGGCGTGCCCACCACGAAGTCGCGCTGCCCGCTCCAGCGCGCGAGGAACGCCTGGAAGGCGGCGAGCAGGGCCATGAAGAGGGTGACGCCCTCGCGGCGCGCCAGCGCCTGGAGACCGGACGCCAGGTCCGCGGGCACGGGCTGGGTGAGCTGGATGCCGTGGAACGTCTGTGCCGCGGGGCGCGGGCGGTCGGCCGGCAGCTCAAGGAGCGTCGGCACACCGGCGAGGCGCTGCCGCCAAGCGGCCAGACCCCGCTCCAGCGCGGCGCCCTGGAGCCAGCGCTGCTGCCAGACGGCCCAGTCGGCGTACTGCACCGGCAGCGGACGAAGCTCCGCGCTATCGCCTTCGTAAAGAGCCGCCACCTCGCGCAGCAGCACGCCCATGGACCAGCCGTCGCTCACGATGTGGTGCAGCGTGAGCAGCACGAGATGGTCCTCGACGCCGAGCCGCAGAAGCGTGGCGCGCCAGAGCGGTCCCGTCTCCAGGTTGAACGGCTGCAGCGCCTCCTCGACCGCCAGCGCACGGGCGCGGGACTCGCGCTCCTCCGCCGGGAGAGCCGTCAGATCGGTGACCGGCAGGGTGAACGGGCGCGGCGGCAGGACGATCTGGACCGGCTCGCCGGACGGTGCTTCGAAACCTGCGGCGAGGACGGTGCGCAGGGCCTCGTGGCGGCGCTCCACCTCCGCGAGGGCACGCTCCAGACGCCCGGCGTCCAGCGGGCCGGCCGCGCGCAGGACAGCGGGGATGTGGTAGAGCGGGCTTCCGGGCTCCAGCCGCTCGAAGAACCAGAGCCGGCGCTGGGCGAACGACAGGGGCACGCCCGCGGCGCGCACCTCGGGCGCGAGGGGAAGGAGAGGCGGCGCGGCCCCGCCGCGGCCGGCCCAGAGCGCGCTCTCCACCCGCGCCGCCAGCCCGGCCACCGTGGGCTCCTCGAACAGCTCGCGCACCGGCACCTCGACCCCGAACGCGTCGCGCAGCCGCGCACAGACCCGGGCGGCGAGGAGCGAATGCCCGCCGCGATCAAAGAAGCCGTCGCGGCGGCCGACTCGCTCCACACCCAGCAGATCGGTCCAGATCGCGGCCACCACCTGTTCTACGGGTGTGCGAGGCGCCTCCCCAACAGAGCCTTCATCCCCGGCCGCGAGCCCGGCCTTCTGGGACAGAGCCCGGCGGTCAAGCTTGCCGCTCGGGGTGAGCGGCAAAGCGTCCAGAAACGCAAACGCCGTGGGAACCATGTACTCGGGCAGCCGGCGCTTCAGCAGCTCGCGCAGTGCCTCCGGAGCCGCCTGGCCGACTACGAACGCCACAAGCCGGCGCTCCCCCTGCGCGTCCGCCGGCGCCAGGACCGCAGCATCGGCCACGCCCGGGCAGGCGGTCAGAGCGGCCTCGACCTCGCCGGGCTCGATGCGGAAGCCGCGGATCTTCACCTGGTCGTCCGAGCGCCCCAGGAATTCGACGATACCGTCGGGCCGGAAGCGGGCGATGTCGCCGGTCCGGTAAAGCCGCGCGCCCGGCGTCTCCGCGAATGGATCAGGGACGAAGCGCTCCGCCGTCAGGTCTGGACGGTTGAGGTAGCCCCGCCCCACGCCGGCCCCGCCGATGCACAGCTCCCCCGGCAGACCGGGAGGAACGGGGCGCAGCTCCCGGTCGAGGACGTACGCCCGCGCATGACGGAACGGACGGCCGATCGGAACGCCGAACGGGCCACCCAACGTCCCTTCGGTGAGAAGGATGCGATGGGAGGCCACGGTGGTCTCGGTGGGTCCGTACGTGTTGTACAGCCGGACGCCCGGACCGACGTGCCGCCACCACGCCGCCACGCGCTCCGGCAGCGCGGTCTCGCCGCCCAGGGTGACCAGGCGTACCGACGGCGGCAGGGCCTCGGGGCGCATGGCGACCTCGCGCGCCAGCTCGTGCCAGAACGCGGTCGGCAGCGTGAGCACGGTCAGTCCCCACTCCCGGCACCGCTCCAGGTAGGCAGCAGCCGAGAGGCTCATCTCCGCCGGGGCGAGATGCAGCGCGGCGCCCGCCGCGAACGCGATGAAGATCTCCTCGAAGCTGAGGTCGAAGCCGATCGAGGCAAACTGGTGCGTGCGGTCGTCCGGGCCGAGGCCGAGCTCTTCGTTGAAGGTTTGCACGTACAGGGCGGCCGAGCGGTGCTCGATGACCACGCCCTTGGGGCGGCCGGTGGAGCCGGAGGTGTAGAGGATGTAGGCGGCGGTGGCGGGGTCCAAGGACGTCAAGGACTCCAAGGACCCAAAGGACTGATCATTGAAGTCCTTGGAGTCCTTGACCCCCTCCTCGGTGATCACCAGCGGCGCCCCGCAATCCTCCAGAATCCACGCGCGCCGCTCCTCCGGCCAGGCGGGGTCGAGCGGCACGTAGGCGCCGCCGGCTTTAAGAATCGCGAGAATCGCCACGATTCGCCCAACTCCACGCTTCAGGGAAAAGACCACGGGGACCTCGGCCCGCACGCCCAAAGCTCGCAGCTGCCGCGCCAGCGGGTCCACCGCGTCCGCGAGCTCCCGGTAGGTCAGGCGGGTCTCTTCCCAGACGAGCGCCAGAGCGTCGGGGCGCTCGCGAACCTGGCGATCGAACAGGGCGTAAAGGTGCAGGTCCCTCGGCGGCGCGGCGGCGGTGTCGTTCCATTCCCGGACGACCTGCGCCCGCTCGGCGTCACCGAGCAGCGGGAGGCGGCTCAGCGGGAGGTCCGGCTCGCGGACGGCGGCGGCGAGCAGGCGCAGCCAGGCGTCGAGGAGGCGCTGGCCGGTCGTCCGGTCGAACAGGTCGGCGCTCGCCTCCAGCGTAGCGGTCAGCGCGCCGTCCGCCTCCTCCACGTTCAGGGCGAGATCGAGCTTGGCGGTCCCGGTCGCGACCGGCAGCCGTTCGAGGCGCAGCCCGGGCGCCAGCTCGCGCGGAGGCGCGGCGTGGGCCAGGTCGAACATCGTCTGCACCAGGGGCGCGCGGCCCAGGGTGCGCTCCGGGACCAGCTCCTCGACGAGACGCTCGAACGGCATCTCGCCGTGCGCCTGCGCCGCCAGCGCGGTCTCCCGCGCACGGTCGATCCGCGCCGCAAAGCCGGGATCGCCGGTCAGGTCGAGCCGCAGGACGAGAGTGTTCACGAAGAGGCCGATCAGACCTTCGACTTCGGTCCTTCCGCGGCCGGCGAGCGGCGCGCCGACGCAGAGGTCGCTTTGTCCGCTCCAGCGCGCCAGGAGCCCCGCGAAGCCGGCGAGGAGGACCTGGTACAGGGTCGCACCCTGGCCGCGGGCGAGCGCCCCGAGCGCCGCCGAGAGATCCGCGGGGAGCGGCGCCGCGAGGATGAAGCCGCGGGCGGTCGGAGCCGCTGGGCGTGGCCGGTCGCCGGGCAGGTCCAGCGGCTCGACGCCGGCCAGCCGCTCGCGCCACCAGGCGAGCTCCCGCTGCAACGCCGCGCCGGCCAGCCGCTCGCGCTGCCAGACCGCGAAATCCGCATACTGCACCGGCAGCTTCGGGAGCGACCCGCCGCCGTACAAGGCACCCACCTCGCGCTCCAGCACTTCCAGGGACCAGCCGTCTCCCGCCACATGGTGGAGGGTCAGGAGGATGAAGTGCTCGTCGTTCTCGTGACGCAGAGAGAGGGCCCGCCACACCGGCCCGCGCTCCCAATCGAACGGCCGGCGCGCCTCCGCGGCGGCCAGCCTGCCGGCTTCCGTGGTGCGCGCGGCGGAAGGCAGAGCGGAGAGATCGACGACCGGCAGCGGGAAGGGAGCCGGCGGCCGGATCTCCTGGAGGGGGAGTCCCCCGCGCCGCGGAAAGACGGTGCGCAGCGCCTCGTGCCGCCGCTCGATCTCGGCGAGCGCCCGCGCCAGGCGGGCCGGGTCGAGGGGACCGGCGGCGCGCAGGGCGAGCGGGATGTTGTAGAGCGGGCTTCCCGGCTCCAGCCGGTCGAGGAACCAGAGGCGCTGCTGGGCGAAGGAGAGCGGCAGGGGTTGATCCCGCGGGACCGGCTCGATCGCCTGCTCGGAGCTCGCCCGCGCCGTCGCGATCCGCGCCGCCAGGCCGGCCACCGTGGGCGCGTCGAAGAGAGCGGTCAGCGGAAGGTCGACGCCGAGCGACTCGCGCACCCGCGCCATCACCCGCGCCGCGAGCAGCGAATGGCCGCCCAGCTCGAAGAAGCTCTCGGACCGGCCGATGCTCTCCCGGCCCAGCACGCCGGCCCAGACCGCCGCCAGGGCCTCTTCGATCGGCCCGACCGGCGCCTCCGAGGAGCTTGGGCCGGAGACCACCGGCGCCGGCAGGGCCTTGCGGTCCACCTTGCCGTTGGGCGTGCGCGGCAGCGCGTCCAGCACCACGAAGAACGACGGCACGAACGGCGCCGGCAGCCGCTCCCGCAGGGCCTCGCGCAGCGTCGCCTCGGGTAGCTCGGCGTCCAGGGCCACGTAAGCCACCAGCGCCCCATCGCGAGCCACCACCACCGCCTCGCGCACGCCGGAGACGGCCAGCAGCGCCGCCTCCACCTCGCCCAGCTCGATGCGGAATCCGCGGATCTTGACCTGATGATCGATCCGCCCCAGGTACTCCAGAGCGCCGTCCTGCCCCCGCCGCACCAGGTCGCCCGTCCGGTAGATCCGCGAGCCCGGCTCCTCTGCGAATGGAGACGGGATGAATTTCTCCGCGGTCAGCGCCGGCCGTCCCAGATATCCCCGCGCCAGCCCTCCCCCGCCCAGGCACAGCTCGCCCGGGACGCCCAGCGGCAGGGGGCGAAACCCGCGATCCAGCACATACGCCCGCGATCCCGCCAGGGGCCAGCCGATCAGCGGCTCGAACGGATCGCCCGCCGCCACGACCGCGCCCGTCGAGTAGGTCGTGTCTTCCGAAGGTCCGTACAGGTCCCACAGCTTGACACCCGCGGCGATCACCTTGTCCGCCAGAGACCGCCGCAGCGGCTCCCCCGCCAGGTTCACGGTGCGCACCGACGCTGGCAGGGGGCTCATCTCCAACAGCCCGGCGATGGCCGAGGGGACCGTGTTGATCAGCGTGACCTGGTTCCGTGCCGGCAGCTCGGGCAGAGCCAGAGCGTTCTCCGCCAGGATCACCGCCCCGCCGAAGCTCAGGGGGACGAAGATCTCGAAGATCGACAGGTCGAAATTGACCGACGTGGCGGCCAGCACGCCCCGCAGCTCCTCGGGAGAGAAGGCCCGTCCCGCCCAGGCGACCAGGCGGACGGCGGCGGCGTGCTCGATGGCGACGCCTTTGGGGCGGCCGGTGGAGCCGGAGGTGTAGATGAGGTAGGCGAGGGAGCCCTCACCCCCGGCCCCTCTCCCGCGAGCGGGAGAGGGGAGAGGGTTAGAAGGTTCTGAGAATCTCGAAATCCTTTCTAACCTACACCCCTCTCCCGCTCGCGGGAGAGGGGCCGGGGGTGAGGGCTCCGAGGGCCGGATCTCAATCGAGGCTCCCGCATCCTCCACCATGAACGCGATCCGCTCCTCCGGATACCCCGGATCGAGCGGCAGGTACGCCGCGCCCGCCTTGAGCACGCCGAGCAGAGCGACGACCAGCTCGGCGGTCCGCGGCAGCTTCACCGCCACGACGCTCTCCGGCCCGGCGCCGCGCAGGTACAGCTCCTCGGCCAGCTCAGAGGCCTGCGCGTCCAATTCCTGGTAGGTGAGGCGCCGGTCCTGGTCGATCAGGGCGACGGCGGACGGGGTCTTTTGCGCCTGGCGCTCGAAGCCTTCGTGGAGGGCGGTCCAGGGGAGGTCGACATCGCTTCCATCGTTGACCTCGCGGAGGACCTGGTGGCGCTCCCAGGGACTCAGCAGAGGGAGCTCCGTGAGCGGGGTGTCCGGGTGCTCGGCGGCTCCGGTGAGCAGGATGTCCAGGTGCTGGAGCCAGCGGGCGATGGTCGGGGCTTCGAAGCGGGCGGCGTCGTAGATGATTTGCAGGCCGAGAGCGCCGCGGCGCTCGCCGGCGGCCAGAGTGACGTCGAATTGCGCGCCGCGCGGGGCCAGTGGCAGCGACTCCAGCTCGAAATTGTCGAGACGGAGCCGCCCTCCCCCTTCGCCCAGCGAGAAGCTCACCAGCCCCCCCGCTTCCGCGGGCGCGCGGTGGAGCAC
>DATFPH010000199.1:0-68312 GCA_035264905.1 Thermoanaerobaculia bacterium
GGCCGCCTTCTCCGGGTCCGCCGCCTTCCGGCCGCGGAACGGCTGGAGGTTGAAGGCGGACAGCTTCTCCGACCTGGTGCCGTAGTGCTGCTTCACTCCGGCCCGCAGGAAGGCCGCAAGCTGCCGCCCGTCGGCGACCAGAACCTCCAGCCGCTTGGAGACCTCCTGCTTTCTCGCCGTCAGGTCGGCCTGCAACAGGAGGAGCTCCCCCGTCTCGGTGGTGATCCCCTCGAGCTTGATCCGCGGCGCCTCCAGATGCGGGATTTCCGCTGCATTGGCCACCAGCGGCGGAATCAGCCGCCGCCAGTCGTCCCGGGTTTCTGCCTGAGTGTTGGTCTTTCGGGCCATCGTCGTTGCTCCTTCGGTGAGCCCGGCGCCTTTATTGACGCCGGTGGAGAGCAGAGTGCCCCGAGGAGCGCAAGACCACCAAACAGGCGATCTGGTCATGCCGGGCGTAAACCGCACAATCTACGAGAGATAAAGATTTGAGGACCGAGGGAAAAGAGCGCAATGATCCTTCCATTTTCGACACCGGAGATTGATTCCCCCTCTCCCGGGCGGGTGCCGCCGCCGTGGGTGCCACGCACCAGTCAGACGGGCACACTCGCCTGGTGCCGGCGCGGGCGATCACGCCGCCGAACGGGCGGAGACGCCGGCGAAGATGAAGAGCGGCGTGAAGTTGCCGAGCCACTGCAGCATTCCGCCCGCGACGAGCAGCATGAGCATGCCGCCGAACCCGACCACCGAGCCGACGGCGCGGTTCGGGAAGGCGTCGGACGCCACCGTGAACATGTTGGCGGACCACGCCTGATGACACGCGGTGGCGATGCTGGGCCGCCGAGAAGTGCGCTACACTCGTAGAGGACGAACGAGGGTTGCGATGGTCAAAGGCATAGAAGCAGCCGTAGCGAAACTCAGGGTAGATCCCGAGCATCCGGTGATGGCCGAGATCGATGGTCTCGTTCTTGAGGTCCGCTACAAAGGCCGGCGAACGGCCGCCGATCTCTTCCGAGGCATCGAGCCCCTGGACGATGCGTCCGCAGAAGAGATGCTGCGGGCCATCCGGGAATCCAGGAAGAACGCCAGAGAACAGGAAGCGACCCAGGAACCGCCTGAGCTTTGACCTACGTCCTGGATACCAATATCTTCATCGCCGGATTTCGACATGTCGATCGCTGCGATTGCCTTTGATCTCGAAGCAACTCTGGTTTCCGACGACCGTGCTTTCCACGAGGACCCGATTCCCGGCCTCGCGATCGAGAACTGGCTGCTGGGTTGAGGTCGCAGGCCGCCTGCCGGGTGCCGGCACGGGCGATCACACCGCCGAACGGGCGGCACCGAGCCGAACTTCGCGGCTCGCGTAGACCAGCGATGTGCGGAAGACACCCGGGGCGATGGCGTTGACCAGCACTTAGCCACTCCAGGACGCCTGGAGATAGCTGAAGTCCGGCGGCGTGGTCGTTTGCGAACCGAGCTGGACGTCTTGGAGAGCGGCAGGTGGGGTTGGGGCGAAAGGCCGAGACCGCTTGATGGTCCCGGCCTCGCTGACGCACGGCTTCCTGCTCGAGAAGGTGGAGTCGTCACGCGCGCCGCGCCGCCTTCGAGGAGGCGGTCTGATCCGCCTCCTCGGTCGGGAGCTCGTCGATCCAGCGAGTGACCGCCTTCTGGTCCGCGACGTGGACGTGAATGGTCGAGCCGAGGGCCATCGCCACCTTGGTCATGGTCTGCAGCGTGAAGTTGGCGTTGCCACCGAGCAGCTTGGTGACATAGGCCCTGGACGTCCCGAGCCGCCGCGCGAGCTCGGCCCGGGAGACCTTCTGTTCCTCCATGAGCCGCCAGATATCCTCGGCAAACTCGGTGATCGGGCCATCGACCCAGTAGTCGACGGAAGATCTCGCCTTCTCGAGCCCCTTGCGATACCGTTCGAGGTTGGCTTTCAAAGTTTCAGATATTTCCACGCTGTCTCCTCGATCTCGACGACTGTGATCTTTTGGTCAGCCTTTGCCTGCGGTGCTTCGCCAACCGGACGAGCTTCATGTTAACCTCCAAGTTAACAAGCTGTCAACCCGTCGGCTCATACCGCCACCCTCCGATCCAGGCTCCGGTACTGAATCGCCTCCGCCACATGCCCGGAGCGGATCGTCTCGCTCCCTCCCAGATCGGCGATCGTCCGCGCGACCTTCAAGATCCGGTCGAGCGCCCGCGCGGAGAGCCCCAGCTTCTCGAACGAGCGGTCGAGCATGGAGCGGCCGGCGTCGTCCACCGTACACCAGCGCCGCAGGTCTTCGGGTCCCATGGCGGCGTTGACCGGGGTCGAGGCGGCGGGGCCGAAGCGCTCCTGTTGGATCAGGCGGGCGGCGGCGACCCGCTCGGCGACGATCCGGGTGGGCTCTCCGGGGCCGGAGCGCAGCTCTCGCAGGCTGACCGCAGGGACTTCGACGTGCAGGTCGATGCGGTCGAGGAGCGGGCCGGACATGCGGCTGCGGTAGCGCTCGATGAGCGGCGGGGGACAGCGGCATTGGTGTCGCGGGTCTCCGAGGTGGCCGCAGGGGCAGGGGTTCATTGCGGCGAGGAGGGCGAAGCGGGCGGGGAAGCGGAGGTGGGCTCTCACGCGGACGACGGTGACGTGCCCTTCCTCCAGAGGTTGGCGGAGGGATTCCAGGGTGTCCCGGCGGAACTCGGGGAGCTCGTCGAGGAAGAGGACGCCGTTGTGCGCCAGGCTCGCTTCGCCCGGACGGGGCGAGCTGCCGCCGCCGATCAGGCCGGCGGTGCTGATGCCGGTGTGCGGGCTGCGGAAGGGGCGGAGGCGGATCAGCCCGGCCGGCGGCTGCTCGGCGGCCTGGGAGTGGATCTTGGTGACCTCGATGGCTTCCGCGAGCGTGAGCGGCGGCAGGAGGCCGGGGAGACGGCGGGCGAGCATGGTCTTCCCGGAGCCCGGGGGTCCGATGAAGAGGAGGTTGTGCCCTCCCGCGGCGGCGATCTCCAGGGCTCGCTTGGCGGTCTCCTGCCCGCGCACTTCCGAGAGGTCGGGGGTGTGGTCGGTCACGTCCGCGGCGAAGACCGGCGGCGGGACCGCGGGGAGCTGCTCTTCGCCGAGGACGTGGCGGATGGCCTCGGCGAGGTTCGCGAGGCCGATGACCGGGACGGAGCCCAGGGCCGCGGCTTCGGGGGCGTTGGCGGCCGGCAGGAGGACCTCGCGGATTCCCAGGCGGTGGCCGAGGTCGGCGATCGCCAGGCCGCCGCGCACCGGGCGGATGGTGCCGTCCAGGCCGAGTTCGCCGCAGAAGAGGCGGCCTTGCAGGACCTCCTCCGGGATCTCGCCGTTCGCCGCGAGGAGGGCGAGGGCGATCGCCAGGTCGAGGTGGTTGCCTTCCTTGCGCAGGTCGGCGGGGGCGAGGTTGATGACGACGGACATCGGGGAGAGGTCGAAGCCGCAGTTCTTGATCGCGGCGCGCACCCGCTCGCGGCTCTCGCGGACCGCGGCGTCGGCGAGCCCCACGATCTGCATCTGCGGGAGCCCAAAGTGGGCGTCGACTTCGACTTGGACGGGTCGGGCTTCAATGCCCCAGGGTGTGGTGGTGATGGTTCGGGCTAACATGCCCTATAAAGAGTCGGAAAACGAGGCGCGAATCTTTCACTCGACCTCAAACTTTTTTCGGGAAGTTGGTCGCACCCGGAGCAGACGACTCCTCTTCCGTCTCATTCTTCTCCTGCCACACTGTAAGGGTAGGGTGACCTCTTCATCCCATAGCGGGAGGACCGGGAGTCACCCGGAAGAGAGGTTAGAGCCATGCCTCAGACAGTGCGGTCGTGTGCGGCGATCGTCTTCCTCTTCCTTGTCCTCGTTGCACTCCCAGCCGTTGCCGGAGAGCAGGGGACCCGTCCTCCGAAGGAACAGGGGCTCCTCGTGTCCCTCTGGCAGGCGGTCATGGACCTCAATCCGGGCCTGGCGCAACTCGGCCCCGGGCTCGATTCGCTCGGCGGTGACGATCCGGAACCCGCCCCTCAGGGGGACCTCGGTCCAGGGCTCGACCCCGCCGGTTAAGACGGGCTCCGCCGCCCGGCATGTCGCCGGGCGGCGCATCTTTTTTCCTGGTCCAGGAGTCACGGGTACAAGCTTCCGATGTATACTCCCGGAACCTTGGAGGACGTCCTTGTCCGATATCCACATCACTCCGGAGATCCTGGAGGCGGTAGAGAAGGGCGAGCTGCCGCCGCGCGTCCTGGTCGAGCTCGGTTGGAACCACCTCCTGAACCTCTGTCCGACCTGCGAACGGGGGTTCCGGATATGGCAGGAACGGCGGCGTGCTCTTCCTGCAGACTTCAACGCCGCCTTCCGGCTGCTGCCAGTCCTCACGGAGCGGCACGCGGCGGAGGTCGCGCGAGAGCGGGAAGCGGCCACGAAGGATCTTCGGGCGCTTCTCGAGCTGACGCAGGAGGCTCGGCTTGCGAAGATCAGGCGGGCTGCCTCCCGCTTCCGGAGCCTTGCCCTCGCCAACCTCCTCCTTGCCGAAGCGAGAAGCGCCATCCCGGCGAACCCGCAGCGGGTGTATGAGCTCGCGGAGGCAGCCGAGGCAGTGCTCCTCCGGACACCTCTTGCACCCGGATACTTCGACGCCCTCGCCCGGGCCACGGCGTACCGGGCAAACGCCCTGCGGGCGACCGGTGAGATCAAGGAAGCGGAGGAGCGTTTCCTGCGGACCCGAAGCCTCATCCGGAGCGAGGACGTGACGGACCTTCTCGTCTATGCCGAGGTCGATTGGCTCGAAGGAGTCCTGAGAAAGGACCAGCGCCGGTTCGGGGAGGCCGAAGCGCTCCTCATCCGTTCGGCGTCACTCTTCCAACTCGCCGGAGAGCGGATAGAAGCGACTCGGCCGCTCCTCACCCTTGGCCTCATGTATAGCGATCGGCAGGAGTTCTCTCGGGCGATCGAGACGACCGAGACGGCGCTCCGCGGTCTTCCCCCTGTAACCGATCACCGCCTCTACTGCTACGCCCGGCATAACCTCACCCTGTTCCTCTGCGAGGCGGGACGGTTCCGAGAGGCGGAAGCGTCGCTCGGCGAGCATCGGGACCTCTACCGAGACTGCGCCGACCGCTACACGCAGTCCCGGCTCGTCTGGGTTGAGGGGAAGATCGCCTTCGGCCTTGAGCGCCTGGACGAAGCCGAGCGCCTCTTGGACGCCGTCCGGCAGGACTTCATCGACCAGGGGAACGGCTACGACATGGCTATGGTGTCGCTCGACCTGGCGCTCGTCTACGCGAAGCAGAGGAGAGTGGCGGAGCTCAAGCAGCTCGCGGAGGAGATGCACGCGGTCTTCGAGAGCAAGGAGATCCACCGGGAGGCGCTTGCGGCTCTCCTCCTGTTTCAGCAGGCGGCCCGCGAGGAGCGGCTTACGGTCGAACGGGTCGAAGGCTTCATCCGGTACTTCAAGAGGGCACGGACGAACCCGGCGCTCCGGTACAAGGAGGAAGCCTGAGTCGGGGGGCAACGAAAAAGCCTCACGAGTGTGACCGTGAGGCTGCTGCTGGAAGGCAGAGGAGCGAACCGAGCCGCTCCCTGTCGAGGAGCTCATCTTCCGGTCTTCCGGGGTGCCAGGCACCCCGGGGACCTGTGTCGCCTTCAGTTACAGCAGGAACGGAAGAACGATACTCAGAACTGCAACGAGCAGCTCAAGGATGCGGATCGTAAGCTCGATCTTTTCCTGTCTTGTCATCGCTGACCCTCCAATGAGAAGGCATGTGAAGCGTCCGTGCTCCACATCCGATGACTTCCTCCCCGGGGGCAGGAGTGAAAGCGCGAAACCATGGGGTATTTGCCTAAAAAGGGGTCAGACCATTAAGGGGTGCGGAGCGCCGCCTCCGGCAGAAGTCGGAGCCTTTTAGAAAAATGTGTTCTGCCTAGAGCGGGGGAAGAGTAGTTCGTTACATCCCAACAACCCTCACTGCATCTCCTCTGGAGGACGCATTCCATGCGCTACGGACATGGATTAAGAGCGGCTACAAGAGAGAAACGGGCTGGAAAGCGACTTCGACTTGGACGGGTCGGCTTCTATGCCCCAGGGTGTGGTGGTGATGGTTCGGGCTAACATGCCCTATATCAGTCGGAAAACGAGACGCGAATCTTTCACTCGACCCCAAACTTTTTTCAGGAATTTTCCCGAACCCCCTCTCCGAGCCTCCCAGATGAAGGTCCTGATCGTGGCCACGAAGGCTCCCTGGCCCCCGGTGGACGGCGGGCGGTTCCTGCTCCGCAATACGCTGGAGGCCCTGACGGCCGCCGGCCACCGGCCGGTGCTGGTGGCGCCGGTCGATCCCGCGCGCTTCGATCTCGCGTCGGTGGCGGCGGAGCTCGCGGGGTGCTGCGAGCCTCGGCTGGTGCCGGCGGCGCCGGGCCACCCTTTGCCGTCGGCTTTGCGGTCCTGGGCCTCCGGGATGCCCCTGTCGGTGGCGCGCCATGCGCTGCCCGCCGTGCGGCGGGAGGTGGAGCGGTGTCTTGCGGGGGTGGCGGCGGAGCGGTTCGACGTCGTGCACGCCGAGCAGCTCCAGGCTCTCCCGCAGACGGCTCCGGCACGGTCCCGCGGTGTCCCCGTGGTGCTGCGCGCCCAGAACGTGGAGAGCGACCTCTGGGCGGAGGCGGCGCGGCGGAGCCAGGGCTGGCGGGGGAGGGTTCTCACCGTCGAGGCGCGGCGGCTGGCGCGGTGGGAGGGGGAGGCGGTGCGGCGGGCCGCGGCGGTTCTGCCGTTGACGGCGGAGGACGCGGCACGGCTCCGCTCGTTGGCGGATGGCCGGGGGAATCTCCGCGTGGTCCGCGCCGCGTTTCCGGAGCTGCCGGCCGTGGCCGTCCCGCCGCTGTCCGGCGATCCCGCGGTGGTGGTCCTGGGGAGTCAGGGGTGGCTGCCCAATGAAGATTCCGTGGCCTGGTTCCTGGCCGAGGTCTGGCCGTTGACGATGGCCGCGCTCCCCGGAGCGGTCCTTCATCTCTTTGGCGCCGCGCCTCCCGGGCCGCTCCTGGCCGGGGTGGAGATTCATCCGCCGCCGCGGGAGAGCGCGGAGGCGTTCGCTCCGGGTTCCATCCTGGCGGTGCCGCTGCGCTTTGGCTCGGGGGTGCGGATCAAGGTGCTGGAGGCCTGGGCGCGCGGCGTGCCGGTGGTAGGGACTCCCGCGGCGCTCGCCGGCCTGGAGGTCGAGGACGGGCGCGAGGCGCTGGTGGCCGGCGATCCGCCCGCTTTCGCCGCGGCGCTCGGCCGCCTGGCGCGCGAGCCGGGCCTCGCCGCCCGTCTGGCGGAGGAGGGGCGGCGCGCCCGGCGCGAGCGGCACGAGCCGGCGCGGATCGCGGCGGATCTGCTGTCGGCCTACGAGGGCCTCTAGCCCTCCTCTAGCCCAGGTGCAGCTGACCCGCAGCGCGCTGGCCGGGCTCGGTCCCGGCGTGGGAGTAGAGATCGAGGACCTGCCGGGTGGGACCGTCGGCGCGCAGGCGGCCGGCGTCGAGCCAGATGCAGCGGTCGCAGTTGTCCTGGACCGCTTTGGGGATGTGGGAAACCATGAGGACCGTGGTGCCCGCGGCGTGGAAATCCTTCAGCCGCAGCACACACTTTTCGGTGAATGCCGAGTCGCCCACCGCCAGCACCTCGTCGAGGATGAGGATGTCCGGCACCCAGGCGGTGGCGATGGAGAAGCCGAGCCGCGCCTGCATGCCCGAGGAGTAGTTGCGGATCGGCGTCCGGATGAAGTCGCCCAGGCCGCTGAACTCCACGATCCCCTCGATCCGCTCGTCGATCTCCCGGCGGGTGCGGCCGAGGAGGAGCGCGTTCAGATAGATGTTCTCGAGGCCGGTCAGCTCGTGATCGAACCCGGTCCCGAGCTCCAGGATCGGCGACAGACGGCCGCGGATCTCGGCGGTCCCCCGGCTCGGCTTGAGCACGCGGGAGATCACCTTGAGGAGAGTGCTCTTGCCCGCGCCGTTCCTGCCGACGATGCCGACCCGTTCCCCCTGCCCGATGGTGAGGGAGACGTCCCGGAGAGCCCAGAGCTGCTCGTAGGAGAGGGCCCCGCGCATCCAGTGGATCGCGTACTCCTTGAGCGATGGAATCCTCTGCTTGGCCAGCCGGTAGCTGAGGGACACGCCCTCCAGGCGCACGCGGAGCTCGGGCTCGGTCATGGGTCAAATATAGAACGGGATGCGGTCGCTGCTGCGGCGGAAGACCCAGGCGCCGACGGCCAGGAGGATCAGCGTGATCCCGATCGAGACGCTCAGATGCGAGAGCGGCGGGATCTCCCCCTGGTAGATCGGATCGCGGAAGACCTCCAGGATCGACCGGACCGGGTTGAAGCGCACCACCCAGCGGAGCTTCTCGGGCACGATGTCCTTCGGGTAGATGACAGGCGTCAGATAGAACATGAGGGTGAGCAGCACGCCGATCAGCTCCACCACGTCGCTGAAGAACACGGCCAGAGGAGAGAGGAGCAGGCCCGCGCCCAGCGTGAACAGCGCGGCGATGAGGATGGCGACCGGCAGGAACAGGAGCGCCGGCCGCAGCGGATAGCCGCTGACGATCAGGAGCACGAGGAGAGGCAGCAGCGCGAAAAGCAGGTTGACCAGCCCCGACAGCACGGTCGCCAGGGGGAAGACCGCTTTGGGGACGGGCAGCTTCTGGAGGAGCTGCGCATTGCCGCGCAGGCTGTTCATCGAGGCTACGATGCTCTGGCTGAAGAAGTTCCAGAAGAGGATTCCCGCCAGGGCGTAGATCTCGTAGTTCGTCGGCACCTCCGCGCTCTTGGCCTGGAAGAGCGTGCTGAAGACGGTCCGCAGGACGAGCATCATCAGCAGCGGCTGCAGCATGGTCCAGAGGAAGCCGATGGCGGACCGGCGATAGCGCACCTTGAGATCGCGGGACACCAGAGCGCCCACCAGATCGCGGTAACGGAGAAGCTCCATGGCGTTGCTTTGTATACCGGGCGCCTCGCCTTGGCAAGTTTTACCGCGTCCGTACATTCCTGCGCAGGGGGACTGGAGGTCTGGCCGAGAGGGGCACGGACCTGGTCCGCTTTTTGCTTGATCGCCCCGCCAGTGGTAGTCGTACGCAGGAATGACTGTCCAATGAATTCATCTTTGGGGTCCGCAAAAGTCTCGTACCGACCTGAATCATCAACGTGAGGAGACTCAAGACAATGAAGCTACGCAAGCGATCAGCGATCCCCCTGTGCATCATGGCCGCCGCCTTTGTGTTCGCCGCGGTCCGGCCCGTTCTGGCGGCGCCAAGCGCGGAGGCACGGGCGGCGCAGCGAGAGGAGGCCTTGCAGCAGATCGTTCGTCAGCTGGAGGAGAATTCCGTCCGTCCGGTCGAGAAGAGGGCGGTGGAGAGGGATGCGAAGCGCCTGCTCGGGCAGCTCACCGCCGAGCAGATCGAGGCGCTCGCGGGAGGCGAGGATCTCGATCAGGTGAGGACCACGGCGCAGCCGGAGCGTGCGGTGGCCGGAGACGGCGGGCTCCAGGTGGTGACCGCGCCCGTCGTCGGTGACGCCACGTCGGATCTCCTCTTCGTGCCCGTGCCGCCCTGCCGCGTGATCGACACCCGGATCGCGGGAGGCATGCTCTCCCCGGGCGTGGTGCGCGACTTCGAGATCGCCGGTACGGCGAATTTCGAGAGCCAGGGCGGCAAGAGCGGTGGCTGCGGCATTCCGCTGGGAGCCTCGTCGCCTCAGGCCGCGGCGGTGATGATCAACTTCGTCGCGATCAGCCCGCAGGGCTCGGGCAACCTGCGGGCCTGGGAGTTCGGGCAATCCGTGCCGCTGGCCAGCGTGATCAACTACGACAAGCTGTCCCAGTTCTTCAACATTGCCAACGGCGTCATCGTGCCGATCGCCGGTGTGAGCACCAAGGACAAGGATCTCTCCATCCGCGCCGACTTCAACGGCACGCAGCTGGTGGGCGACGTGACCGGTTACTTCACCCGCTTCCCGGTGGAGAGCTTCCAGGGCGGTCTCAAGTCCAGCGTGCAGACCCAGGACTTCACGACCCTGATCAACCTGGGAGACGGCGCCTGCCACGAGCTCAACTCCTGCACCGTGGACACGGACGTTCCGGGAACGGTGGTCGTGGAGGCGTGGGGACAGTTCGTCATGGAGCACGTGGGCGGCACCCTCGACCGGGTGGCGGTCGGCGTGGAAACGGCCGCGACGGTTTCCTGTCTCGACCCGGATTCGGTCCAGTCCTCCGACTGGGAGGTCCCGGCCTCTCTGGGGAGCAATCCGGACGTGGACTTCACCATCAGCCACGGAACCGCCTTTACGCAACCCGGAGGGACGACCCGTACCTACCGGTTGAGCGGCAAGGTCTGGTCCGGCGCGAGCACCTTCGACAAGATCGAAAACTCGCGTCTCATCTGCACGTTCATTCCCGATTGATGGAACCCCGGAGCGAAAAGGAGCCGACCATGAGACAGAGCTTTATGAGAGTGGTCGCCGCGCTGGGGGTCCTTCTGACCATCTCGGCGGGCGCAGTCAGGGCCCAGGCAGCGGAGCCGGTGTCCGTCGATGCGGCGGAGCGTCCCGCCCTTCGCACCCTCGCCGAGACCAGGATCCGGGAGACGGTGGAGAAACAGGTCGTGCGGCCGACCGACCCGGCAGTCCTGGCGGACGAGGCACGGCGCATTGCGCAGCGCCTTTCGGACGAGCAGCTCCGCGCTCTCGCCGACGGCGAGGAGGTCCAGGCGACGGTCGCGCCGAGCCTGGTCACCGCAGCCTCGCTGGGCTCCGCGACCTCGGATCTGTTGTTCGTTCCGCTCCCGCCCTGCCGCATCATCGATACCCGCAAGACCAGCGCGGGCAAGCTGCAGCCGGGGGTGGTCCGCGACTTCCAGGTCTCGGGCGTCACCGAGTTCGATCCCCAGGGGGGCAACCTCGGCGGCTGCGGCGTGCCGCCGGGTGGCGCGGAGCCGGTCGCTGCCGCGGTGATGATCAACTTCGTGGCCATCCAGGCCGAGGGATCAGGGAACCTGCGCGCCTGGCCCTACGGCCAGTCGGTCCCTCTGGCCAGCATCATCAACTACGACAACCTGGCCCCCTTCTTCAATATCGCCAATGGCCTGATCGTGCCGATCGCAGGCACCAACGCCGTCCCCGCCGATCTGTCGGTCCGCGCGGATTTCAACGCGACGCACCTGGTGGCCGACGTGACCGGCTATTTCACCCGTTTCCCCATCGAGCAGTTCCAGGCCACCCAGAAGACGATCACAGAAGTGGTCAACGGCGGCATGGTCAACCTGTCGTCCGGGGCCTGCACGGAGGTGAGCTCCTGCACGATGGTCGCGGCTGCGACGGGCAAGGTGATCGTCCGGGCCTGGGCACAGATCCAACTCGACCACGGCACCAACGTGGGCGGGGACCGGATCGCCGTGGGCGTGAAGAACGCCGACCCCACCAACTGCACCAACAACGACCAGTCGATCAACGCCACGGACTACGAGGTCCCCGATTCGCTGCCCGCGGAGAACGACATCGACTGGACGCTCTCGCACAAGCGGATCTTCACCCAAAACAAGGGGACGAGGACCTACTACATCAACGCCCGCATGATCACCGGAGCGAGCGCCGGGGATACGATCCAGTCGACCCGGATGATCTGCACGTTCATTCCTGATTGAGAGCGCTGATGGCGCGGCGGAGGGCTTCGCTCTCCGCCCGCCAGGCCGCCCGCCGTTCATCCGGCACGAACGGCGTGGCCGCGGCCCGGCCGAGCCGGCGCAGGGCCGCGCCGGTCCGCAGAGCGAGGGCGGCCCGCCGTGCGAAGCCGGCTCCGCGAGACTTCCGCGCCCAGCGCAACAGGTCGGTCCACAGAAGCTCCACGTTGGATCTGCTCCCGATGGTGGCGCCGTGATGGTGGAGGACCCGGAGCTCGGGGAGGATCTCGACCTTCCAGCCGGTGTCGCGCAGGCGCAGACAGAGGTCCAGGTCCTGCCCGTAGAAGCGGAACCCCTCGTCGAACCCTCCGGACTCCTCCCAGGCCTGCCGCCGCAGCGCCAGAGCCGCGCCGGTCACCCAGTCGACCTCGCCGGCCGGCGCTCCCACCGGCTTGACCCGGCGCCAGAAGGGGAGGCGCGCCAGGAGCGGCGGCAGGCCGCTCGCCAGGCCGAAGAGCCAGAGGACGGTCGGCGCGCCGCCGCCGCTCCACTGCGGGCTGCCGTCCGGGTAGTGGAGGGCGGCGCCGGCCGCACCCAGCCGCGGATCGCGCGCGAAGGCCGCGAGCAGGGGAGCGAAAGAGCCCGGCGCCACCTCGGTGTCGCTGTTGAGCAGAAGGAGGATGTCGCCGCCGGCCTCTGCCAGGCCGAGGTTGGCGGCCCGGGTGAAGCCCACGGCAGGGGAGCGCCGCACGACCCGGACGCGCGGATGGGCGGCGGCGAGGGCCTCGGCCGTGCCGTCGGAGCTTCCGTCATCCACGGCCACGATCTCGACGCCGTCCATCCCTTCCGCTACCAGGGTCTCGATGCAGCGCAGGGTCAGGTCCCGCGTGTCGTGCGTCGGGACGACGACGGAAAGCCGTCCGGGAGAGGTCATGGGCGTCGTAGTAGAATCGCAGGCCGCTCGCGGGAGCGTTGCCGGAGCGTACCATGACGACAGAACGAGTGATCGAGATCCCCTGGTGCCTCCAGCAGATCCCGCAGTCCGGGCGGATTCTGGACGTGGGCAGCTGCGAGGCCACCTACCTCGGCGTGATCCAGCAGGTCGACCGCGAGCTGCACTGCCTGGACCCCCGCGACTGCGCGCGGAACGTCCCGCCCGGAGCCGTCTTCCATCACCAGAGCCTGATCGGCAACACCCTGCCGCGCAACGGGTTCGACGCCGTGCTTCTCGTCTCGGTCCTGGAGCACATCGGCCTGCCCTGCTATGAGCAGGAGCCGTTCCCGGGGGGGGACGCGCTGGCGCTGGCCGAGGCCGGGGAGCTGCTCAAGCCGGGTGCGCCGGCTCTCCTCACGTTGCCGGCGGGACAGAGCAAGGTCGTCACCTGGTATCGCCAGTACAGCCCGGCCGATCTCCACCGGCTGTTCGCGGGTTGGCGTCACGAGATCCTCTACTGGGGCTTCACGGGGGGGGAGTACCGGCCGATCCCGGAGGACGAAGTGGAGCGGTACGACTACCGGGACCGCCACGATGCCGGCGCCGGCGCCGGCGCGATGGCCGCCGTCCGGGCCTGGCGCGGCTGACCCGGATGCGGATCGGTCTCGATTTCCGCATGCTCTCCGCGGGCGGGCTGACCGCCCACCGCGGCATGGGGCGTTACACGCGCCAGCAGCTCCGCGAGGTCCTGCGGATCGACCGGCGCAACGAGTACGTCCTCTTCTGCCGCGAGGACGCCGACCTCCCCGCCCTCCTGCCCGACGTCGCCGGCGCGCCCAACGTCTCGATCGCCTGGCTGCCGCCTCTGGCCGGCCGGAGCTGGCACGAGCTCAACCGGCCGCAGGACGTCCTGCGCGCCACCGACGACTTCCAGCGCGCGCTCGATGCGCAGGACGTCGACGTCTTCCATCTCACCACGCCGGGGCACCTCGACGACCTGGTGCCGTTCGAGATCGACGCGCCGCTGGTGGCGACCCATTACGACCTGATTCCGCTGCTTTTCCCGGCGTGGTATCTGCGCGAGCCCGGCCGGCGGGAGCTCTACCTCCGCGCCCTGCGCCTCGTCTGCCGCGCCGACCGCCTGGTGGCGATCTCACCGCACGTGGCGCGGGAGGCGGCGGCGCGCCTGGGGGTCCCCGCGGCACGCATCCGCGTGGCGCCGCCGCTCGCCGATCCCTGCTTCCGGCCGCTGCCGGCGGAGGAGCGCGAGCGCGTCCTGAGGCCTCTGCGCGAGCGCCTCGGCCTGCCGGGCGGGTTCCTCCTCACGGTCTCGCACCTCCACTACGCGAAGAACCTGCGGGGGCTCTTCGACGCCTACGCTCTGCTCGCGCCGGCGGCACGGCGGGAGCTGCCGCTGGTGCTTGCCTGCGAGCTCCACCCGGCCGATGCGGCCACGGTCCGCGACTGGGCCCGGGAGCGGGGGATCGAGGCGGACCTGCGCCTCACCGGGTTCGTGCCGGACACGGAGCTGGTGGCCCTCTACAACGCGGCCACGGTCTACGTCCACGCCTCTCTCTCCGAAGGGTTCGGCCTGCCGGTCCTGGAGGCCATGCGCTGCGGGGCGGCGGTGGTGGCCGCGGACGCCAGCTCGCTTCCGGAGGTGGTGGGGGACGCCGGGCTGCTCGCCGATCCCGCGGACCCGGCCGCGCTCGCGCGGGCCGTCGACGAGCTCCGCCGCGATCCGGAGCGCCGGCGCGAGCTGGGGGAGAGAGCGCTGGAGAGGGCGGCCGGCTGGCGCGAGGAGGACCTGGGCCGCGAGACCCTGGCCGCCTATGAGGAGGCGCGCGCTTGCCGCGAGCGTCCCCGCGCTCCGCTCCGCCTGGCCCTCTGGACTCCGGTGCCGCCGCAGGAGAGCGGGATTGCCGACTACAGCGTGGAGCTCCTTCGCGAGCTCGTCCGCCACGCCGAGGTGGAGGTGTTCGTCGACGACGGCGTCCTGCCCGAGCCGGAGGTGGCCGACCTCGCGCCGGTCCATCTCTTTACCGCCTTCGCACGGCGCGACCGCCGCCGCCCCTTCGACGCCTCCCTCTACCAGCTGGGCGCTTCGTACTTCCATCTCTATATGGACGAGGCGCTGCGGCTGCATCCGAGCCCGCCGGCGCCGCCAGCGATCATCACCCTGCACGACCTCACCTGGGGGGCCCTGCTGTACCGCGAAGCCGCGCTCTGGGGGAACGAGGAGGAGCTCCGGCGCGCGCTCGCCGCCTCCGAGGGGGAGGGCGCCGCCGCCGAGCACGCCGCTCTCGGCGCGGGGGACCCGGCGGATCTGCCGGTGCGGATGGAGGATTTCTTCAACCGGCATCCCCTGCTGGGCGGCGTGATGGCCGCGAGCCGGGCGCAGATCGTCCACCTGCCTCGCGCCGCGGCCGAGCTCGCGGAGCGTTATCCCGGAACAAGGGTCCACGAATTCCCCATGGGGGTCGAAGACCCCCGGCGGTCGTTGCCGGCGAGCGCGGACAACGACCTGCGGCGGCGCTACGGCATCGCGGAGAGCGCGTTCCTGATCGGCACGTTCGGCGTGGCCGATCCGGTGAAGCGGCTGGACGCGGCCGTGCGGGCTCTGGCGCGGCTCGCCGCCGAGCTGCCGGAGGCCGACCCGGTTCTCCTGATCGTGGGCGGATTCCACGACCCGGCCTATCGGGCGCATCTGGAGGGGCTCGCGGCCGAGCTCGGCCTGGGGGAGAAGGTCCGCGTGCTCGGACGGACGCCGCGGCGCGACTTCGACCTGGCGCTGCTCGCCTGTGACGTGGTGGTGAACCTGCGGTACCCTTTCCGGCACCAGATGTCGGCGACCCTGATGCGGGCCATCGCGGCCGGCCGGCCGGTGGTGGTCAGCGACGTTCCGTCCTGGGACCATTTCCCTGAGAGCTTCTGCGTGCGCGTGGCGCCGGACGCAGGGGAGACCGAGCACCTGGCGCGGCACCTCTTCGCTCTCGCCGGCGATCCGGTGCGGAGACAGGGGATGGGAGAGGCGGCCCGCCGTTTCTGGGAAGAGCGGGCCACGCCGGCTCGCATGGCGGAGGGGTACCTCCGGGTTCTCTCCGAGATCATCGACGTCAGCGGCTGGAGAAACGGCGAATCGGCCAGCGAAATGATCGGCGAGTCAATCGGCGAGATGGAGGAGCCTGCCAGCATGAGCGAGAACGCACCGTCCGGGAACCAGCTCCCGTCCAGCAAGGAGACGAAAGCCGCCGCGCCGGCGCCGGGCGAAGCCCCGGCCGAGGGTGCTTCGCCGCCCGCTCCGCGCGACGACGGCGCGCTCGCCGAGCTGGAGATGCGCTACCGCCGCTGGGACGCGGTCCGCGCCCGCACTGCCCTGGAGGAGGCGTCCGGGGGCGGGATCCGTGGTGGGCTCGGCTTCGCCAGCCGCACGGCGGCGCGGATCCGCAACCTCGGGATCTCCTGGGATCTCCAGCGCGATCTCTACCGGGAGCTCCTCGACTGCCTGGCCGATCTCGACCAGCGCCTGCGGGCCCTGGAGAGCCGGGAAGATCTCGCGGCGCGGCTCGAAGCCGCGGAGGCCGCGATCGCGCGCCTGGCATCGAGCGAGGCGGACATCCGCGGGGCGATCAACGAGATGACTCGCGAAGTGCCGGAGACGGGCGGAGAAGATCGCGGCGAGCTGGCGAACCTGCGCGACCGGCAGGAATCCCTGCGCGTCCGGCAGGCCCGCCTGGAAGGAGAGCTCGCGGACCTGCGGGAGCGGACCACCGGTCTGGCCTCGGCCGGGGTGGCCGTCCCGCTGAGCCCGCGCGACTTCGCCGAGATCCTCGCGGCGATCGAAAGAGACCTGACCGGCGGCGAGCGGCCGGGAGCCGTGGAGGTCTCGATCCAGGACATCCGTGCCGAGGGCCTGCTCCTCGCCGCGCGCCGCCATTTCGGCGGCCGGCTCTCCTCGGCGGGGCCGGAGTACCGCAGCCCCAACGACCTGTGGATTCACGTGGACTTCACCGCCCACTGGAACCGTTCCATCCTTCTGGAGAACGCGGCCGCACGCCTGATGCCCGGGGGGCGGTTCCTGCTGGTGACCGCCGCGGGGACCGGAGAGCCGCCGCAACAGACCGGCCTGGCGCTCGAGGACGACCTGGCTCTCCCCCTGGCGGAGGGGGGGCCGGTGCGCGTGCTCGCCTGGCGAAAGGCCTGAGGCGGTTGGGTTCCTAAGGCCAGCTGATTTCGACTGGGATGCGAAGCGGTGGGTCTCCCACGTCCCGGAACCACCGGACCCCTTCCTGGACGGGGCCGATCTCGACGAGATAGGAGCCTGCCCCCAGCGGCGCCCCTCCGGCACCGCGGGCCTCGATCGCGATCCTCACCTCCGCGGCCTCTCCGGGAAGCAGGGCGTAGGGCAGGTCTCCCCGCTGCCCACCTTCCTCGACCGGAGCGCTCTCTCCCTCGCGGAACCAGCGGGCCCCGAGGCGCACAGTTCCCCAAGGGCTGTCCAGCGCATCATTGGGGACCCACACGGCTCCCCGGCCGCGATGCTCGACGCGGATCTGAAGCGGCCGCGCCGCTCCCGGCCGGAGCTTGAGCCGGTCCTCCCCTCCGACCCAGGCGACGGCCGAGCGGCACGCTGCGTCCGGCAGCGGCCCGAGCGGGTTCAGGGAGACCAGCTTTCCCTCTCGTTCGAGCCGCTGCTGCAAAGAGCCGGGCATCACCCACAGAGCATGCTCGCTGTATCTCTCCGGAAAAATCATCCGCGCTCCCGGATGGCTCTGGCCGAAGCTCTTCGAGCTGATCACCAGCTCCCGCGGGGGGCGCTCGCGGGCCCCCTGGAAGAACGTGAAGCGCACGTCGTCGAGCCAGAACTGATAGCCGTAGAAGCCGCGGATCGTGAAGGCCGACGCGTCGTACGCGACCTCCTCGACACCCAGGGCCTCCACGGCGCGCGGCAGAGAGGTCGCGTCGTTGCCCATGTGGTTGGCCCCCAGGACCCAGCGGTCGTAGGTGTAGAGGCTTCCGGCCAGGAACAGGGCGCCGGCCAGGGCCGCCGCGGCGCGGGGACGGAGGCTGCCCGCGGCATAGACGGCCAGGATCGCGACGGCGCCAACCGCGGTGAGGCGCAGCATCCGCATTCCACCCACGAGGAGGATCAGGTGCTCGATCCCGAGGATGTTGAGCTCGTTGTAGACCCGCTGGAAGACCGCGCCGCCGTGCCAGGCGATGAGGAGGGCGGCCAGAGCGCAGGGGATCGCCGCCAGGGCGGCGGCGACCGGAAGGCGGCGCCGCGCGGCCGCCTGGTACAGACCGGCGAGGCCCGCAGCCAGGAACGGACCCAGGAAGGATTCCGCATAGCGGCCATAGATCGCGAGGTCGGCGCGGCCGAACTGGATCACGAAGAGCGCGGAGGTGCCGATCAGGACCGTTGCCACGGCCAGCGTGAACAGCGCGGTGAGACGCCGTACCGGGATCTCCTCGCGACGCAGCGCGATCCGCGCCAGGAACCAGAGGCCGAGCAGGAACAGCCCGGCGCTGGCGACGCTCAGGTACCAGAGCTGCCCGGCCAGCGACAGGAAGGCTTTCGACAAGCTCACCGGATCGATCAGCCGCGCCGCCAGGTCGGATGCCTTCAGCAGCTCCCGGTTGCCTGCCCAGAGCTCCGCGGCCACCAGGCCGTTGACCGCGCGCACGATGCCGAACCCGGCCACCGTGGTCAGCGCTCCCGCGAGCGCCGGACCGGTGCGCAGCAGGCCCCGCTTCCAGAGCACGGCGAGCGCCAGGAGCACGAGGGGGACGAGCCCCAACATCCGCGCGTGCGTCGCATAGGCGAAGGCCGCGGCCAGCCCGAGCCCGCAGGCCGTGCCGAAACCCGGCCGTTCGACCAGGCGGGAAAAGACGAGGATCACGCCGACCACCAGAGGCGCCAGCAGGCTCTCGGCCCAGGTCAGGTTCGACTGCAGGAGGAAGGCGGGGTAGAGGCTCGCGGCGATCCCAGCCAGGGCCGCGTCGGCCGGCGCGAGCCCGAACACCCGCCGTGAGAAGGAGGCGAGCAGGGGGAAGAGCGCGGCGAGCAGGAAGGAGTTGATCGCGAGCGCCGTCCGGTAGACCGTCAGAGGGTCGTCGGAGAGCCGGGAGACGGGGGCGAGCAGGAGCGGGTAGCCGAAGTGGTAGAAGGCGACGAAGCCCATCGCCGGGCTGGTCATGGTGGGGTAGGGAGCGTCTCCGGCCAGAAAGCGCGCGATCCCCAGGTGGGCGGTCTCGTCGCCGAAGAGCATGGGACCCCGCATCGGCGCGGCGAGAGCGAGATGGAGCGCGGCGAGGAGGAAAAAGCCGAGAGCTTCGGGCGCGAGACGGCGCAGCAGGGGATTGGGAGGCAGAGAGCTCATTGCAGGACCTCGGGTGCGATTCCAGCCGCGGCGAGCGCGTCGCGGAGGGCGGGACCGCTCACCGGGCCGATCCGCGCCGCCTGGGGTTGTGTGCGCTGGAGCGCCGCGTCGAGCGGAGGCAGGTCGCCGAAGACCGCGTCGAACCCGAACAGGCGCTCGCCGAGCCAGGCGTCCCAGCCCGCGGTGCGGGCCTCGACCTCGACGCCGAGGTCGAGCAGCGGATCGAGCTCCGGGGTCCAGTCCCCCTGGAGCGCCAGAGTCAGCCGCGCCCCGGGGAGCTCCCGGCGCAGCTCGGCGAGGAGATCGTGGCCGGCCGAGCCGGGCCGCGGCGGCGCCTGGGCGACGACCAGCAGGCGGGCGGTGGCGCAGGCGTCGCGGGAGGCGATCGTCCGCCGGCGGTCTCCGGCCAGGGGAGGGTAGGGGCGGGTGGCGAGGAGAGCACGCCAGCGCTCCTCGAACCGGGAGCGGTTGCGGAGGGCGAGGCCGCGCAGGGAGACGCTGCCGCCGGCCGCGTCCCGGACGTGGGTGACGCGCGAGCGCGGCTCGTAGACCGTGCGCCAGCCCGCCGCCGCCAGGCTCAGGCAAAGATCGCAGTCCTCGAAGTAGACCAGGCCGTAGCCGGCGTCGAATCCGCCGACGGCGCAAAAGGCCGAGCGCCGCACCAGCAGGCAGGCGGCGGCGAGGTAGTCGACCTGGCGGGGGAACCGGTACTCCGGCCGGTCCGGATCGTCCTCCGCGCCGTAGTCGAGCGTCGAGCCGCCGCGCGAGAGGAGCGCGCCCGCCTCCTGCAGCGACCCGTCGAGGTTCAGGAAGCGCGGCCCGGCGGCCCCGGTCTCCGGGTGGGCCGCGAGCGCGGCGAGCAGGGGGGGCAGCCAGCCTGCGTGGACGAGCACGTCGTTGTTCAGGAACAGGAGATGGCGGCCGGTGGCGTGCGCCGCGCCCTGGTTGCAGGCGGCGCTGAATCCGACGTTGACCGGATTGAGCAGGAGGCGGGCGTTTTCGATCTCGCAGGCGAGGACGTCGCCACCCCCCTCGCCCGTGGGATTGTCGACGAGGATCAGCTCGTAACAGGGCTCGGTCTGGTCGAGGAGCGCGCGCAGGCAGCGGCGGGTCCACGCGAAACCCCCATAGGAGACCACGATGACCGAGACCTCCGGCCGGGGAGGCGACGGGAAGCGCAACCCGCTCACCGGCGGCGCCCCCGCAGGCCGGCCAGGCGCCGTTGCAGAGCGGCGGCGGAGCGCAGGAGCCTCGTCCCCAGAAGCCGGTCCTGCGCCGCGAGGAGCGCCGCGGCCTGCGCGCAGCGGGCCTCGATCCCGGCGCACGCCGCGGTCCGTTCGAGCTCGCTGCGCGCCAGCCCGGCTTCCAGCACCTCCACCCGCTCGCGCAGGGCGGCCAGCTCGGCGGCCTCGCGGGCCCTGCCCGGCTCGCCACCCTCCAAGGCGGCCACGATCTCGGCGGAGAGCAGACGTTCCTCGACGAGACGGGAGCGCTGTGCCTCGAAGGCCCGGCGCAGCGCGCCATAGCGGCCGCGGAGCGCGGCCAGCTCGTGGCCCAACGCCGCCGCCCCGGGCCCTTCGCCGCGCTGTGCGCGGGCCTCCCAGGCCCGCTCCGCGAGACCGGCGAGAGTGTCGAAATGGGCTTCCACGCGGGCCGCCAGCCGGGCGTGCACGGCGCGCACCGCGTCCTGGCGCTGCGGGGCGAAGGCGCGCCGCAGGGAGTCCGGCAAGAGGCCGGCGCGCGTCACCCGCAGGTCCTCCGGCTCCGCCAGCCGGGCGAAGCCGTCGAGCTTGCCGGACCCCGCGAGATCGAGAATCACCGCGGGCACGCCGAAGGCCATGGCCGTGAGGGCTCCATGCAGGGAGGCGCCGGCAAAGGCGCGGGCGTGCGCCAGGGCCGCGGCCACGTCTTCGAGAGCGACCGCTCCGGGCATCCGGTAGACCGGTCCCGGGAGGTGGGCCGCCACGCCGTCCAGGAAGTCGCCGTCTCCCTGGCAGGGGCTGATCTCGATCAGCACGACCGGCGGATTGCCGATCTCTCCGAGCAGGGCGGCCACCGCCTGAGCGACCGCTCCAGCGTGCTGGCGGATCGCCGCGCTGCCGTGGAGGACGAGCGGCGCTCCGTGCTCCGGGTACCAGCCCATCATCTTCAGATGCCGGAGCCGCCGCGCGAGCACCTCCGGGGCGTAGAGGCCCGGAACGAGCAGGGTGGCGTCGGGGACGACGTGCACCTCGCGGTCGGTCCCCGTCGCCAGCAGCCGCTCGCGCGAGATCTCGTCGCGGACCGAGACGTAGGCCTTGCTGGCGAGCGCCTGCCGGACCCGCCGGGCGTCCTCGGGAGAGAGCTCGAAGGGGACGCCCACCGAGTGCCAGGCGACCGGGCACGACGCCTCCAGATCCGCTCCGAGCCCCTCGATGAAGAATCCGCTCGGGCGGTGGCGCGCCATCGCCTCGGGCGTCCTGCCGTAGGCGCTGCCATAGAGGTCATCGCGGACGTGGACGATTCCGCCTCCTCCGACCGCCACGAAGTCGAGCTCGGCCGCGAGCTGCGCCCGCCGCGCCGGCTCCCAGGGGCCCAGCGGGTCGGCGGGGCGCCCGCCGTCCATCGCCACCGGATGGAGGCCGCCGCAAGGGGAGTAGGGGACCACTTCCGCCAGCGGCAGGCGCCGGCCGATCTCGCGCTCGAAGATCCGGGGGGCGAGCAGGGGGCCATAGCTCGCGACGTCGAACGTGCCCCACACCCCGATGCGCGGGCCGAGGGGCTCGCCCGTGCCGCCGTCTCTCGACGAGATGCTCCCCAAGATCGCCTCCGGATATCGAGACTAGAATAACTGGCCCATGACCACGCCCTTGCCGACCGTCTGCTTCTTCCAGGCGTACAACCGGGACTATATCCGCACCGAGACGTTGCTCGAAGGGCTGCGCGACAACGGCGTGCCGGTCGTCCTCTGCCAGGCCAACCGCAAGGGGCCGCTGCGCTATCCGCTGGCCTTGTGGAAGCTCCTCTGCGGCATCGGGCGCTCTGACGTCGTCCTCGCCAACTTCCGCAGCTTCGAGATCCTCTGGCTCCTGCGCCTGCTCACCCGCAAGCCGATCGTGCACGACGCGCACATCTCCTTCTGGCAGAGCGCCTGCGAGGAGAGGGGCTGGTTCCGCCCCGGCTCCCTGCCGGGCCGGCTCCTCTTCTTTCTCGACCGGTGGAACGGCCGCCTGGCCGACCACGTGCTGATCGACACCGAGACGCACCGCGACTACTTCATCCGCACCTTCGGCATTCCGCCGGAGAAGATCACCAGCGTCTACATCTCCTGCGAGGAACGGCTGTTCCAGCCCCGCCCGGCACCGCCGAAAAGCGGACCGGAGATCACGGTCTTCTGGTCGGGCAGCGGCATCCCCCTCCAGGGGCTGGACGTGATCTATGAGGCCTTCCGTCTCCTCCAGGAGCGCGGCGTGCCCGTCGTCCTGCGGCTCGCCGGCGCCAGCCGGATCATCGAGCGGATGCGGCAGCGGGCGGAGGCCGAGGGGGTGCGGAACATCCGGTTCCTCGGAGGCATCCCGCGCCGGCAGGTGATCGAGGAGATCGCCGCGGCCGAGATCGGCCTCGGCGGCCATTACTCGACCGTCCCGAAGGCCGGACAGGTGATCGCAGGCAAGGTCTACGAGCTGATCGCCATGCGCCGGCCGGTCATCGTGGGAGACAGCCCGGCCACGCGCGAGCTGTTCGTCGATGGCGAGAACGCGCTCCTCTGCCGGATGGGCTCGCCCGAATCCCTGGCCGACGCCGTGACCCGCCTCGCCGCCGACCCCGCCCTCGCCGGGCGCCTCGCCGCCAATGCCCACGAGCTGTACCGGAGCCGGCTGCGGCCGGAGGTGGTGGTGGCGCCGCTGCTGCGGGTGCTGGCGGACGCCGTGTAGCCGCTGCCTACCGCCACGACGGCGGCAACCCGCGCTCGATCTCGATCGCGGTGAAGCGCGGGGTCTCCCGCGCCCCGGCTTGGCGGACCCAGGTGGCCATGCGGCGGATGCCCTCTTCGAGCGGGATCTCCTCCGTGCTCCCGAACACGCGCCGCGCCTTCTCGTGGGCGGCCCAGGCGTGCTGCACCTCGTTGCGCGCCGGCTGGTGGTCGATCCGCGGCGCGGCGCCCATCGTGCGCGCCACGATCCGCGCCAGGTCGTTCACCGAGCAGGGCTGGTCGGCGCCGACGTTGAACAGCTCGTTGCGCGCCGCCTCCACCTCGATCGAGCGGGCGATCACCGGCGCCACGTCGGCCACGTGGGTGAAGGCGCGGGTCTGGGTGCCGTCGCCGAAGACGGTCAGCGGCTCGCCGCGCAGGATCTGGTTCATGAAGATGCCGATCACGTTGCGATAGCGGTCGCCCACGTTCTGGCGCTCGCCGTAGACGTTGTGCGGCCGGAAGATGATGAAGTCGAGACCCCACTGCTCGTGGGCCGCCCGCAGGTCGAGCTCCACCGCGTACTTGGCGATCCCGTAGGGGTCCTCGGGGCGCGGCGGCGTCTCCTCGAGCATCGGGAGCTGGTTCCGGCCGTACACCGCGATGCTCGAGGTGAAGACGAAGCGCCGCACCTCGTGTTGCACGGCCAGATTGATCAGGTTCACCGAGCCGATCAGGTTGTTCTCGTAGTTGAACCGGCGGATGAAGTGGGAGAGCCCCTCCGCCGCATAGGCCGCCAGGTGGAAGACGTAGTCGAACGCGTGCCCGGCGAAGAGGCGGGCAAGGAGGGCGTCGTCGACGATCGATCCCTGGACGAGCTGGGCGCCGGCCGGGACGTTCTCTCGCGCGCCGCCGCTCAGGTCGTCGAGCACCACGACGGAGTGCCCCCGCGCGAGAAGCTCGTCCGCCAGATGGGAGCCGATGAAGCCGGCGCCGCCTGTCACCAGACTGGTGGGCATCAGACCTCCTCCGGTCCGGCGGCGCGCCGGCGCAGCAGATACCCCGCGCCGCACCCCAGCGCATCCCCCAACGTGGTGACCAGCCGGAAGAGGAGCGGCAGGCTGAGAGCCACTCCCGGGCCGTAGAGCGGGCGCAAACCCGCGAGGAGAATCGCCTCGCGGATGCCGAGGCCGGCGGGCGCTCCCGGGGTGACGAACCCCGCGACCCAGGCCGCGGCCATCACGGCCGCGAGAGCCGGCCAGGACGCCGGGGCGGCGCCCAGAACAGTCTGGGCGAGCAAGGCCGCGCAGGCGCCGAAGGCAAAGAAGTTGAACGCGTAGAGGCCGAGGCAGGCCAGCCAGAGGAGCCCGCGCCGGCCGCGCGACGCCGGCGGGGCCGGGGCCGGGAAGCGCGCCCACGCCCGCACCCGCGGGGAGTCCACCAGGCGCGACGCCAGCGCGACCCCGCCCACGGCCAGCAGGGCGGCGGCGGCGTGGCGCGGACCGGCCGGTCCCGGCGCGTTCTGAGGGCCGGGGAACGCCGCGGCCGTCACCGCGATGCCCGCCAGGATGGCGCAGGCCGCCTCGACAGCCAGCGTGAGGAGGACGGGGCCCGGACCGAGCCCTTGCTCCTTCGCCAGCGCGACCCGGCCGACGTAATGGGCGAAGTTGCCGGGGAGATATTTGCCGATCTGGGACAGCAGGAAGATCGCCGCCACGGGCCGGAGCCGGGGCCGCTCTCCCGCCGAGCGGAGCAGGAGATGCCAGGCGGACGCCGAGGAGATCAGGGTGAGCCCATAGAGCGCCACGGCCGCGCCGGAGCCGGCGACCGCGCGGGCGTTCCAGCGGATCTCGGGGAGGCTCTGCGCATGGCGCACGGCGAAGAAGACCAGATAGGCGAGGCTCGCGGCGACCAGGACGGCGCCGAGCAGACGGGAGGCCCGTTTCATCGCCGCCGCGCCAGAATCAGATAGCCGGTGCCGAGCTCGCGCTCCAGGAAACGGTTCTGCAGCCAGCAGCAGGCCCGGAAGAGCTGGACACCGGGCCAGCTCGCCTGGAGAGGGTAGAGCCGGGTTTCGAAGCCGCGGTCGGTGCCGCTGCGCCCGGTGCTGGCGGCCGCGTCCGGCAGGGCTCCGTTCGCGCGCAGGCTCCGCCGCAGGACCCGGGCATGGACGCGGCCGCGCAGGGTCTCGGTCAGGTTGCTGAGCGGGAAGCCGTAGCATTCGTGGTGCTCGACGGCGAAGCCAGAGCGGTCGAGGAGGGCCAGCAGGCCGCTTCTCTCGTAGCGGCGCAGATGCCCCGCCCAGGTGTCCGTCGCGGTCCAGCGCGCCTGCCGGGCGGGCACCGAGAGCAACAGGCGCCCATCCGGCCGGAGCCAGGCCCGCCACTGGCGCAGCGCGCCGGCGTCGTCCTCCAGATGCTCCAGCACCTCGAAGGCGAGGACGAGGTCGAAGGCCTCGTCCCATCCCTCCTGTGGACGGGAGAAGACCTTCACCTCCGGATGATCCCGGTTCACGTCCCGGGCCAGAGCGAGGGCTTCGCGCGAGGTCTCGACCGCCGCGCACGCGAAGCCCAGGACCGCCAGGTCGTGGAGCAGGGCGCCGGCGCCGCATCCGATCTCGAGCACGCGGCCGCGCGGCAGACCGGAGAGGATCGAGAGGATGCGGGCCCGCCGCAGGGCGTACCGCGGAGCGGGGACCCAGCCTCTCTCGGCGACGCTGAGCCCATAGACCGGATGCCGCTCCATCATCCCTTCCGGTCGGAGAAACGCCCGCCGACGGCTTGGTCCTCCTCCAGCCGCCGCACCTTTTCCAGGAGGAGCTCGATCAGCGCCCGGTTGAACGCGATCAGGTCGGCGACCACGCCGACGAGCAGGGAGACGAAGCCGAAGATCAGCAGGACGCCGCCCAGGACCAGCGATTGGACATGCCCTCCCCCCTGCCCCTGGACATAGAAAAAGAAGAAGCGGGCCACCGGCAGCGCGCCGATCAGCACCAGGGTGCCGCCGAGAAAGGTGAACACCCGGAGCGGCTTGTACATCGTGTAGGTCCGCACCATGGTGGCGAGCGACTGGAGCAGGAAGTGGGGCACGCTGCGGAAGAGGCGCGACTCCCGCATCTGCGGGTTGACCGGCACCGGGACCCAGGCGACCGCGATCCGCTTCTTGCCGGCCTGGATCAGCATCTCGATGGTGTAGCTGAAGGACGAGACGATGTTGAGCTGGAGGGCGGCGGCGCGCGACATGGCGCGGAAGCCGCTCACCGCGTCCGGCACCTCCAGGCCCGAGATCTTGCGGACGACGAAGCTGCCCAGCTTCTGCAGCCGCTTCCGGCTCCTGGAGAAGTGGGTGACCTGGTCGGTCCGGCGGTCGCCGACGACGATGTCCGCCACGCCCTCCAGGATCGGCCGGACGAGATCCGGAATGGCGCTGCCGGCGTATTGGTTATCCGCATCGGTGTTGACGATCACGTCGGCTCCGAGACGCAGGCAGGCGTCCAGCCCGGTGCGGAAGGCCTTGGCCAGTCCCTGGTTGCGGACGTGGCGGATGATGTGGTGGGCTCCCGCGTCTCGCGCCACCCGGGAGGTCTGGTCCGTGCTGCCGTCGTCGATGACGAGGATCTCGACGACGTCGAAGCCGGGGATCTGGCGCGGGATCTCGCTCAGCGTCAAGGGGAGCGTCTGCTCCTCGTTGTAGCACGGGATCTGGATGATCAGCTTCATCGTGGGATGGAGCGTACCAGAGCGGTCGGCGCGATGAACGCGCGGATTGACGCTTTGCCGATTGGATGGTACTCTCTTCGAGAGAAGTCACCAAAAAGACAGAGGAGGTATACCCCGTGAAACGCATCTTGTGGTTGGCCGTGGTGGCCTTGACGTGCGCGCTCCCTGCGAGCGCCGCCGGTCCGTTCCGGTTCTATCCGTTGACGCCCTGCCGGCTGGTCGATACCCGGCAACCGGCCGACGCACCCATCCTGTCCCACGGAGCGACCCGCACCTTCACCATCCAGGGGAAGTGCGGAGTCCCCAGCGGAGCCAAGGCGGTCGCTTTGAACGTGACGGTCATCGGCCCGACCGGGCAGGGTTATCTCACGGTGTTCCCCGCGGGGACGGCGCGCCCCATAGTCTCGAACATCAACTATGCCGGCGGAGAGTCCGCGCTCGCCAACGGAGTGATCGTTCCTCTCGGGGCCTCGACACCGGACCTTTCCGTGTTCCCGTACGTGATCCAGCCGTTCGGCGTGCAGGGGCAGACTCATCTCGTTCTCGACGTGAGCGGCTATTTCGACACCGCTCTCTGAGTCATCGGCCTTTCTGAACCGTACTTTGGAGAGCTCGAGACCCGCGGAGTGGCGCTCGCGCAGGATCTGCGTGATCATGCCGGCCTATAACGCGGAAAAGACACTGGAGCGCACGTACCGCGATCTTCCGCTCGACTGGGTCGACGACGTGATCGTCGTCGACGACGCGAGTCAGGACCGGACGGTGGAGATCGCGGAGAGCCTCGGGCTGCACGTGCTCGTCCACCCGCAGAACCGGGGCTACGGGGGGAACCAGAAGACCTGCTACCGCGAGGCCCTCGCTCGCGGTGCCGACATCGTTGTCATGGTCCACCCCGACCACCAGTACGATCCCACCTACGTTCCGGAGCTCATCGCGCCGCTGCTGCGCGGCGAATGCACCGCCGTCTTCGGCAGCCGGATGCTGGGAGGCCGCCCCATCGAGGGCGGCATGCCGAAGTGGAAGTACCTGGCGAACCTGTTCCTCACCATGGTGGCGAACGCCACGTTCTACGTCTTCCTGTCGGAGTATCACTCCGGCCTGCGCGCCTACAGCCGGGAGTACCTGGAGGCGATCGACATCGAGCGGAACTCGGACAACTTCGTCTTCGACACCGAGATCATCGCCCAGGGAGTCTGGAAGGGTCTGCGGATCAAGGAGATCCCGATCCGTACCCGCTATTTCGAGGAGGCCTCGCAGATCGGCTTCTGGCGCAGCGTCGAGTACGGGTTCTCGGTCCTCGGGATCCTTCTCCGGTACAAGCTGCACAAAAAAGGCGTCCGGCGCGACCGGCTCTTCACGTAAGCACGTCTGACCTTACGCGATCCCGGCGCGCTTCACCATCTCGCGCCGGTCGTCGCGGTCTTCGCGCAGGCGCTCGATCCGTTCCAGCTCCCGCTTCAGGCGCGCCCCGGCGGCCTCGGGAGCATAGATCTCGCAGATCCGCTGGCGGGCGGCCTCGATCCGGCCGGCCGTGGCCTGGGGCGAAGCCGTGGCGACCTCCACCATGAGCTCGGCTGCGTGCTCGGGGTCGGGGTCGGCCCAGACCGCTCCGGCGGGATACGGGCCGCGCGGCTCTTCCAGGGTCTTCATCGAGTGGCGGATCACCCAGCCCGTCGAGTCGTCGAAGAAGTCGGTGACGCCGCCATAGCCGGTGGCGATCACCGGCCGCTTCAGGTACATGGCTTCGATGAGCGGCAGGCCGAGCCCCTCGGAACGGTGGAGGGAGACGTAGGCGTCGCAGGCCGCCATCACGGAGTTCACCTCCGCGCGGCTCATCGGCTGCCTCAGCAGGGTGACCGGGAGCTCGGCGATCCGGCAGAGGAGCTGCCGGCCGAGCGCCGCGTCCGCCTCCAGGTGGTTGACCTTGAGGAGGAGATGGAGGGGGCGGGGGCTGTCGCGCACCGCCCGCGCGAAGGCGCGCAGCAGGCCGTCCGGGTTCTTGCGCTCGGGGATGCTCAGCGCATCGAAGGCGAAATAGAACAGGAAGCTCTCCGCCGGCACACCCAGCGCCTGCCGGTCGGCCGGCTCTTCGGTGGGCGCGGCGACACACGGCGGCACCCAGCGGACCTCCAGCGGTGCGATCGCCTGGAAGGCGTCCAGGCAGAAGCGGGTCGGCGCCCAGACCTCGTCGAGATGGCGGAACGAGTCGGCGAACGCGAGAGGGAAGTGGGAGAGCTCCCAGAACCAGTAGCCGATCCGGTGGCGCCCGGCGAGCAGCGCGCGCGGGAGCTGGCGGCTCACCACCGGGATCATGTCCGCGTTGACGTGGAACAGGATGGTGTCGAACGGCAGGCCCTGCGTTGCGCCGCGCAGCGGATCGTCGGCCGCGCTCGCGCCGAGGTTCCAGAGAGCCGTGGGGACGCGCGTCTTCTCCAGGGCGAGGAGCGTGCCGCGGCAGGCTTCGCCCACGCCGGTGGGAGCGGCGGCCCAGCCGACCACGTTCAGGCCGCTGGAGCCGGTCGAGGCAAGGGAAGAGGCGGCGGAGCGAAGAGACGGCAGGCCGGCCGAGGCCGGCTGCGGGCGCGCCTTGGGTTGTTCCATCTTCGGCTGCGGCCGCCGCCACCTTTGCCGCTGCCACCAGAGAAGCGCCCATGTCATCTGGCGGGGAGGCAGGGTACGGATCACCGGCCAGACGAACGCGGACGGCAGATTGTACTCCCGGCGGCCGGAGGTGACGTACCAGAGAGCGAAGGCCGCACGGTCCGTTCCGAACGGATCCGGGAAGGAGCTCCGCAGATCTGCGCGCTGGCGATGGAAGATGAGGGCAAGGCGCGGAATGAGCGGACGGCCCTCCGGGTCCGGCCCGGACTCGGCGTTGAGCGTTGCGATCTCGTCCGCCGTGAAGCGGCCTTTTTTCAGGGGGACCCCCTGGGAGATCTCGTGCCAGGTCCGGTGGTGCGTCTCCTCGAGACGCGGGGAAGGTCCTTTGTGAACGCGCTGGAGCGCGAGCGCGACGGCATGGGTGAAGACTTCTCCGATCTGGTGCTCGGCAGCGTGCGCGACGAACCATCCGGCGAAGCTGGCGCGGTCCCGCCGGTCGGGAGAGGGGAAGACCTGCTGCAGATCCCGGCGCTGCTCCCAGATGGAGAACGCGATCCGTGGAAGCGGAATGGGGGAGAGGCGGCTGTCCGGGCTCAGCAGCCATCCGAGAAAGCTGTCCGACCCGGAGGCTGCGAAGGGATCGGCCCAGCGCTTCCCCTCGGGATCGAGAAGGCGTAGAAGCCGGCGCGCCACGTCCGGGATGGGCGTACCGTCCGCGAAGCAGCCGAACCCATAGGGAAGCGGCTCCAACTCGCCATGCTCCGCGGCCAGGAGGCGTTCTCCGTACTCGTGGAAGAGAGGCTCGACGTCCGGCCGCTGCTTCAGCGAAAAGCGGTTCTGGTACTTGGAGATCAGCTCCTGCCGGCGCAGCATGTAGCCGCTGAAATGGAAGAAGCGGAGCGGGGCGTCGCCCACCCACCAGCCGCCATCGCGCCGGGCGAGCGTCCGGTGCATCAGGTTCCAGTAAGCGACGTTGCAGCCCGGATCGCGGTGGATCTCCGCCTGGGCCAGGAACACCGGCGCGAAATCCATCCAGCGTTGGTCGACGAACAGGCCCTCCTCGACGGCGTGCAGGCATTCCTTGTAGAGCCGGCGGTGCCACCAGTCGAGGAAGGGGAGCGTCCGGTGATTGAAGGCCACTCCGAGAAAGCCCAGGTTGTAGATCCCCGAGAGCAGGAAATCCCGTTCGGACGGGGTGCGGTCGTCCTCGATGGGCTCGGTGATGTGCGGCGTCAGCAGAACGTCGGACGCGCCGAGCCGCTCATAGATTCCCGACAGATCGCCGGTGACCAGGATGTCCGGGTCGAAGTAGCAGATCCGGTCGTAGCCGCCGGTCCTGTGGAGATGGAGCAGAAACCAGGGTTTGACCGCCGTGTTGAGCTCGAGGATCGAATACCGGAAGGCGAAGCGGGAGAACCCCGGAATTCCCAGGCTCTCCACGAGAACGGCCGTGAAGGGCTCGTCCTCGTACCGCAGGGTGGGATCCGGCTTGTCGACGATCAGGACGTAGACCCGTCCGTCCGGGTGCTGCTCCAGGAACGAGCGGGTGAATACCCGCGCGTACGCCAGGTAATTATTCGAGACGATCGTGCAGGCGACCCGGGGAGTGCTCATCAATGGTAGCGAATCTTACTACGTGCTGTGGGCAGCATACACGACCTGATCCCGGATCTGATAATCTCCGGGCCGCACGCCGTGCTTTCCCGCTTCGCGATACCTCGATGTCCTGGCGCTGTCCTGGCGCTGACCGCCCTGCTGGCGGTGTGGGCCGATCTCTCGCCGATCCATGGGTTCCACAACAGCGACTCGCTGATCCCGATCCTGATGAGCCTGGACCGGTGGACTCCGTTCTATTGGGAGCAGAACCGGTTCGGCATGATCGTGCCGCTCCTGGCCCTGCCGGTGCGCGACCCGTTCGCCAATCTCCTGGTGCAGGTGGCGCTGCGGCTGTTCGCGCTCTTCCTCTCGTTCTTCCTCGTCGCGCGCACGGTGGTGCGGCGCCCCTGGTGGCCGGCCGCGGGAGCCCTGACGCTCGGCCTCTTCCTCGCCGGCAAGGATCTCGCGCAGCACAATTTCCAGCAGATGCAGCCCTATTTCCAGGCCATCTCGCTCGCTCTCGGGGGAGTCCTCCTGCTCGACCGGGGGCTCGACCGGCGCCAGTGGAAGGTGAAGGCGGCGGCCTACGCGCTGTGGGCTCTCGCCTTCTGGGTGGCGCCGGTGATCCTCTTCTGGCTGCTGCCGCTGCTCTGGCTGCGGCGCGTCCTGGGGCTGCAGCCGGGGACCGCCGGGCCGGGCTTCTGGCCGCGGCGGCAGGACCTGCGGCACGATCCGGCGCTCCTTCCGTTCGCTCTGGCCGGCATCTTCTTCGCGGTCACGCTCCTCGCCGCGCGCTTCTCCCCGTACGGCGAGGCGACCAACCTGGGCGCCGCGCCTCCCACCCTCTGGCCGCACGCCTGGCGGACCCTGGCGGGGCGGGTGGGCGAGAGCCTCGGACCGGTCCTGCTGACGGCCCTCGCGGTCCTGCTGGCCGCCGCGTGCTCGCTGCGGTTGAGCCGGCGCGAGGGGCGTCCGGCGCTGGCCGCCGCGCTCTGCCTGTTGGGGACGGCGGCCGCGGAGCTCCTGATCCTGGGGACGACGGGTTGGGTCTATCAGAACGGATTCCGCATCCGCTTCCTGGCGATGACGCTCCTGGCCACTGCCATGGCAGGTCCGGTGCTGCTCTTGGGGCTCCTGCTCGAAGGGAGGCCGGAGCGGTGGGGGAGGGTCGCCAACGTCCTCGCTCTGGCGGCCCTGCTCCCCCTGGCGTTCCTGCGCTATGGCCCGCCGTCGCCGGCCGCGGCGCGCGCGGCGCTCGGCACCGGCCCCGGCGCCGAGGAGGCGCGGCCGATCGTCGCGGACGGCTGCACCCACGTCCTGGGGGACTACTGGAGGGTCTGGCCGGCGGTCTTCCAGTCGCGGGTGCTGTGGCGCGACCAGGGAGAGGACCGGAAGGTCTGGGGGATCACGTTCCGCAGCACGCCCACCTGGAACCTCTGGCGGCTGCCGGACTGGCGGGCGGCGCGGATCGCGGTCCTGGGACCGCCGGAGCGGGCCGAGGCGCTGCGCGCCTTCTACCGCATCCCGCCGTTCGGCGACCCCCGGGGGCCGGTGCGGTGCGCCACCGGACGCCCCATGGTATCCTTCCGCGACTTTTGAGGAGCCCGAACCCCGTTGAGCGCAGAGGCCACGAACGAGCTCAAGCTGAGCGTCGTCATCCCCGTCTATAACGAGCGATTTCTCGTCCGGGAGCTCGTCCAGCGCGTGCTGGCCGTGGAGATCCCCGGAGTCCGCGAGATCGAGGTCGTCATCGTCGACGACGGCTCGAAGGACGGCACCCGCGAGATCCTGCGCGAGATCGCCGCGGCCCATCCGGAACCCATCCGCTACATCGAGCACGCGAAGAACGGCGGCAAGGGCGCGGCCATCCGCACCGGCATCGCCGCCACCACCGGCGACCTGATCGTGTTCCAGGATGCCGACCTGGAGTACGACCCGCGGGACTACGCCCGCCTGGTCCGCCCGTTCCTGGAGGACGGCGCCGACGTCGTCTATGGCTCGCGGTTCCTGCCCAGCGAGCGCCGCCGCGTCCTCTACCACCGCCATGCCCTGGGCAACCGGTTCCTGACCGCGCTCAGCAACTGGTTCACCGACCTCGACCTGACGGACATGGAGACCTGCTACAAGATGTTCCGGGCTCCCCTCCTCAAGTCGATCCCCATCCGCTCCAACGACTTCGCGATGGAGCCGGAGATCACGGCGAAGATCGCCAAGCGCGAGTGCCGGGTCTTCGAGGTGCCCATCAGCTATCTCGGCCGCACCTACCGCGAAGGGAAGAAGATCGGCTGGAAGGACGGCTTCAAGGCGCTCCGGGCGATGACCAAGTACTGGCTGATGGACGACGTCTACGCCGAGGACGAATACGGCTCCCACATCCTGCACAGCCTGGAGCGGGCGCAGCGCTTCAACCGCTGGATGGCCGAGTCGATCGCGCCGCACGTCGGCGCCCGCGTCCTGGAGATCGGCGCCGGCATCGGCAACATCACGAGCTGGCTCTTGCCGCGCGACTTCTACCTGGCGAGCGACATCAACCCGCACTACCTCCACTACCTCCGCAACTTCGCCCTGGGCAAGCCCTATCTGCAGGTGGACCGCATCGACCTGGAAGATCCGGCGTGCTTCGCGCCCTGGCAGGGCCGGTTCGACACCGTGGTCTGCCTGAACGTGCTGGAGCACGTGCGCGACCCCGTCCTCTCGCTGCGCAACATGGCGAGCGCGCTCGAGCCCGGGGGGCGGCTGGTGCTCTACGTGCCGCAGGGGCAGCAGCTCTACTCGTCGCTCGACGACGTCCTGGGCCACCGCTGCCGCTACAGCCGGGAGATGCTGGCCGAGGAGCTGCGCGCGACCGGCTTCGAGCTCGAGTCCTTCCGCGACTTCAACCACTTCGCCATCCCCGGCTGGTGGCTGAACGGCAGGCTCCTGAAGCGGCGGCACTTCAGCCGCTCGCAGCTCAAGATCTTCAACATCCTGGTGCCGGCCATCCGGCGCCTCGATCCCTACGTGCCCGGCCGCGGGCTCGGGCTCATCGCGGTGGCGCGGAAGAGCTGACCCCCAGCCAGCGCCGCCGCAGCGCCCACAGATACCACCGCAGGTAGAGCGGCAGCCAGGCGAACAGCCGGAAGCGGCTCTCGCCGGCCGTGCGCTCCCGCCAGGTGGCCGGAATCTCCTCGACGCGGCGGCCGGAGAAGTGGGCCTTGACCGTCAGCTCGAGGCCCAGGCTGAACCCGGCCGTGCTCTCGATCGGCGTGCGGTCCACGAAATCCTTCCGATAGGCCTTGAAGCTGTTCGTGGGGTCGCGCGTCGGCACCCCCGCGAGCCAGTGCAGAGAGAGGCCCGCGGTCCGGCTGAACAGTCCCTTGAGCCAGGGGCCGCCGATCTGCCGCCCGCCGGGCATGTAGCGGCTGGCGCAGACCACCGCGGCCCCGGCCTCGGCGCGCGCGACCATCTCCTCGACGATCCGGTAGTCGTCCGACAGGTCGACCATGGTGACGATCACCACGGGCGCGGCCGCGGCGCGCAGGCCCGCCTCGATGGCGTAGCGCACTCCGCGGCCGAGGTTGTTGTGCACCAGCCGGACGGTCGCGGGCTTCTGCCCGGCCGGCAGCGCGGCGAGAGCGGGGAGAGTCCGGTCCTCCTCCATGTCGTAGCAGACGAGGAGCTCGTAGCCCGGCGGGAAGGACTCGCGGACGGCGCGGCAGAACGGTCCGATGGTGTCCGCCTCGTGGAAGACCGGCACGACCACCGAGTAGCGGAGGCTGCTCATTCCGGCTTGCGCCCCCAGGTCACCACGAAGGTGCCGAAGAAGCGGCCCAGGCCGCTCTTCTCCCACAGCCAATCGGCGCGGTTGTAAAGCCCGAGGAGAGTATCGAGCCCGCGGGGCGCCACCTTCCGGTAGGGGATGTCCGACTGGCAGCGCTGGCCGATCGCCGCGAAGCCCGCGTCCGCGAAGTCGCGCCGCAAGGCGGAGGGCAGGAGCGGCTGCTCGTCGGGGCTCACCCCCTGGGCCGAGTAGAGGGGGCTTCCCGGATGGCGGAACAGGAGCATCGCGGGGTGGAGGAGGTTGGGATCGAAGGCGAAGGCCCAGCCGCCGGGAGAGAGCACCCGCCGCGCCTCGGCCAGCGCCGCTCCGCGGTGGCCGATGTGATGGAGCACGCTGCTGAAAGCCACCACGTCGAAGCTCCCGTCGCGGAACGGGAGGCGGAGCGCGTCCGCCTGCATCCACGACGACGCGCCGAAGCGGCCGGCCGCCCGGCGGAGCGCGCCGAGCGACAGGTCGATCCCCACGTAGAGGCCGGCCCGCTCGCGGTAGATGCGCAGCGACTGGCCGGTGCCGCACCCCACGTCGAGGATCCGCAGACCCGGAGCGCCCGGCACCGCGGCGGCGAAGCGGCGGGCGAGAGTCCGCCAGCCGCGGTCCGTGAACGGGTTGAAATCCCCCCCTTCCTGGACCAGCCGGTCGAACACCTCGCCATCGCGGGAAGGGAGAGCCGTCCTTGCGGGCATGGACGGCTAATCTAGCCGAGTCGCTTGAAACCTGCAAAGATCACGGCGATGATTCCACAGCGGTCCCCCGTCATCGTGGCGGGTATGCATCGGTCGGGGACCTCCCTCGTCGCTTCGATCCTCGCGGCCTCCGGCGTGGACATGGGCGATCGGCTGCTCGCCGCCGACCGGAACAATCCGCGGGGCTATTTCGAGGACCTGGAGATTCTCCACCTGCAACAGGAGATGCTCCACGAGGCGACCGTTCCAGACGACGGGGGGCACCGCGACTGGGGATGGACGGAGAGCGAGCGGCTGGACCGCGGCCGCTTCGCGGCCTTTACCGCGCGTGCCCGGGCTCTGGTTGCCGCAAAGAGCGCCGGGCCGGCCGGCTTCTGGGGGTGGAAGGAGCCGCGCACGTCGCTGGCGCTCGATTTCTGGGACGCTCTCCTCGACGATGCCCGGTACGTGCTCGTCTACCGGTTCCCCTGGGAGGTCGCGGATTCGATGCAGCGCCTGGGCGCCGAGGTCTTCCTCCGGCGGCCGGACTACGCCTACCGGATCTGGGCTTTCTACAACCGGGAGCTCCTCGACTTTTACCGGCGCCACAGCGACCGCTGCCTCTTGCTCAGCACGGATGCCTTGCAGAATGAGCCCGAGAGCTGGATCGACCTGCTGCGCCGCCGCCTGGGGCTGGACTCCGCCGGAGCACAGGCCGCGGAGCTCCTGGCTCCGGCGCTCTTCCAGCGGGCCGACCCGGACGACCCGCTGGGTCCCCTGGCGGCGGCGACCCATCCCGACTGCGCGGAGATCCTCGCCGATCTCGATCGGCTCGCCGACGTCTCGAGTGAAGGCCTGTGGCCCGCCGGCCGCCCGGCCCGGTACAGAGAGCCTGCCGAGGCCCGCGTTTCGGTCGTCATCCCGTGCTTCGACCAGGGGGAATTCCTGGTCGAGGCGGTGGCCAGCGTCGAGCGCAGCGTGCCAGAGCCCCACGAGCTGATCATCGTCAACGACGGCTCCTGCGAGCCACGCACGCTGGAGATTCTGGAGGTGCTGCGGGGAGCCGGCTATCGGGTCGTTGACCAGGAGAACCGTGGCCTCTCCGCCGCCAGGAACCGCGGAATCGAGCAAGCCCGTTCCCTGTATGTCCTTCCGCTCGATGCGGACAACCGGCTGCGGCCGGGGTTCGTCGGACCCGCGTTGGAGATCCTCGACCTTCAGGCCGAGGTCGGGGTCGTCTACGGCGACCGCCGCGATTTCGGCCTCCGCTCCGCTACGGTGCACGTCGGCCCGTTCGATCTGGAGGCCCTGCTCGCGTCCAACTTTATCGATGCTTGCGCTGTGCTACGCAAGGAAGTCTGGAGTGCCTGTGGTGGCTACGACCTTCATATGCCCGTACCGGTGCTCGAGGACTGGGAGTTCTGGCTTGGGGTGGCCGAGCGAGGCTGGCGTTTCCACTACCTGCCGATCGAGGCCCAGGACTACCGCGTCCGCCCAGGCTCGATGGTCACGCTCGCCGCCGACGAGGCGGCGCGCCGCCGCGTGGAGCGCTACGTCGTCGCCAAGCACGAGGAGCTTTATCGCCGGCGCCTCCCCGACCTCCTCGTCGTGGCGCAACATTCGGCGACCCGGCTCCTGCACTCCACGATTGAGATCGAGCGCTTGCGGGCGGAAAACGCGGCCGCAGCCGCCCTGCGACAGGCCGAATCGGCCCGCCTGGAGACCCTGGTGGCGGAACGCGCGGATTGGATGGCCGCGCGGGACACCCTGGCGGGCGAGCGAGAGCAACTGCTCCAAGAGATCGACGTGCTACGCAATGAGCAAAGGAGATGGGAGGCGGAACGCGAGAGCTTTCGCCGGGAGCTGAAAGCCTGGCAGGAGCGGGTCGCCTCTATGGAGGGTACCCGCGCCTGGCGCCTGCGTCAGAGGCTCGTCGAGCTCAAACGCGCCCTGCGCGGAGCTTCAATCGTATAAGATGCGCGGGCGTCCAATGCGGTCCCTACGTCGTCGCCCCACACTCGAAGTCCACATCCCGGTGAGCCCCACCCGGACGTTTCTCAACATGGCCCACTACCTCACGCGGTCGCTCCGCGTCCACGGGGGCGGCTACCGCGACGCGCCGGTCGTCTTGACCGTCGGAGCCGAACAGCGCGATCCTGACCTCGCCCGCAACCATCCCTGGATGACCGACAACGGCGTGGAGGTCCGCTGGGTCAACGAGGCGCTCTTCGCGCGCGAAAGCTGGTACGCCACGGCGTGCGAGCGCTTCCGCTACGAGCCCGCGAGCGATGTGGTGCTGGCGCTGGACGCCGATACCTTGATCGCCGGTCCGCTCGATGAGCTGGTCGACGAGGCGCATCGGACGGGAGCGGTGTGCGGCGTCGTGGCGCACGTGCCGCCGTTCTCCCGGCGCGAGCAGTGGCAGGAGCTCTATCGTTCCTGTGGCTTGGGCGAGTTGGAGACCCCTTGTGAGCACACCGGCTGGGGCTACATGTTCCAGGACGAGTCGCTGCGCCGTTGCCCGCCGTATTTCAACCTCGGCGTGTTGGCTGCCCCGGCTGCGGTGATGCGGAGCATCGGCAGCGCCATCTATGAGCTGATGGCAGCCGTAGACGCCGTCCACCGGACGATCTACCGCGTCCAGCTGGCGGTCTCTCTGGCGGTGACCCGGTTCGGCCTGCCCTTCAGCGCCTTGCCCTTTCGCTGGAACTTCGCCAACGATCCCCTGCTCGAGGCACTCCACGCCGACGAGCTCGGCGACGTCCGCATCATCCATCTGTTGCGCAAGCATCAGATCCATAAGGACGAGCTCTACGCCAGCCTGGACAACGTCGAGGCGATGCTCGCCCGCACCGATCTGCGGGTGATCAACGCACTCGCTCAACAGTTGCTCGGTGAGCTCCACCCGCGCGTCAAGGCCGAGGACGCCGCGCGGGCCTGCGCATGATCGCCTTCGTCGAGCCCAAGAAGCCGGATTACGAGAAGATCCGGGAGCTGCTGGCGCGCAGCGAAGCGAGCGGCCTGTGGTCGAACTTCGGCCCGGTGTCGCTGCAGCTTGAAGAGACCGTGGCGGAGATTCTTTCCGTGCCACATGGCCGCCGGGTGATCGCCTGCGCCAATGGTACCGTGGCACTCCATGGCCTCGTTCAGCTCTACGAGCACCTCGCGGGGCGCCCACTGCGCTGGGTCGTCTCGGCCTTTACCTTCTACGCGCAGCGGCAGGGTCCGCTCGCCGCCGCGCAAGTCCTCGACTGCGACACGCAGGGATTCCTCGATCCCGAAGCGCTCGCCGCCCTGCCCACCGAGTCGTACGACGGGATCGTGGTGACCAACCTGTTCGGGACGGCGTCCCATGTCGAGCTCTACGAGGAGCTCGCGGCGCGCGCCGGCAAGATCCTCCTCGTCGACTCGGCCACCTGCTTCGGCTCGAGCTACCACGGCAGGTCTTTCGGCAGTCTCGGTGCGGGGGAGCTCTTCAGCTTCCATCACACCAAGCCTTGCGGTTTCGGCGAGGGAGGGTGCGCCGTGGTGCCCGCCGAGTTCGAAGACACTCTTCGCTCGCTGATCAATTTCGGGCTCTACAAGGGGATCGACACCGGCGCGCGGTCGAGCAACGGAAAGATGTCCGATGTGGCCGCCGCCTTCGTCCTCGATCGGCTGCGTCGCCTCGAGGCGATCCGCGCGGCCCACCTGAAGCAGTTCCGGCGCCTGGCCGGCATCGCCCGTGACCTGGGTCTGGCGACTCTCGTGGATGGTGAGAGCGAGGGGTCGTTTCCGAACCTGGTGCCGGTCCTCTTCTCCCGTCCGGTCGGGCTCGAGCGGCTGGCTGGCGGCCCACTGGTCGTTCACAAGTACTACAAGCCGGTGGCATCCCGGCCGCAAGCCGACGCGCTCTACGCCCACGTGGTGTGCTTCCCATGCCACGAGGGCGTGGCACAGGTCTCGGACGACGAGTTGCGCGCGGCCCTCGCTGCGCTGGCGCGCTAGCGGAGGCGTGAGCATGGGGACCCTTTCTTCCGACCAGATCGCCCAGCTAGGTCTCGCCGCCGTGGGCACCGGCGTCGCGATCAGTGATCGCTGCTCGATCTACGGCGCCGCCTCGATCAGCATCGGAGACCACGTACGCATCGACGACTTCGCCATCCTCACCGCGCGCCAGCCCGTGGTCATCGGCTCCTACGTCCACATCTCCGCGTTCGCCTTTCTGAGCGGCCCGTTCGGCATCGTCATCGAAGACTGCGTCAACGTCTCGCCTCGCGCGACGCTGCTGTCAGGAAACGACGACTTCTCGGGCCAATGGCTTCCCGGCTCGCTAATTCCGGAGGAGCTGCGCCATGTGCAGGGAGGCTGTATCCACCTCGGGAGGCACAGCATGGTGGGGGCTCACAGCGTCGTCCTCCCTGGGGTAAGCTTCGGAGAAGGGGCCGTCGTCGGCGCCCTCTCGCTGGTCAAAGAGCCGCTCGCTCCGTGGGGAATCTACGGCGGGGTTCCCGCGCGACTGATCAGGCTGCGCAACCGGAACGTAGAAGAACTTGCGGCCCGCCTCACTGCAGGAGCGCCTTAGAGCCGATTCCCTCCCGGCACTTTTCAGGGCCAGGAGGGAAGGCGAGAAACATCCCTACTGATTGGCGGGGACGATGTTAATCACGGAGACAGATTGGTCGATGTGGTTGTTCCCGAACGACGAGCAGGCGCCTGCTGTTACAGTATTTGGTTGTGTGTGGCCTGTGATGCTCAGGTTATCCATGCGGACCGTCGTGCCAGCCGCACAGACAACCCCGTTGCCATTGCTGGCCGACACGCTGTCCGTAAGGTTCAGGACCGCAGGAGTGAGAGCAGCCGAGAAGCCGGCGGCAAAGTTGCCCGCGGCGACACTGTTGCTCACCGAGGCAGTCGTAGAGCCCTGCACCTTGAAACCGAAATTGTTGTTTTCCAGCCGGACGTTATCGAGCGAAGCTTTCACGGCGACGCCTGCACCCGAGGGATTGATGAGGATGGCACCACCCGTATTCTGACCGTTATTGCGGATGATCGTATCCTTGATGAAAACCTGGGTGGTGCCCGCTACGGTCGTCGCGATCTCGATACCCGAACTGTTAGCCCCGCGGAAATTATTGATGGTGCACTTCTCGACGTGGAGAGATCCAAGACCGCCGAGCACCTTGATCCCGACCAGGCCAGTCCCGAGCCCTTCGATGTCAAGGCCGCGCAGCACCACGTTGCTGGTCGTCGTCGCGTTGATAATGATGGCGTTCGTGCCGGACACCAAGACGCCGGCCTCGAAGCCTTCGCTGGAGATGGTGATCGACTTGTTGATCGTCACCCCGCCGAAGCCGCCGGGATCGAGGACGTTGATCTCGCCGGCGGTGGCGGTCTTCGAGATCGCGCCTGCGAAGGTCTTGCAGGGCGCCGTGCGGCTGCACGGGTTGGCGTCATCGCCCACCCCCGAGACCCAGGTGCGCGTCGCCTGCGCGTGGGCAGAGGACGAGACGAGACAGAATAGGACGGAGGCTGTTAGTGAAAGCGTAATCTTTCTCATGATTCTCTCCTTGCAAATCAACTGGCCATTGAGGCCGATTCAACCCTGGACCGGATAATCGCTTCTAGTCTACTCGCGTCTATACAGGCGAAGCAAGCAGGGAAAAGTTACGGCAGGATGTAGAGCAGCACCGGCTCATCGGATCAGCCTCAGCCTCCTTTTGGGGAGGCCACCAACTGCTCTCCGAGGCTTTCCGGCCATCGTCTCTGCGGCATTCGATTCACCTCGGGCGAGGTCAGGACCTGGGCATTGGCTCCACGAACTGCGACAAAGGTACCGCGGTCCTCGTATTTGTAACGCACGTCCGTCGCCCTGTCATAGTAGTCGAACACGAGCGGGCTCGCGACCTCGTAGACTGTGGAGAATCCAACCCGGTTCAAGAGATTGAGCAACGACGGCCTGGTGAACCAGAAGGACGTCGTGTTGCCCATCGCCGACCATGGGCTGTTGAGCATGTCGGCGGCGGTCATGCCTTCCGCGAACTCGCGAAAGCTCCGGCCGGAATACAGCTCGCCGCGGAGCTCCACGCTCTGCTCGTTCACCAGGCTGTAGTGCGTATCGATGACAGCGATGCGAGAGGCGAGCTGGTGGATCGTCTCGACCAGGTCGAAGGCCGCCACCGCGTCGAGGTGATACAGCAATCCGTAACAGAGCACCAGGTCGAACTGGCGCTTGAGCTTCCCCAGATTCCGTACATCCTCGCACAGGAAGCTGATTCCCCGGAGGCCGAGAACCTCGGCGACGAACCGTGCCTTCGCGAGGTTGCTCTCCCGCCCCTCGACGCAGACCACCCGGGCGCCGTGCCGGGCAAATTCCAGCGATAGACCACCCTCCCCGGCGCCGAGGTCGAGGACGCGCAGCCCCGAGAGGTCCGGACCGAAGAAGTCGTGGGCTAACTGGATGGCCCTCCGTGTCTTTTCGTCAAAGTTGGCGACGCCTTCCTTCACTGTCCACACGGAGTCACACAGCCGGACATTGTGCGCCGTCCATGGGCCGTGCCGCGCTTCGATCTCGACCTTCCGACGGAGGATTTCCTCCGGCGAAGGCCGGCGGCCGAAGACTCGACGCAGGTCGAGGAGCTTCATTCTCAGATCCGCCCCTCCGCGATCTCCTGCTCCACCCACGGGATCACCTCGTCGAGCACCCCGGAGAGCGGGGTCATCGCCTCGAAGCCGAGGACCTCGCGGGCCTTCCGCGTGTCCGGAATCCGCATCTGCACATCGTGCGGATAGGGTGGATCGGAGACCCAGCGGAACGGCTTGCCATCTCCGTGGACCTTGCGCCAGATCAGCTCCGCGAGCTCCAGGACGCTGGTCGCGACCGGCGTCGACAGGTTGAAGTCTTCGTTCTCCGCCTTCTCGTGGAACATGGCCGTCAGGATGCCGCGGGCCAGGTCGCCGCCGTAGGTGTAGCAGCGCACCTGGTTGCCGGCGCCCAGGAGGTGGATCGGGTCCTGCCCCTTGAGCACCTTCTGGACCAGGTCCGGCACCACGTGGCTCATCGCCAGCTTGATGTTGCCGCTCGGTACCTCCTTGTCTCCCAGGGCCCGGGTCTCACCGACGCCGACGCAGTTGAAGGGCCGGCAGATGGTGTAGGGGAGCTGGTACTGCTCCCAGGCGCCGCGGGCGAAGTACTCACAGGCCAGCTTCTGGAACCCGTAGGTGCTGGTGGGCGGCGGACACTGCCGCTCGTGCCCCTCCGGGCTGGGAAATTGCGTGGCGTTCTCGTACACCATGCTGCTCGAGAGCACCGTGACTTTCCGCAGCTTGTGATTCCTGAAGGCGTCGATGGCGGCGTCGAAGGCTGCGGCGGTGATCCGCTCGTTCTCCGCCAGCAGGTCGTAGGCGTACTCGTGGAAATAGGAAATGCCGCCGATCCGCGCGGCGCAGGCCAGGAAGTGGTCACAGTCCGCGAGCAGCTCCTTGAGGAGGTCCACGTCCCGGGCGTCGGCCTGGAGGAATCGGTATCTCGGATGGTTCTGGAAGCTCCGCTCCACGGCCCCATACTTCGAGTAATTGTCGAGGCCGACGACCTCATGGCCGGCCTCCAGCAGCTGCTGGACGACATAACCGGCGATGAACCCGGCCGATCCGGTGATCAGAACTTTCACGTCGAATGACTCCTCGTCGTTACTGGCTCGGTGGCTGCAGGCATCCCCAGACGTCGACGACCAGCTTCCCCTCGACCGGCGGGAGCTCGCGATAGACCCGGTGCGGGGTGGCCACGAACAGGACGTCCGCCTCGGCCAGCACGCGCTCCAGCGGCACCAGCGTCGCGTCCTGGACGAACGGGTCGGTGCACAGCACCTCCCGCGCTTCGAGAGCGAGCAGCTTGCGCATCTTGTAGGCGAGCGAGTCGCGCGGATCGTCGCTCTCCGCCTTGAAGGCCATGCCGAGGATGCCTACCTTGAGCCGACTCAGGTCGGCCTGCCGGCGGGCCAGCTCGATCAGATGGCTCGGCAGCCCCTCGTTCACCAGCATGGCGGCATGACCGAGCATGAAGTGGTTGTGGCTGAACGACGCGAGCTGCATCGTGTCCTTGACCAGGCAGGGCCCCGCGGCGAGGCCGGGCCCCGGCATGCCCGCCATGCGCGGGTAGTTGAAGCGGCAGCCGTGGAGGATGCGATCGAAGTCGACGCCGCACGACGAGGCGAGCATGTAGAACTGGTTGACCGTGGCGAATTGAATGTAGCGCCAGGCGTTGGTCATCAGCTTGCAGAGCTCGGCCTCCATCGGCTCCATCTCGACGAAGTCGCGGGTGAAGCGCTCGAAGACGCCACGCACCGCCTCCAGGGCCGCGCGGTCGAACGCGCTCACCAGCTGCGGCAGCTCCCGGAACTCGCGCAGGCTGTACCCTTGAGCCACCCGCTCCGGGCAGCAGGCCACGTTGATGCGCAGCCCCGCCTCCGTGAGCATCCGCTGGATGCGCTGGCTGGTCCCCGGGAAGACCGTGCTGCGCAGGATCAGGATCTGCCCGTCGCGCAGGTGCTCCCAGGAGGCGCGCAGGGCCCGGTCGATCGCCGAGAAGGACGGGTTGAGATGCTCGTCGACCGGCGTGCCGATGATCATGAAGAGGAACCGGCACTGGCTGATCGGGTCCGGGCGGTCTTCGACGGTCAGGAGGCCGGTGCCGAGGACGCGCCGCAGCACCTCCTCCGCCCCCTCCTCGAAAAAGGGCATCTGCCCGTCGCGGATCTGCCGCATCTTGCGCGAGTCGACGTCGTAGATGACCGTGCGGAGCCCCGAGTCGGCACAGATGAGGGCGAACGGCAGGCCCACATGGCCGCCGCCGCCGATGACACACACGTCGTGAGGGAACATTTCCGTCATTGCTGCTCCGAGCCTATACCAACCCGAGCTCCCGGTAGAGCGCCAGGTACCCCGCCGCGGCCGACACCGGATCGGCGAGGAGCCGCGCCGCCTCGTCCGGCACCGCCGGCAGGCCGTCTCTCTGGAGGTCCCGCAGCGTGGCCGCGATCCCCTCCGCCCCCAGCTCCAGAGGGACCAGCCGGCCGGCTTCGAGCGCCGGGACCCGCTCCGCCACGGCGCCCAGGGCAAACGCCAGCACCGGGACCCCGGCGACCACGCACTCGCTGAGCGCCAGGTTGTGCGACTCGGGCCCGACCGAGGGGAGCAGCGCGAGGTCGACGCCGTCCCGCCGCAGGAGGCCGGGGAGGGAGCCGCTCCGGTAGTAGCCGCGCACCCGCACGCCGAGCCGCCGCAGCGCGCGCAACTGCCCCGCGTCTCCGCCGCCGTAGGCGCTCCAGCGCAGGCCCGCGCCGGCCAGGCGGCGGACCAGCTCGGCGAAGACGAGCGACCCCTTGTGCGGCTGCACGCTCCCCACGAACGCCACGTGCCGCAAGGGTCGCGAAGAAGGGCGCGGAAGCGCGACGGTCGAGGCGATAGGCGGCTCGAGGACGTGCCAGCGCCCGGCAGCCTCCGGAGCGATGGCAGGCAGGCGCTCCAAGTGGAACCGCCGCAGAAAGTCCGAGGGGAAGATCACGGCGCCGGCTGCGGAGAGGAGCTCGGCGGCGAGCGCCCGCCTCTCTTCGTGGGCGCCCAGCGGCCACTCGTGGGGGAGCGGAGAGAAGGCCGCGAAGTCGTGGAGGGAGAGGATGAGCTGAAAGCCCCCTTGCGCCAGCCGAAGGAGCGAGGCCGGAGGGAGCCCCGCCAGCCCTTCGGCCTGCACCGCCCGGGCGCCCACCCGCTCGGCAGCTCGACGCACCGCGCCCTCGAACGCCGCGTCGTCCAGAGCCACCGGAGACGGCGCCGCGCCGGGGATCTCCAGGAACCAGCGCTCGGCGCCTGTCAGAACCTCCAGACGCCAGGCGCCGATGTTGGAGTCGAGGGGGTAGAGGAGGGCGATCGATCGCCCGCGCGCCTCGGCCTCCAGGCGGGTCCGAAGCTGCGTCGGGACGCCGCCCAGCCACGGCACGGGCGGAGCCGAGGTGACCAGGAGGACCGGGATCGGTGCCTCCGGCCGCCAATCCGGAGGCATCGGGGAGTACGACCGCCGGCGCGCCGCTTCGGCGAGCCGGTCCCACGTGCGGTCGCGGACCGCCGCCGCTCCCTCCGCGCGGAGCACCCGCCAGGCGACCCGGAGGCGGTGCGCCGCGCTCACGCCGTCCGCCGCCCCCGCCCTCCGCTGCGCCCCGTGCCCGTCATGGTCCGTTCGAGGCGGTCCGCGGCGGCGCGGCGGCGGGCGAGCACCCGCTCATAGACCTCCTCGATCTCCTCGGCATGCACGTCGAACCCTTTGACCGGCGGAATCGCCGCGGCCCAGCGGTCGAGCTGGCCGGGATCGGCGATCAGCCGTTCGATCCAGGCGCGCAGGGCGCCCGGATCGTCCGGATCGAACAGGGCTCCCGCCTCCCCCGACGGGCTGTCCGCGAACAGCTCGGAGAGAGCGCCGCGGTCGCTCGCCAGCACGGGCAGGCCGTGGTGCAGGGCCTCCCGCGCCACCAGGCCGAACGACTCCAGGCCCACGGAAGGGACGAGGAGCGCGTCGAGCTCCGCGAAGATCTCCGCCTTCCGCTCCTCGGGGAACCGTCCGCGCAGCTCCACCGCCGGCCCGCCGGCCGTCGCGAGCTCCCGCGCGTAGGCCGGATTGATCTCCGGGTCCCCCCAGACGATGAGCCGCGCCCGGTCCGGAGAGATCCCCGCGAACCCCGCCGCGGCGACATGGCCCCCCTTGTGCGGGAGGAGCGCGCCGATGAACCCGAAGCGCAGAGCCGCGCCGGGAGCCCGCGGCGGGCGGATCGTGGGGCGCGGCCCCATCTCGATCCCGTACGGGATCACGGACGCCGGATCGTCCGGCCGCAGGATGCCGAGCCGCAGGGCGCTCTCGCGCATGAATTCGGAGCCCATGACGAACGCGTCCGCGTGCCGCAAGGCGCGCTGCATCGCCCGCCAGCGCGCGGCGTAGAGCAGCCGGTTGAGGAGCGGGGCCGGGGGCAGGCTGGTCAGCGGCAGGCAGGCCGAGCACTTGCCGGGCGCCGGCCCGCTGCACAGCCGGCGCTGCGCATGGAGCAGATTGGCGCGGGCGCAGGCGAGCCACCAGTCCTGGATCTGGAACACGACCGGAATGCCCCGCCGCGCCGCCGCGCCGACCAGCGACGCCGCGTGCCCGGCCAGGTGATGCACGTGCAGGAGCCGCGGCGTGAACTCGTCGAGCAGCCGCGCGAAGTCCGCGGTCAGCGACCGGTCGTAGATCGCGTTGCGCGACAGCGGATCGCGCTGGGTGAAGTTGTTGACGATCAGGCGGACGCGGACGCCCTCGTCCAGCAGCTCGACCGCATCCCCTTTGACGCGCGCGGGATCGGCGATCCGGGCATAGACCGCCACCTCGCGGACCTGCGCCTGCCGGCGGGCGAGCCAGGCGGCATAGAGCTCGGTGCCGGCCGGGCTCCACGGGGGCCAGCCGTGCACCAGGTGGAGGACCCGCTCGGGGCGGCCCGGCGGCTGCGGCCGGCGCGCGGGGCGCAGCTCGGCCATCACCCGCTGGCGCAAGGGGCGGATCGGGTCCTCGCGGATGAACGCCGCCACCGTCGCCAGGTACTCGGGATGGAGGCGGCGCATCGCCCTGTGTGCGGCGTCCACCCGCCGGCCGCGGCTCGTCCCGAAGCTGCGCTGCCCCTCGTGATAGATGAACGTCGCGTCGTCGAGCACGTGCACGTAGCCCGCCTTCAAGGCCCGCATGCAGAACTCGCTCTCCTCGCCATACCCCTGGCCGAAGCTCTTCGAGTCGAACAGCCCGATCTGGTTGAGCACCTTCCTCTTGATGTACAGGCAGACGCCGACGCCCGTGGGGAGCCGCGGATAGGCCTGGCGGGACCGCGCCTCCACGAGCCGGGCGAACGAGCCCACGGTCTGCCCTGCCGGCAGGGCGTTGTTTTCGAGGAAGCGGGGGAGCGAGCAGATCGTCGCGCTGTTCGAAAACGGCGTGACGGTGGCGATCTCGAACGCCGAGTACGCCGCCGCCTGGAGCTTGCGCACCCACCGCTCGGTCACCTGCGTGTCGCTGTTGAGCAGGATCACGTCGCGGGGCGTGGCCGCCATCCCGCGGTTGACGCTGGCCACGAACCCGAGCCGCTCGGCGTTGCGGAGGACGAGGAGCCCCTCGGGCCGTTCCCGTTCCAGGCGGGCCACCAGAGCCTCCGTTGCGGCCGGCTGCGGCCCGTCGAGCACGATCAACAGGCGGTGGCGCTCCAGGTTCGTCCAGGCGAGGAGACTCTCCACGCACCGCGCGAGCTCCGCCGGCGCTCCGGCCACGGGCAGGACGACGTCGACCGGTCCCGGAGGCCGGTCGGGGGGGACACGAGAAGGCTCCCCTTCCCAGGACAGAGGCTGCGGCTTCATGGCGCCAGAGGACGCTATCACACGGGCCCGCCGGGACGCGGCGCATCTGCTGGCGGTCTGACTTTTCTGAAACGCGAGCAGCGGTGATCGATTCGATCCACCTACGCCGTGGTGGCTCCCTCGGAGATGCCGCAGCCGCCCTCGCAGGACATGTCGTAGCAACTCTCGATGCACGACCGGTTTCCGCCGATCCCGGCACCCGCCGGCTCCAACCGGCGCAGGGTTTCGCGATGGAGGGACAGCTTGTTCAGTCGCTTCTTGGCCATGGGTGATCTCCTCCTTTGGAATGGGGGATGATAGCGCTTCTGCGGTTCGAGCTGCGCCCCCTGGGAGCGCGGGCGTCCTCGCCGGCTCAGACTCTCCGCGACCACGGCGGCCGGACTGCGCACTCTACGACTCGGGCCAGATCTCCATCGCCGAATAGGCCAAGACAGCCAGGAGGTCCTGCTCGGTAAGCTGCGGGTACTCGGCAAGGATGTCGGACGGAGTCAGACCGTCCGCCAGGCTGCCGATCAGAGTTTTCACAGGGATCCGGGTCCCTCGAATGCAAGGGTCTCCGTGATGAAGGTCTTCGGCGACGACGATATGGTCCTGCCAACGAATACCGTCCATCTGGCACCTCCCGAAGCTATCCCAGCAGCTCTTTCAAGAGAGCCTGGGGTTCCAGAGCCCGGACGGGTGATCGGGCGTAGTGTCGAAGATTCCGCGTGGCAATCACGTCTTCCTGACAGGCGACGGCGGCCGCGCGATCACAGGTAGCGTTTCGCCAGAGCTTGATAGCGTTCGTCCTGGCGATCCGCTGGTTGAAACTGACCCCGCCACCTCTGCGAGAAGGTGCTCTCCGGTCGCCTGGTGACGGTCCGGAGCGAGTCTTCCACGAGCTCCGAAAGGGACATCCCCCTCTCAAGCGCGAGGCGTTCCGCCTTGGGAATCAGCTCTTGGTCGATGGTCACGATCAGCTCGGTTTTCATGGTGTCTCCAGCCCCAACAGGCTGCCGAGTATACCAATCTTGATGCCGCCCTTGCGATACACTCATCGTGCAACCACGCCATGACCAAGCCTGTCCTGACCGGCACCTCGCACAAGCTCCCTTTCCAGGAGCTTTCGCCGCTCGACTTCGAGCGCCTCTGTCTATGGCTCGTGAGCCGCGAGGGCTACGAACGGGTCGAGTATCTCGGCGAGTCGGGCGGGGAGAGAGGGCGCGACGTAGTCGCGTGGAAGGCTGGCCGGCGCTTCGTCTTCCAATGCAAGCGGGTGCAATCGTTCACCGCGGCAGACGGCCGCAAGGAGATCAAGAAACTCCGCGTCCTGCCGGTGGAGGAGCAGCCGCACGAGTTGGTGTTCGTGGTGTCGCGGGCGGTCTCCGCCGAGATGCGTAAAGCCATCCGCGCGGCGTGGGGCGACGAGGCAAGCTGCCACTTCTGGGCTGGGAGCGAACTCGATGCTTTGGTGAAGAGCCATCCCGAGCTTCTCGTGGAGTTCTTCCAGTTGCCCCCCGCGGAGAAGCCCGCACCTTTCCGCCACAACCTCCCCTTCGCCTCGCTCGGCCCGCTCTTTCACGGCCGGGAGGCGATGCTCGCACGGTTGTGCGAGACCCTGGCGCGGACACCCGCCGGGCGGGCAGCGGTGATCGCGGGCAAGGCGGTCCATGGCCTGGGAGGAGTGGGGAAGACGCGGCTCGCCATCGAGTACGGCTGGAAATACGCCACCGAGTACTCGGCCGTGCTCTTCGTAGGCGCCGGCTCGCCGGCCGACCTGCACCGCAACCTCGCGGCGCTCTGCGCGCCAGTCCGCCGCCCACAGCGCGTCCGGGTGCAAACAGGCGGCGCGTCTCAAGGCTCGCAGGCGATGCGGGCTGATCTCTGATCTTGCGTAGCCTGTAGCCCAGGCTTCGGTCTAGCTCACTGAGTGCGATAGAGCTCGATGAAGGACCGGGGAGAATGCACTTCGACACCCTGCCGGGCCTCAGAAGGGTAATGCTTGGCGTTACCTGTCACAAGCGGGGCTCCGCCAGCCAGTGCAATCTCGAGAAAAGGCTCATCATCGGGATCGGGTAGCCGAATGGACAGCGGACGGGCCACAACCGGGATGCCGCGTGTCTCGATCTCCTCCAGGAAAGCAGCAATGCGGGAAGGGTCGAAGCGAAATTTCTCTCGCAGCAGAACCTCTTGGTACTCGGCCAGGATGCGGGGATCATGGCACAGGGTCAGATCGCCGGCAGCCACCAGGCGGACAATCTGGCCGGAGGGACCGAAGGGTTGAAGCAGGCCGGACACGACGACGTTCGTGTCCAAGACCACGATCATTGCAGCGAGTCACTCCGCTGACGGCGGGCTCGGCGGACGGCAGCGATCTCGGCATCGATCTTTTCGGCGGGGATGGAATCCGTACCGCGCTGGACGGAGCTTCGCTGAAGCTCGGCGACGGCGGCGATGGCCTTGGATCTCCGGATCGCCGCGAGGGTCTCCTCGAAGGTCTCTTCCGTCACCGCCGAGAGGATGGCGATGGGACGGCCGTTCTCTGTCACGACCATCTCACGCTCGGACTCCAGTCCCTTCCATATTTCGGAGGACTTGTTTCGAAGATCGCGGACCGAAAGAAATTTCATCGGATGACTCCTCTCGTCCAGGAGAGTGTACACGAGGACCTTCACGACACCCCCACCCCCAAATCCTCCACCTCCTCCTCGCTCAGCGCCTCGATCTCCTCCAGGAGGAGCAGGTCGATGTTCAACGCCGTGGCGCTGATCGTCGGCGACTCGAAGAAGGCCCGCAGGGGGAGGCGGATCTGGAAGGTCTGCTCGATCCTGGACACGATTTGCGGGGCGAGGAGGGAGTGGCCTCCGAGCTCGAAGAAGTTGTCGTGGATGCCGATTCCGGTGCGGCCGAGGACCTGCTCCCAGACGGCGACGAGGGTCTCTTCGGTCGGCGTCTCGGGGAGGGCCAGCTCGCGGCCTACGGTGGCGGTTCCTTCCGGGGCGGGCAGGGCGCGGCGGTCGACCTTTCCTGAAGGGTTGAGCGGGAAGGTCTCCAGCAGGACGTAGTCGGTCGGCAGCATGTAGGCCGGCAGCTTGTCGCGCAGGAAGCCGCGCAGGTCGTCCAGGCTCGGCGCCGGGTCGGCGGGGATGAGGTAGGCCACGAGGCGCGGATCGCCGATTGCGGAGGGGCGGGCGACCACGACGGTCTCTCGCACTCCCGGGTGCTTGGCGAGCACCGCGGCGATCTCGTCCGGCTCGATGCGGTAGCCGCGGATTTTGACCTGGTGGTCGGCGCGGCCGAGGAAGTCGATCGCGCCGTCGGCGCGGCGGCGGGCCAGGTCTCCGGTGCGGTAGAGGCGGGCTCCCGGCGCGGTTTTGCCGGCGAAGGGGTCGGGGATGAAGCGGTCGGCGGTCATCTCCGGCGAGCCCAGGTAGCCTCGCGAAAGGCCCGAGCCTCCGATGAAGAGGTCGCCCATGACTCCCACGGCCGCGGGCTCGAAATACTGGTCGAGCACGTAGAGCGTGGTGTTGGCGATGGCGGGGCCGATGGGAATTGATCCCATTTGGGCCGCCGTCGCGGTGCTCACGGTCTCGACCTTCCCGGCGGCGGACCAGATCGTGGTCTCGGTGGGGCCGTAGACGTTCCAGAGCGAGCCGACGAGGGGGAGCAGGCGATCGGCGAGGTCCGGGGTGAGGGCTTCGCCGCCGCAGAGGGCCTTGAAGGACGGATCGCCCGGCCAGCCCGCGTCGAGCAGCATGCGCCAGCCGGCGGGGGTGGCCTGGAGGGTGGTGGCCTGCGTACTCTTGATGCGGGCGGCGAGGAGGACGCCGTCCGAGACCTCGTCGCGGCCGGCCAGCTCGATGCGGGCTCCGACGAGGAGCGGCAGGAACAGCTCCAGGGCGGCGATGTCGAACGAGACGGTGGTGACCGCCACGAGCACGTCGCTCGCGCCGAGGCCGGGCGCGCGCTGCATGGAGAGGAGGAAGTTGACCAGGGCGCCGTGGGGGATCTGCACACCCTTGGGCCTTCCGGTGGAGCCGGAGGTGAAGATGACGTAGACGAGGCTCTCCGGTGACTCGACGAGCGCGGGGAGGGTCTCTTCGCTCTCCGCGGCCAGCAGGCCTCCGTCGCTCCAGGCGTTGTCGAGGCTGACGACCTGGCAGCCTTCGGGGGCGGGCAGGTCGTTGCGCAGCCGCTCCTCGGTGACCAGCACGGCCGGCCGCGCGTCCTCCAGGATCATCGCCAGCCTCTCGCGCGGGTGGGACGGATCGAGCGGCACGTAGGCGGCGCCGCTCTTGAGCGTGGCGAGGAGGGCGGCGAGCATCGCGGGCGAGCGCTCCAGGGCGATGCCGACGCGCACCTCGGGTCCGGCGCCCAGGCCGCGCAGGTGGTGTGCGAGCTGGTTGGCCTGGTGGTCGAGCTCCGCGTAGGTGAGGATGAGGCCGTTGCCGGCCACGGCCGGCGCCTCGGGCGCGATGCGCACCTGCAGCTCGAAGAGCCGGTGGAAGGGCAGCTCCGGCACCTCGGTGCGGGTGTCGTTCCAGGCGGTCAGCAGCTCGGCGCGCTCCAGGTGGCCGAGCATCGATAGCTCGGAGATGCGGCGGCGGTGGTCGGTCGCCAGCTCTTCGAGCAGGTTGCGGAAGTGGCCGAGCATGCGGGCGGCCGTGGCGTCGTCGAACAGGTCGGTGCTGTATTCAAGGAAGCCATGGAGCCCCTCGGCTGTCTCCATCATCGACAGCGTCAGGTCGAACTTCGAGGTGCCGCTCTCGGGCTCCAGGATCTCCAGGGTCACATCCGGCAGCGCGAGCGTCTGCGCCGGCGCGTTCTGGAGGACGAAGAGGACCTGGAAGAGCGGCGAGCGGCTGGTGTCGCGCGCCACCTCGGTCGACTGCACGAGCTTCTCGAACGGCAGGTCCTGCCGGCCGAACGCGGCGAGCGTCGTCTCCTTGACCTGCGCGAGGACCTCCGTCACCTGCACGTCGCCGGGCACGCGGGCGCGCAGGACCAGGGTGTTGACGAAGAAGCCGATCAGGTCTTCCAGCTCCCGCCGTTGGCGGTTGGCGACCGGCGAGCCGATGAGGAAGTCGGTCAACCGGGTGTAGCGGTGGATCTGCACCTGGAACGCCGCGAGGAGCGCCATGAAGAGCGTCGCGTTCTCCTGGCGGGCGAGGGCCTGGACTTGGGCCACGAGGCTCTTCGGCAGGGTGAAGCGCAGGTGGCGGCCGGCGAAGCCGTGCACGGGCGGACGCGTGTGGTCCGCCGGCAGGTCGAGCGCCTGCGGGGCTCCGGCGAGCTGCTCGCGCCAGAAGGCGAGCTCGGCGTCGAGCGTTTCGCCCTGCAGCCAGCCGCGCTGCCAGACCGCGTAGTCGGCGTACTGGATCGGCAGCTCCGGCAGCGGCGAGGGCTGGCCCGCGGCGAAGGCGGTGTAGAGCGCCGCCACCTCGCGGATCAGCACGCCCATGGACCAGCCGTCGCTCACGATGTGGTGGATGGTCGCGAGGAGCGCGTAGTCGTCCCCGGCGATCTTGACCAGGCGCACGCGCAGGAGCGGCGGCTGCGACAGGTCGAACGGCCGCTGCGCCTCCTCCTCGGCGAGATCGGCGAGCCGGGTCTCGGTCCAGGGAGTGGGGGAGTCGCTCAGATCGGTGAGCGGCAGCTCCAGGTGCGCCTCGGGCTGGATCACCTGAGCCGGCTGTCCCTCGACCGAGGTGAAGCCGGTGCGCAGCAGCTCGTGGCGGCGCACGATCTCCTGGAACGTGCGCTCCAGCGCCTCCACGTCGAGCCGGCCGCGCAGCCGCAGCGACATCGGCACGTTGTAGAGCGGGCTCCCTGGCTGGAACTGGTCGAGGAACCAGAGGCGCTCCTGCGAGAACGAGAGCGGCAGCGGCTGGTCCCGCGGCGATTGATCTCTTGGAACACGGGGGATCGGCGCCATCTCGGGCTCGGCGTCCTCGGGGCGCAGGGCCTCGATCCGGCCGGCGAGAGCGGCGAGCGTCGGCGCCTCGAACACGCTCGCCATCGGCAGCTCGATGCCGAGCTCGGCGCGGATGCGCGAGGCGAGCTGGGTGACGAGGAGCGAGTGGCCGCCGAGGTCGAAGAAGTTGTCCTCGACGCCCACCTGCTCGACGCGCAGGACCTCGCGCCAGGCCTTGGCGAGCCGGCGCTCGGTGCGGGTGCGCGGCGCGACGAAGGCGGTCTCCGCTTCCGGTCGGATGTCCTCGGGATCGGGGAGAGCGCGTCGGTCGATCTTGCCGCTGGGCGTCTGCGGCATGCGCTGGAGCGCGACGAAGGCGGCCGGCACCATGTACTCCGGCAGGCTGGCGCGGAGATGCGTGCGCAGCTCGCCCAGGTCCGGCGCCGCGCCGCGGGAGGTGAAGTAGGCCACGAGGCGCTTGTCGCCCGTGCTGTCGTGGCGCGCCATGACAACGGCTTCCAGCAGCTCGGGGTGGGTGAGGAGCGCGGCTTCGATCTCGCCCAGCTCGATGCGGAAGCCGCGGATCTTCACCTGGTGGTCGATGCGGCCGAGGTACTCGAGGTCGCCGTCGGGCCTCCGCCGCGCGAGGTCGCCCGAGCGGTAGAGGCGGGCGCCGGCGCGATCGGACCGATCGGTCGGATCGGACGGATCGGTCGGATGCAAAAACGGATTCGGCACGAAGCGCTCCGCGGTGAGCGCCGGCCGGCCGAGGTAGCCTCGCGCGACGCCGGCGCCTCCAACGTGGATTTCCCCGGGGACTCCTACCGGCACGAGCTCGCCGTGGGGGCCTAGCAGGTGCACGGTGAGGTCCGGGATCGGCACGCCGATGGGGGCGTTGCCGGGGTACCCGAGATCGGCGCGCGTGATCGGCCGCCAGGTGACGTGCACGGTCGTCTCGGTGATGCCGTACATGTTGATCAGGCGCGGCGTCTCGTCGCCGTGGCGGGAGAGCCAGGGGGCGAGGGCGGAGAGCTCCAGCGCTTCGCCGCCGAAGATCACCCAGCGCAGGGCGAGACGGTGGGGCTGCTCCGTCTCCTCGTGCTGCACGAGCTGCCGGAAGGCCGACGGCGTCTGGTTGAGGACGGTGACCCCTTCGGTGTGCAGCAGCTCGTAGAACGCGGCGGGGGAGAGCGTGGCCTCGCGCGGCACCACGATCAGCCGGCCGCCATAGACGAGGGCTCCCCAGATCTCCCAGACCGAGAAGTCGAAGGCGTAGGAATGGAACAGGGTCCACACGTCGTCGGGCCCGAAGCCGAACCAGGGCTCGGTCGCGGTCATCAGCCGGACGGCGTCGGCGTGGGTGACCTGCACGCCCTTCGGACGGCCGGTCGATCCCGACGTGTAGATCACGTAGGCCACGTTGTGCGGGGACGGGCCGTCCTCCCCATCTTCAAAAAGATTCTCCGGACTCTCCGCCGCGAGGCTCTGGCGGTCGGCGTCGAGGCGGACCACGGCGAACGGCAGGTCGTCGCCGAACAGGCCGGCGAGGTGCGACTGGGTGACCAGCACGGGCGCGCGGCTGCCGGAGAGGGCGTCCTCCAGCGAGTAGGCCAGGCGCTCTCGCGGGTACGCCGGATCGAGCGGCACGTAGGCGCCTCCCGCCTTGAGGATGCCGAGCAGGCCGACGATCGTGTCGACCGAGCGCTCGACGCAGAGTCCCACCGGCACCTCGGGGCCGACGCCCAGGGCGCGCAGCCGCCGCGCGAGCTGGTTCGCCCGGGCGTTGAGCTTCGCGTAGGTCAGCTCCTCCAGCTCGTAGACCACGGCCACGTTCTTGGGATGGCGCCGCGCCTGCTCCTCGAACAGGCGGTGGAGGCACGGCTCGGCGGCGAAGGTGGCCTCTGTGTTCCACTCGCGCAGAAGCTGATCGCGCTCTCCTGCGGTGAGGAGCGGCAGGTCCGACAGCCGCAGGTCCGCCGCTTCGGCCGTGCCCGCGAGCACGGTCTCCCAGTGGCCGAGGAGGCGCGCGATGGTGGTCTCGTCGAACAGGTCGGTGTTGTATTCGAGCGTCGTCTTGAGCCCGTCCGGCAGGTCGAAGAGGAAGACGGTGAAGTCGAACTTCGTGGTGCGGTTGTGGATCTCCAGCTGCTCCAGCGTCAGGCCGGGGAGCACCAGCGCCTCGGTCGGCGTGTTCTGGAGCGAGAGCTGCACCTGGAAGATCGGCGCGCGCGACAGGTCGCGCTCGGGCTGCACGGCCTCGACGACCTTCTCGAACGGCACCTCCTGGTGGGGCACCGAGCCGAGGAAGCCGTCGCTCACGCGGCCGAGCAGCGCGCGGAGCGTCGGGTTGCCCGAGGCGTCGGTGCGCTGCGTGACCATGTTGAGGAAGAAGCCGATCAGCCCCTCGGTCTCCAGCCGGTTGCGGTTGGCGATCGGGATGCCGAGCAGCAGGTCGTCCTGCGCCGTGGTGCGATGGAGGAGCGCGTTGAACCCGGCGAGGAGAGTGAGGAACGGCGTCGTCCCCTGGCGGGCGCTCCACTCGCGCAGCCGCTGCGACGCGCCCGCGGAGAGGGTGCGCGACAGCCGCGCGCCGTGGAGCGTCTGCACGGCCGGACGCGGCCGGTCGGTCGGCAGGTCGAGCGCGGGGAGCCGCCTGGACAGGCGCTTCCGCCAGTACTCCAGATGGCCGGCCATCGCGGCTTCGTCGAGCCACTGCCGCTGCCAGACCGCGTAGTCCGCATACTGGAGCGGCAGCTCCGGCAGCGGCGAGGGCTGGCCCTCGACGAACGCGCGGTACAGCACAGCCAGATCACGGATCAGAATTCCGATCGTCCAGCCGTCCGAGATGATGTGGTGCATCGTCACCAGCAGCGCGTGCTCCTCGCCGCCGAGCCGCGCGAGCCAGGTGCGCAGCATCGGCCCGCGCGCCAGATCGAACGGCTGCCGCCCCTCGGCAAGCGCCAGCCGCTCGAGCTCGGGCCGGCGCCGGTCGGTGGGCAGGCCCGCGAGATCGACGACCGGCAGGGGGCGCACCGGGTCCGGAGAGATCTCCTGGATCGGCCGGCCCTCGACCGACGGGAACACGGTGCGCAACACCTCGTGGCGGCGCCGCACCTCGTCGAAGCTGCGGGCGAGGCTCGCCACGTCGAGGGTGCCGCGCAGGTGGATCGTCGCCGGCATGTTGTAGGCCGGGCTCTCGGGATCGAGCTGCGCCAGGAACCAGAGCCGCTCCTGGGCGTAGGAGAGCGGCATCTCGACGCCCGCCTCGCGCGCCACCCGGCGGGGGCCGAGGATCGACGCGGTGCCGGGCGTCTCCCCAACCATCAAATACCCGAGCCGGGCGGCCAGCTCCAGCGTCTCGGCGCGCAACGCGCCGCGGGCCTCCTGCCAGCGGTCGGCGACTTTCGCGTCGATCCCCTGGTGGCGGTGGAACTTCGGGTCGCCCATCATGCGCGACTCGGAGTGGAGGCCGTCGGTCATGCGCTTCCCCTGGTAGGGCTCCAGCATGGACGGCTCGAACGGCAACCCGACGAACGCGCAGACCCCTTCGATGGACGCCTGCGGCGCCTTCACCAGGTCCTCGAAACGCAACCGGAGGATGCGCTCCTCCGGCACCTCCTGGAGGAAGTCCACGATGTTCCGGTGGCTGAGCAGCCAGACCAGCTCGGCCTGCTCCTCCGCGCCGTACGGGAAGTCGTAGACGCGGTCCATGTGCGCCTCGACGTAGGAGTCGATGGTCGCCCGCGGATGGCGCGTCAAATGGATGTAGAGCGGCTCCGCGAACATCTCCTCGGCGTGGCGCAGGGTCTGGAGGTCGAGCGGATAGCTCGGCGTCTTGTCGACCAGCAGCCGGCCGCCGCTCTCCTGCTGGAGGAGGCCGTAGAACGCCTGCGTCGGCAGGTCCTCCCGCTCGAAGCCCGCGACCCACTCGCGGGCCGCATCCGCGTCGCAGCCGCGGATCTCCATCACCGAGCGCAGCAGCCCTTCGAGGGCGAAGCTGTTGCGGCCTGCATAGGCGCGGGCGCGCTCGCCCATCGTGCGGAAGGCGAGCAGCTCCAGCTCGGGCGGCGCGAACAGGCGCGGATGGCCGGCGAGCATGACGCGGAAGAGCGTCGTGCCCGAGCGGAAGGGGGAGAGGATGAAGACCGCGCGCGGGTTCTTCGGCAATCCGTCGGGCGATGCCTTCGGCACCTCCTGCTCACGCGCGAGGCGCCGGACGACCGCTCCATGCAGCGCGTCGAGCGCCTCGGGCGTGGGCACGGCTGCCCCGCTTTCCTGCGCCGCGGCGGAGGCCCGGCCGCCGAGGCGGGCGGCGGCTTCGGGGTAGCTCCGCTCCAGGTAGGCGGCGAAGTCGGCCACGTTCGGCGCGTCGAAGAGCGCCATGACGTAGACGATCTGGCCCAGCTCCTCCTGCAACCGGTTGATGAACATCGCGCCCTGGATGGAGTCGCCGCCCAGCTCGAAGAAGCTGTCGTGGACGCCGATCTGCTCGACATGCAGCAGCTCGCGCCACATGGCGGCCAGGCGCTCTTCCAACGGCGTGCGCGGCGCGGTGAACGGCCGCTCGCGTTCCGCATGCTCGAAGTCGGGCGCGGGCAGCGCCTTCCTGTCCACCTTGCCGCTCGGCGACAGGGGGAACGCCGGCATCACCACGAACGCCGCGGGCACCATGGCCTCCGGCAGGCTGTCGCGCAGCGCAGTGCGCAGGTCGGCCGCGGACGGCGCCGGCTGGGTGGTCGGCACGAGGTAGGCGACGAGCCGCGTCTCGCCCCCGGCTTCCGTGCGGGCCAACACCACCGCCTCGCGCACGCCGGGCTGGCGGCAGAGCGCGGCCTCGATCTCGCCCAGCTCCACGCGCACGCCGCGGATCTTGATCTGGTGGTCGATGCGGCCGAGGAACTCGATGGCGCCGTCCGCCCGGAAGCGCGCCAGGTCGCCGGTGCGGTAGAGGCGGGCGCCGAAGGCATCGGACGGATCGGACCGATCGGTCGGATTAAAAAATGGATTCGGCACGAACCGTTCCGCGGTCAGCTCGGGCCGATGCAGATAACCGCGCGCCAGGCCGACCCCGCCGATCAACAGCTCCCCGGGGACGCCGGTGGGGACGGGCTCGCCGTGGCGGTCCTGGATGTGGAGCGCGATGTTCGCGATCGGCCGTCCGATCGGCACCGCGCGCCGGCTGCGCGGCTCGCAGGCGTGGAAGCTCACGTCGACCGACGCCTCGGTGGGGCCGTAGAGGTTGTTGAGCGTGGCCTGCGGGATCTTCTCGAAGAAGCGCTCCTGCAGCTCGTAGGGGAGCGCCTCACCGCTCGCCATCACCTGGCGCACGGTGCGGCAGGCCTCGTCCAGGTCCTTTCCTTCGAGAAAGAGCTGGAGCATGGACGGCACGAAGTGGAGCGTGGTGACGCCGTTCTCGCGGATGATCCGCGCCAGCCACGCCGCGTCCTGGTGCGCGCCCGGCGGGGCGACCACGAGCCGCGCGCCGGTGAGGAGCGGCCAGAAAAACTCCCAGACCGAGACGTCGAAGCTGAACGGCGTCTTCTGGAGCACGCGGTCGGCCGGCCCGAGACCGTACGCTTCCTGCATCCAGAGGAGGCGGTTGACGATGCCGCGGTGCGGAATCATCGTCCCCTTCGGCTTGCCGGTCGATCCCGAGGTGTAGATCGCATAGGCCGGATTCGAGGGATCGACGGCCACGGCCAGGTTCGCGCCGCGTCCCGCCTCCCAGTCGAAGCGGTCGAGCAGAACGCGCTCGGCCTGGCCCGCCGGTACCACGTCCTCCAGATGGCTCTGGGTGAGGAGGATTGACATGCCGGCGTCCTCCAGCATGAAGTCCAGGCGCTCGCGCGGATAGCCGGGATCGAGCGGCACGTAGGCCGCGCCCGCCTTGAGCGTGGCGACCAGCGCCACGACCAGCTCCAGCGAGCGCTCGGCGGCCACCCCAACCAGGCTCTCGGGGCCGGCGCCGAGGCGGCGCAGCTGGCGCGCCAGCCGGTTCGCGCGCTCGTCGAGCTGGCGGTAGGTCAGCTCGTTCCCCTCGTAGGAGACGGCCACGGCCTCCGGCGTCCGCTCGACCTGCGCCTCGATCCACCCGTGCAGCAGGGTCTCGTTCCGGTAGGCCGCCGCGGTGTCGTTCCAGGCGAGCGCCACCTGGTGCCGCTCGCCCTCGCTCAGCCAGGCGAGGCGGGAGAGCGGCAGGTCCGGCTCGGCCGCGGCGGCGGCGAGCAGGTTTTCCAGGTGCCCGGCCATGCGCACGGGCGTCGGGGCGTCGAACAGGTCGGTGCTGTACTTCCAGGTGCCGAGCCAGCCGGACTCGAGCGGCGCCATGGCGAGGGCGAGGTCGAACCGCGCCGTGCCGAGGTCGATCTCGCGCGGCTCGAGCGTCAGCTCCGGCAGCTCCAGGCGCCGCAGCGGCACGTTCTGCTCGACGAAGAGGACCTGGAAGAGCGGCGTGCGCGAGAGGTCCCGGCCGCCGCCGAGCGCGTCCACCAGGGTCTCGAACGGCAGATCCTGGTGCGCGTACGCGGCGAGCGCCGTGGCGCGCACCCGGTCCAGCAATTCGCGGAAGCTCGGGTCGCCGGAGGCGTCGATGCGCAGCACGAGGTTGTTGATGAAGACGCCGATCAGGTCCTCCAGCTCGCGCCGGTTGCGTCCGGAGATCGGCGTGCCAAGCACCAGATCCTCCTGTCCGGTCGCGCGGTGGAGGAGGGCGGCGAAGCCGGTGAGGAGCGCCATGAACGGCGTGGCCGCGCGCTCGCGCGCCACCTCGGCCAGGCGATTGGAGAGCGCCGCCGGCACCGGCCGCTCATGGTGCGCGCCGCGGTGCGAGAGGACCGCCGGCCGCGCCTTGTCGGTGGGCAGCTCGAAGACCGGAGCTCCCGCCAGCCGGTTGCGCCAGAACGCCAGCCGCGCCTCCAGCGCCTCGCCGCGCAGCCACTGCCGCTGCCAGATGGCGAAATCGGCGTACTGGAGCGGCAAGGCCGGCAGGGGCGCGGACGATCCCCCCGCAAGATACAGAGCGGTCAGATCGCGCACGAACACGCCGAGCGACCAGCCGTCCGCCGCGATGTGGTGCCAGGAGAGGACGAGGCCATAGGTGTCCGGCTCGCTCCCCCCTCTCCCGGTGGAAGGGGGGGCGATGGGAGAGGGGGCCAGGGGGTGAGGTCCCCGCACGGTCAAAGCCGCGCGCAGGAACGGCCCGTGCTCCAGGGAGAAGGGGAGACGCGCCACCTCGGCCGCGATCCGCTCCTCCTCGATCTCCTGGAGATCCGGCGGCAGCGCCGCGAGGTCGCAGACCGGGAGGGCGAGCGGCGTGGGTGGGGCGATCTGCTGCACCGGCTCGCCTCCGGCGCTCCTGAAGACCGTGTGCAGCGCCTCGTGCCGCCGCACGATCGCGTCCAGGGCTGTGCGAAGGGCCATGCCGTCGAGCCGCCCGGTGAGCCGCAGGAAGGCGGCGATGTTGTGCACCGGGTTGTCGGGATCGAGCTGGTGGAGGAACCAGAGGCGGCGCTGCGCGAACGACAGCGGGACGTCCGTGATCCGCCACGGCCGTCCGGCGAGCGGCGGCGCCTCGGGGATCGCGCCGCCGACCGAGCCCGTCAGCCCGTCGAGCAGCTCGGCGAGAGCGGCGAGGGTCGGCGTGCTCAGCAGGCTGTCGAGCGGCAGCTCCACGCCGAACGTCTCGTTGATGCGCGAGACCATCTGCGTCGCCTTGAGCGAATCGCCGCCCAGCTCGAAGAAGTTGTCCCGGATGCCGGCGCCGCGCCCTTCGAAGACCTCGCGCCAGATCGCGGCGAGCCGCTCCTCGGTCGGCGTCCGCGGCGCCTCCGCGGGAGCCCCGGTGTCCTCACCCGAAGTCCACGCCTCCAGCGTCTCGAAGCGCCCGGCCAGGAAATCCGCCCGGCAGGCGCGGCGGCGCACCTTGCCGCTCGACGTCTTGGGCAGCGCGCCCGGCTTGATCAGGGCGACCGCGTGCACCGGCACCTCGTGCTCCAGCGCCACGGCGCGGCGCACGGCCTCGACCACGCCGTCCAGCTCGCGCCGCTGGCTGCGCTCCACCTCGTGGACGATCACCAGCTGCTCCTCGCCCTCCACGTCGACCGAGAACGCGGCGCCGCCGCCGGCCCGCAGCGCCGGATGGCTGCGCTCCGCGGTCAGCTCGACGTCCTGCGGATAGTGGTTGCGCCCGCGGATGATGACGAGGTCCTTGACGCGGCCGGTGACGAAGAGCTCGCCGTCCGCGAAGAAGCCGAGGTCGCCGGTCCGCAGCGACCGGTCCTCGCCCGTGCCGAACGCCTCGGCGCTCGCCTCGGGGCGGTTCCAGTAGCCGGCCGCGACGCTCTCGCCCGTCACCCGGATCTCGCCCACCTGCCCCTCCGGCAGGACCGCGCCGCTCTCCGGATCGACGATCCGCACCTCCTGCTCCAGCCAGGGCCGGCCGCAGGCGACCAGCGCGCGGGAGGACTGGCCCGCGCCGGTGGGCTCGACCACGTTGCGGCTCAGCGCCTCGGAATGGACCAGGCGCACGCCGGCGCCCTCTCCCGGAGCACCGCCGGTGACGAAGAGCGTCGCCTCCGCCAGGCCGTAGCAGGGATAGAACGCCTCGGCGCGGAAGCCGTAGGGGGCGAACGTCGCGGCGAAGCGGTGCAGCGTCTCGGCGCGCACGGGCTCGGCGCCGTTGAACGCCACCTTCCAGGAGGAGAGGTCGAGGCCCTCGCGGGAGGCCGCGTCGGTCTTCCGCACGCACAGCTCGTACGCGAAGTTGGGGCCGCCGCTCGTCGTCGCCTTGTAGCGGCTGATCGCGCGCAACCAGCGGATCGGCTGCTGGAGGAACGCGACCGGCGCCATCAGGATGCAGGTCGCCCCCACATACAGAGGTTGCAGGACGTTCCCGATCAATCCCATGTCGTGGTAGAGCGGCAGCCAGCCGGCGATCACCGAGTCCTCGGACTGGCCGAAGGCGAGCTGGATCATCCGCTCGTTGTGCACCAGGTTGCGGTGGGTGACCATCACCCCCTTGGGTGTGGCGGTCGAGCCGGAGGTGTATTGCAGGAAGGCCACCCGTTCCGCGGTCTGGGCCGGATCGGCATCCGGCGGCGTCCATTGATCCGCCCAGGCGGCGACGTCGAGCTCCTCGGTCGCGATCCACTGCACCTCCTGGAGATGAGGGACCTGCGCGGCGAAGGCCTCAGATTTGTCCTGGAAACGGAGGCCCGAGAGCGCCGGAGTCGTCAGCGCGAAGCGCGGGCGGGCGTCCTCGGCGATCGCGCCGAGCCGGGCGTCCGGCCGGTTGGTGCGCGGCGGATAGGCCGGCACCGCGATCGCGCCGCCGTAGAGGCAGCCGAGGAACGAGGTGACGAACTCCAGGCCCGGCGGATAGAGCAGGAGGACGCGCTCCCCGGAACCGCCGTGCTTCTGCAGGAACGCGCCCAGCGCGCGGGCCCGGCGATCGAGCTCGGCGAACGTCAGCGAGGCCTCCTCGTCCTCGCCGTTGGCGAGGAAGAGGTATGCGGTCTTGTCCGCCTGGCGGGTCGCCCGCGCACGAAGGATCTCGATCAGAGTCATGGGTTCTCTCGGTGATTCAGAGGCTGAGGAAGTTCAAATAAAACCGAGTGTTTCTAGTCTGAACCGGCCATGGATGATACCATCCCGCGCGGCTTCTTCCACAGGCCGCCGGTTTCAATTGAGTACACTCTGTCACCCAAGACCCTACGACCCGTAGAGGGGAGTCATGAGCCAGCTCACCCAGGATCTCCGTTTCGCCGTCCGTAACCTGAGCAAGCAGCCGGCCCTTGCCGTGGCCGCGATTCTGACCTTGGCCTTAGGGATCGGGGTCAACGCGGCGATCTTCAGCATCGTCAACTCGGTCCTCCTCACTCCGCCGCCCTTCCACGATCCGGACCGGGTGGCGGTCATCTGGGCCTCGAACCCCGACTTCGCCCGGGCGATCGGCATCGACGACGAGCTGCCGTCCGCGACCGCGCACATCGCGGACTGGGCGAAGGCGCCCTCGGTGGACAGCATCGCGACGCTCCAGGCGGGCCGGCTCGTGCTGACGGATCATGGATTCCCCCAGCTCCTCGGCGTCGTCCGCGTCTCGGGCGACTTCTTCAAGGTGCTCGGCGCGGACGCCGAGCTGGGCCGCACGCTCGGACCGGACGACGATCCGCCGGGCAAGGGCTCGACCGTGGTGCTCTCGCACCAGCTCTGGCAGGCCACGTTCGGCGGCGACCCCAAGATCATCGGCAAGAAGCTGACGCTCTCCGGCAGCCCCTACACCGTGGCCGGCGTGATGGGCCCGCGCTTCAACTACCCGCGCGGCGGCCAGGACGCGCAGGGAGGCTACGGCTTCCAGGCGCAGCCGGACCTCTGGATGCCCCTGGAGTTCCCCGCCGAAGCGCGGCTGGACCACAACTTCCGTGGCAACGTGGCGGTCGCGCGGCTGAAGCCGGGCGTGACCCTCGCCAAGGCCGAGGCGGAGATCAAGGGGATCAGCGAGGGGCTCGCCGAGAAGTTCCCGGACAGTGACAAGGGGTGGAGCGCGAAGCTCCAGCCGATCATGGACAAGATGATCGGCGACCTGCGGCCCATGCTCCTCATCCTCTCCGCCGCGGTCGGCCTCGTGCTGCTGATCGCCTGTATCAACGTCGCGAACCTGCTCCTCGCGCGGGCCGCCTCGCGCCAGAAGGAGATCGCGGTGCGCATGGCCATGGGAGCCGGCCGCCAGCGGCTGGTCTCGCAGCTCCTCACCGAGAGCGGCCTGCTCGCCGTGCTCGGCGGCGTCCTGGGCATCTTCCTGGCCTGGGCCGGCCTGCGCCTCTTCGCGAGCTACGTCCCCACCGGTCTGCTCGGCTCGACCACGATGACGCTCGACGGCCGCACGCTCGCCTTCGCCGCCCTCCTCTGCATCCTGACCACTCTCCTGGCCGGCCTGCTGCCGGCCTTCCAGATGACCCGGCCGGACCTCGCCTCGACGCTCCGCGAAGGGACCCGCACCGGCGCCGGCACGGCGGGCAGCGGCCGCACGCGCAACGCCCTGGTCGTCCTCGAGGTGGCCATCGCGGTCCTGGTGCTGATCGGCGCCGGTCTCCTGCTGCGCAGCTTCGGCCGGCTGCTCGAGGTGGACAACGGCTTCAAGCCGCAGCGCATCCTCACCGCCGAGTTCGCCATGCCGCCCGCGATCGTGCCTGTCCCTGAGCGCGGACCGTTCATGGAGAGCGTGCTCGAGCGGGTGAAGCCGCTGCCGGGCGTGCAGTCCGCCGCCCTGATCTCCGACCTCCCGATGGGAGGGGGCGAGACGGTGACGCCCATCGTCATCCAGGGTCGGCCGGAGCCGAAGCCGGGCGAGGCGCCGACCGTGGCGCTGCGCACCGTCTCGCCGGGGTACTTCGAGGTGATGAGCGTGCCGCTGCGCAAGGGGCGGTACTTCGTGCCGCAGGACCGCAAGGAGACGATCCCGGTGGTGGTGATCAACGACGTCATGGCGCACGACCTCTTCCCGAGCGAGGACGCGCTGGGCAAGCAGATCAAGCTCGCGGGAGAGGAGACCTGGTCCACGGTGGTCGGCGTGGTCGCCGGCATCCGCTACTCGGGTCCGCAGGGCGAGCTGCGCTCCGAGCTGTACCGGCTGGTCTCGCAGGTCCCGCCGGGCGGGATGCCGTTCATCATGCGGATCGCCATGCGCACCGACGCCGACCCGCAGACCATGGCCGACAAGGTGCGCGCCGCGGTCAAGGAGGTCAATCCGGAGCAGCCGGTCTCGAAGGTCCAGACGATGGAGCAGCTCGTCTCGAGCTCCATCGCGAAGCCGCGCTTCAGCATGATGCTCCTGAGCCTCTTCGCCCTGCTCGCTCTGATCCTCTCGATCGTGGGCATCTACGGCATCACCGCCTACGCGGTCTCGCAGCGGACCCGCGAGCTCGGCCTGCGCATGGCGCTCGGCGCCCAGCCCGGAGGGATTCTCGGGATGGTGGTCGGCCAGACCGGCAAGCTGGCGGCGCTCGGCGTGGTCCTCGGCCTCGCCGCGGCCTTCGCGCTGACCAAGGTCCTCTCCTCGTTCCTCTCCTCGCAGCTCTTCGGAGTGGAGGCGACCGATCCCCTGATCTTCGTCGCCGTCGCCCTCGGCCTCATCCTGATCTCGCTCGCCGCCGCCTTCCTGCCGGGGCGGCGAGCCACGCGGGTGGACCCGCTCACCGCGCTGCGGTCGGAATAGTCTGCCGCCGAAATCCAACCGATCCGCCCCAAAAGGGCCGCCACGCCCCTCCCGGTGCGAGTGATTCGCACCGCGGAGCGGACGTGCGGCCTCGGAAGGGCAGCCGCCGCCCTCATAGAGCGAGCGACTTGCCCCACGGCGCGCACGAGCGGACCCGGGAGGGCAGTCGTTGCCCTCGTGGGGCGGGAGGCCTGCCTCGTAGAGCGGATGAGCAGCGCCGGGAGGGCGGTGGCTGCCCTCACGGGGCGAGAGGGTTCTTGCGCGGGGCGGGCGGGTGGATTCAGGAGGGCGGTGGGTGCCCTTCAGGGGGCGGACCTCACCCCCTGTCCCCCTCTCCCATCGCCCCCCCACCGACCGGGAGAGGGGGAACCCCTGCGAACCTTCGTGACACGTTCAGCCGTTCCGAGAGGTGGCGCCCCTTCTCCCGGGGGAAGGCGGGGCGATGGGGGAGGGGGTCGGGGGGTGAGGTCTCGGCGGCAACATCGATCACTGCTGCCGTGACGGCCTGCTAAAGCGGCCTGCGTGCTTTGTGCACCGAGGTCAGGAGCTCATCGACCGCCGTGGCGGTTTCGGAATCAACGGAGCTCAGCTGATCGAAGAAACCGGGAGACCAGTCTGATCCTGGGGTCAGCTCTCTCTCGAGAGCTTGGATGATCAAGCGGTTCCGGCTCATTTTGAGGGCTCGGGCTTTGCGATCTACCGCTTCCAGGAGCGGCTTCGGGATGTGGACACTGGTCGCCATGGCTATAGTCGTGAGTATACTCGCCTGCGGCTTAGCCTTCAACGTTCGACCAATTGCGCACCGGCCAGCCCGTTCGTGCGAAATACGGTCAATGCCCGAACACTATGACGTGTTCCTCTCCTACGCCCGGGCGGAGCCCCGGGGCGACAGCAATTCTACGGCGGCCGGGCTGTCGCCCCTCTGGGGCTCGAAATCGTGTTTGCCTCCTTGACCTGGGGTCGCCGCGCCTACGGCGCTTTGACCCCAGGCTACATGCTTTGGCCCCTCCGGGGCCGGGATTCAAGGGGGCGTTGGGTTGCCGAGGTGCTCCCGGAAGAGGGTGGCGAGGTCCTCCACCGCCGGCTCCCGTAGCAACGTGTAGTGATCTCCGGCGATTTCCCGCACCTCCACCCCCCTCCCGGCCACCTGCACCCAGCCGCCGTCGGGCTCTCCTGCGGATTCCGCGGCTCGCACCATGATCAGGGGAGCGGCGCAGGGTCCTCCGGCATATCCGGCCATGGCTCGGTAATTGGCGGCGAAGGTGGCGAAACGCCGCTGGAGCTCGGCGGCTCCTTGGCCGGGGGGCAGCAGGCCTTCGGCTTCGGCTCTCGCCGCGAGCCAAGCCAGGGCATCCTCGGTTGGATGGGGGAGGGCTTGGCCTCCCATCCCTGAGAGCTGGGCCAGATCGTTGGCAAACATCTCCACGAGCGCTCGGTCGTCCAGATCCTGCTGCCAGAGCGGGCCGGGCGCGTAGGAGTCGATCAGCACGAGCCGCTCTACCGTCTCGCCCTGCGCTTCGAGCTGGCGGGCCATTTCGTAGGCCACGGCGCCTCCGAGGGACCAGCCGCCGAGGAGGTAGGGTCCCACGGGCTGGATCTCGCGGACGTGCCGCAGGTAGAGGGCGGCCATGTCTTCGAGCTTCAGCGGGGCGTCTGTAGCCTGGAGGCCGTAGACCGGGCGGTTCAGCCGGCGGGCCAGGTGCACGTAGCAAAGGACCTCGCCCCCCACGGGGTGGACCAGGAAGAGCGGACGCCCGCTCCCGGCCGCCAGCTCGACCAGGGGACCGCGGGGCGGCGGCTCGCCGTTGGTGCGGAGGAGAGCCGCCAAGCCTTCGACGGTCGGATGACGGAGAACCGCCGCCATCGGGAGGCTCCGGCCGAGCCTCTGGCGCAGACTGAAAGTGAGCCGCGCCGCGAGCAGCGAGTGACCGCCCAGGGTGAAGAAGTCGTCGCGGACGCCGACGCCTGGGACGCCCAGCACCTCCTCGAAGAGCCGCACGAGCTCCAGCTCCAGGGCATTCCGCGGGCCGAGGTGCGGCTCGCGGACGCGCTCCGGAGCCGCGGTTGAAGGTGAGGACTGGAGCTGGCGACGCTCGGTGGGCAGGAAGAGAGGCAGGTCCGCCAAGGGTTGGCCGGGATCGACCACTGCGCCCTCCAGGAGCGCCGCGAACGCGGCCAGCAGGCGTTCCGCCGTGGCGATCTCGAACAGGTCGGCGTTGTGCTCCAGAGATCCGGCGAAGCCAGACGGTCCCTCTCCCAGGGTCAGAGCGAGATCGAATTGCGCCGCTCCGGCGTCGACCTCGACCGGCGAGATCGCCAGGCCCGGCATCTCCACCGGTCCCAGCGGTGCGTTCTGGAACGTGAACAGCACCTGGACGAGCGGCGCGATGGCGAGATCCCGCTCGGTGACGACCTCCTCGACGATCCTCTCGAAGGGGAGATCCTGATGAGTGAAGGCGTCGAGGGCGGTCCGCCGCATCCGGCCGAGCAGCTCGTGGAAGGTCGGGCTTCCGGAGAGATCCGACCGCAGCACCAGGGTGTTCACGAAGAACCCGATCAGCCCCTCGACCTCCTGCCGGTTGCG
>DATFPH010000200.1:0-4823 GCA_035264905.1 Thermoanaerobaculia bacterium
CCTGGATCTGCTGGCGGTTCCGCAGCCTCCGGAGCAGGAGAAGACCGATCTGACGTGCGACCTCAACCGGGTGCTGGCGCGCCTCTCGACCCGCTGCCGGTCGCTCCTGAAGCTGCGATACGGTCTTGGCTACGGTCCCACCGAGGTGGCGGAGCAGATGGGCTATCGCACCTCCAGCATCCGCAAAGTCACCAACCGCTGTCTTGCGGCTCTCACCCGGCAGCTTCTCGCCGTCGGCTTCGACACCCGGGAGCCCGAAGGTGAACCCCAGGATGGATAAGCACCCGGAATCGACCGTCCTCTCGACCTTTGGCCGCGGGCGGCTCTCCCGCCGCCGGAACCGCGAGATCGTCCGGCATCTTCTCGCCCGTTGCGAGAGCTGCTGCCGTACCGCCTTCCGGTACCTGCCCCCGGCCCGGACAGGGGGGGCCGCGCCATCCCACGAGGCGCGGGAGCTCGATTATGGGACGGCTTTCTCTCACGCCTGGCGCGAGACCGAGCGGCGTCAGACCTCCCTGATGGCCGAGCGGACGGCGGCGCCGGGGCTGCTGCGGGAGCTCCTGGCCGAGCCGTTCGAGCGTCAATGGAGCCTGGTGACCACGGAGGCCCGGTATCTCACCTGGTCCTTCTGTGAGCTGATCCTCGACACCGCGCGCGAGAGCGGCTTCCAGGATCCGGCCCAGGCCCTCGATCTGGCGAATCTGGGCCTGGAGATCGCCACGCACATCGCGCCCTCGGTCTACGGCGAGACGCGGGTGAACGACCTCGGCGCGCGGGCCTGGTCGGGCCTGGGCAACGCGCAGCGGATCCGCTCGGACTTCCACGAGGCCGAAGAGAGCTTCGCCAAGGCCGAGCGGCTGCTCAGGAAGGGCACCGGCGATCCCCTGGAGAAGGCCCACGTCCTCCTCCTCAAGTCCTCGCTCCGCGGCAACCAGCATCGCTTCCGCGAAGCGTTCCGGCTGCTCGACCGGGTCCTGGCGATCGGCCGCAAGTGCGGCGACTGCCAACTGTGCGGCAAGGCGATGATCATGCGGGGCTTCCTCCTGGGCCTCGCCAACGATCCGGAAGCGGCCATCCGCCACCTCACGGAGGGGATCCGGGACGTCGATCCGGCCACCGATTCGCGCCTCCTCGTCGCGGCCCAGCACAACCTCATCCTCTTCCTGGCGGAGAGCGGCCGGTACGACGAAGCCATGCGCCTGCTCGAGGGTGCGCGGCCTCTCTACCACCAGGTCGGGGACCGCATGAGCCTCCTGCGCCTGCGCTGGCTGGAAGGGAAGATCGAGACCGCCCTGGGGCGGTTCGCGGAAGCCGAGCAGCTCCTGCGCGACGTGAGAAAAGAGCTGGTCGAGCGCGAGCTCGGCTTCGACGCGGCCCTCCTGTGCCTCGACCTGGCCAACATCTACACCCGCCAGGGCCGGAGCGCCGAGATGCGGCGCCTGGCCGAAGAGATGCTGCCCGTCTTCAGGTCGCGGGACATCCACCGGGAAGCGATCGCCGCGCTCCTGGTCTTCCAGAAGGCGGCGGAGATGGAGCGCGTCACCCTCGGTCTGATCCGGGAGGTGAGCGGCTATCTCAAGGAGTCCCGCGCCGCCTCGGGATTCCGCTCCCGAGAGCTCCGCTGAAGCCCTGCCTCGGGTCCCCCCTGAGGCTTCTCTTCCACTTTCTCCTCTTTTTCAGCCATTTCGCTGGACAAAGTGGGGGAGTGCTGCTAAGGTTTTCTCCTAGAAACAGTTAGCCATAGCGATGAACTCTTCGGTGCCCCCGGATCTGGCGGAGCCTTCCCTCGAGGAGATCCTGGTAAGGATGGAACCCAGGCTCAAAAGGGTTCTCAGCCGTTACAGGATCCCCGCGCAGGATGCGGACGACCTGCTGCAGGAGACCTTCCTCATCATGATCTCCAAGGCGGGAAGCATCCGCAATTACGACGCCTGGCTGCTCGCGACTCTCGCCAACCGCTGCATCATCTACTGGCGGAAGCATCGCAGCCGGCTGTGGGACCTCGTCGACACCGCCATCCTCGAGCTCCTCGCCGAGGCCGGGCCTCCGCCCCAGGAGAGCTCGGATCTGCGCTACGACCTCGATACCCTGCTGGCGAACCTGCCGGACCGTTGCCGTTCGGTGCTCCGTCTGCGGTATGGGTTCGGCTGCAGCACCGCCGAAGCGGCCGAGAGGACCGGGTACTGCAAGTCGAGCATCCGGAAGGTCACCCGCCGCTGCCTGGCCGCTCTGACCGAGCAACTCCTCGGCGCCGGCTTCCAGTCCAAGACCTGACCGCGCTTCAGGCGCGGGACCTCTTTTCTCTCCATTTTCGTCTTTCTGTCCTCAGGAGGCCTCCTGCGGTAACTCTGTAGAGGAGTCCTCTAAAGCACCTATGGCTATTCCGCCACACACGAAAAGGAGATCAGGCATGTTCCATCCCAAGCTTCGCCGTGTCCTCGCCGCCACCGCTCTGGTGTCCGCCCTGTCCCTGCTGCCCATCCGGAACGCGGGCGCGGAGCCCCGAGCGCTCCGGGTCAGGGAGGGAGGGACCGTCGCCGAGCGGATCGTGGCCCGCCCCGCTTCCTTCTGGGCCCTCGTGATGCACCTTCTGGCGAAGGCCAGCGTCCGGATCGACCCGGACGGCAACCCCTAGCCGAGGGTCGCGGGCCGCGCGCGAACGGCCGGCGACCGCCCGGCCGTGGAGCGGATCTTGGCTGGACATGGTTCCAGGATGGTGTTAGTGTATCGAGAGCTTAGAAGAGAACTCTCCAGGGAAGATGAGCGCACTGGACCAGCCGCAAGTCGAGGTATCGCTCGAGAGTTTCCTGACCGGGCTGCGGCCTCGCCTCAAGACACTTTTCGCGCACTACAGGATTCCGCTGCAAGAAACCGAGGACATCCTGCAGCAGGCTCTGCTCGCCCTCGTCTACCAGCGCCAGAAGGTCCGGGATCCGGAAGCCTGGCTGCTCGGCACGGTGCGCAACAAATGTCTGCTCTACTGGCGGTGCCAACGGCGCAAGCTGTACGACGCCGTCGACGCGGCCGTCCTCGATTGCATCGCCGAGCCCGCGGCGCCCGCCCAGGAGGGAGTCGACCTCCGCCGCGATCTGGAGAACGCCCTCGAGCGCCTTCCGGAACGCTGCCGCTCGCTGCTCTCGTTGCGCTACCGCCAGGGCTACGAGCCCCCGGAGCTGGCGGCGCGGCTGGGCTACAGCCCCTCCAGCATCAACAAGATCACGACCCGGTGCCTCGCCGCGCTGACGCGGCACCTGACGACGCCCGGCTGCCGGAAGAAGACCGACGATGGCTGAGATCCACCCGACCACGGAGGCTCTCGAGGGTTTCGTGCTCGGGCAGCTCGCCGCCCAGGAGATGCGGGACGTCGCGCGGCACCTGCTGACCGGCTGTCCGGAGTGCCAGCAGGCCACGGCCAGTCTCTGGGAGCCCGACGAGCTCGACGATCCCTTGGCTCTCGCCTGGGCGGAGGACGGCGACCTCGAGGCGTGCGACGGTTACGACGAGGTCCTGGACCGGGTCTTCGAAAAGGTCGCGGCCGCGGAGTCGGGGATCGCCGAGCAGCGGGCCGCGGGCCTCAAGCTGTTCCAGGAGCTGATGCAGGTCTCGGCGGAACGCCGGCATCTCCTGCTGGCCAACAGCAACCGCTTCCGCAACCGGATGCTCTGCGAACGGCTGATCGAGGAGAGCTACGAGATGCGGTTCGAAGAGCCGCGCCGCTCGATCGGCATCGCCCAGCTCGCGACCCTGGTGGCGGACCGGTTGAAGCCGGAGGACTGCGGCGGCCAGGAAGCTCTCGACAGCGTACGGGCGCGCGGCTGGGCTCACCTCGGGAACGCCTTCCGGATCAATTTCGAGTTCGCGAGCTCGGAGCAGGCCTTCGAGGTGGCCGAGTCGCTGCTGGAAGAGGGCAGCGTCGCGCCGCTCGACCGGGCCCGGGTGCTCGCCCTGCTGGCCGTCTTGCGCAAGGACCGGCAGAGATTCGCCGAAGCCTTCCAACTGCTCGACCGCGCCTGCCTGCTCTACAAGCGGCTGGGGCAGTGGAATCTCCTCGGACGCACGCTCCTCCAGAAGGCCCTGGTCTGCGGCGAGTCCGGCGATGGAGAAGGGGAGATGAAGCTGCTGCGGCGAGCGCTCGACCTGATCGATCCCCAGGCCGACCCGCGAGTGTTCCTCGCCGCCCGGCACAACCTGATCAACGCGCTCCACGAGAGCGGCCGGTCGCGCGAGGCCTTCGCCCTGCTCTTCCATACCCGTCCCCTCTACCTCAAGATGGGCGACCGCATGAACCTCCTCAAGCTGCGCTGGCTGGAGGGGCTCGTGGCGTTCGGCCTGCGCAGGATCGACCAGGCCGAAGCGGCTTTCCGGGAGGTGCGCCAAGCCTTCCTCGAGCTCGGTCTCGAGTACGACGTCGCGCTGGTCTCCCTCGACCTCGCGAGCGCCTACACCCTGCAGGGGCGCTCCGCCGACGTCCGCCAGGTCGCCGAGGAGACTCTCGCCATCTTCCAGGCGCACGACACCCACCGGGAGGCCCTGGCCGCGCTCCTGGTCTTCTGCGGCGCCGCCCGCCGGGACCAGGTGGGCATCGAGCTGGTCCGCGAGATCTCGGACTTCCTCAAGCGGGCGCGCAACAATCCCGATCTGCGCTTCTCTCCCTCCTCTTGAGCCTTTAACCCGGGGGCAGGAGACCCGGCGAAGCCGTGTCGTCGTGGCGGTTCTTTTCTGCTAAAATGACGTCGGTGCTCAGCTCTTCTCATTCTCGGGGAACTCCGCTTTCGACGGAGTAGGGGGAAGTCGCAACTTCCCCGAGCAGGAACGGCTGGCCC
>DATFPH010000201.1:0-4376 GCA_035264905.1 Thermoanaerobaculia bacterium
GCTCGCGGGAGGCGGCGGACCGAGACTTAGGCCGCGACGGCTGGAAGGGGTTGCCGGGGCATCGGGTGCAAAAGGATCTCTCTCGATGCCAACGTGAGGGTTCGGACGACCTGCTCAACGGTAGAGGGGATGACCTCAAACAGAAGCCGCTGTGCAACGGCAGCCTCCCGCGCGATCCCTAGAGCCTCGAATAGCGGTTGAATCTCATTGACGGTCGCCAGCACTTCAGCCATCCGATGCTGACGAGCCAGGACGATCCCCAGGTCGAGCCGTGAAAGCGCTTCCTCATAGAAGAGGCCAGCTTCAGCGAAGGCCGCGCTCGCACGGCGAAGCAGCGGCTCGGCGGCTTCATCCAGGCCCAACGCCCCATCGATGTGAGCCACCAGCCAGCAGCGGTGCGCCTGCACGAGTGCCTCGGCCCTGAGATCGTCAAAGAGAAGCTCCGTTGTTGCATAAACTGCTCGTGCTTCGCGGGGTCTACCTTGGTCGACAAGGCTCCACGACAAGGTATGAGAGAGGGAGACCGCCAGATGAGGGTCTACTGAAGGATCGACCCGGGCCATCGCCCACTCAGCGAGGCGCACGGCGCGGAGCGGGTTCTGATTCTTGCCGGCGGCTAGCGCTTCACCAACAAGACACCTTGTAAGGCCGCATTCATCACCAGCTTTCTGATGAAGGGCTCGGGCTCGGCTGAGACTCGATTGGGCGAGACCGAAGCGCCGCGAGTCGCGATAGAGGGCGCCTCGGGTCTCCCATATCAGCGCGGCGATTGACGGGTCGCCTGTTCCGAGACTCAACGCTTCCTCGGCTACGGCGAGCGATATCTCCGCCTCCGGAAAGTGCGCCAGCATCCTGCGAGTATTTCCCTTCTGGCTCCACGCTGAGGCACGGGCATCCTGCGCAGAGGGCATTCGAGCCACCACTGCGTCTGCGAGAGTTGTCGCGATCTCGGCCCAATGGACCATTCCGCCGACGTCGTTGTAACGGAGGGAAAAGCTGTAGTCACGAAGGCTCAGGATGTCGTCTGGAGAGACTGATCGAGGAGGGTTCGACGCAAGGAGCAAACGCCTCCACGGGGGCTGACCCTTTAAGCGTTCGAGCAAAGGCCGGCGTTCGAGGGTAATCATGGAAGATGTGTCGGATTTTCTACCACGACCGCCGGCCCTGTCAAGAATAGAAAAGCCCTCTCTTTAGCCTCCGCATCCTCCCCCAAGAGGGTCAAGACAGCCACCGCCATCGGTGTTGGAGCCACCGCCTCCAGGCGTGGGCTTCGGATCGAGCGCCACCCCGCCGGTGAGCCAGGCGGTGAGGTCGCTCCAGAAGCCCGCGAACCATTCGAACACGGAGTCCGTGGCGACGGATCGGGCATCCCTCTCGTGTACGAAATCTTGAGCGGCGAGTTGCAGCGGCGCGCACAACAGGAGAATGGCAAGAGCGCCTGAAGAGATCACTTTGCGGACAAGAGAGCGACTACGCAGAATCATCGGATACCTCCCGTGAGTTCGGACGCGCATTTGTTGCGAATCCGGAAGAGATTTTATGGCAAGCAATGACCTCTGTAAATCGAGGCCCGGACGTGCTTATGGTATGCCCTTCAGGGTGCCTCCTCTATGAACAAGAGGTGTCAGGTGGGCTCGGGGGCAGGACGCCCATGAAAGAGAGTGGGGGGCGAAAGGCCCCCCGTGGCGACAAACCTCAGGGGTATGGGATCGGACTAGACGGCGTGGAGCTCGATGTCCCAGGGGTGATCGCGGCTCGCCTCGATGCGCACGAGCTGGAGGTGCAGGCGCGTGGGCGAGGTCGGCGGCTGTTCGGGGTCCATCCACAAGGCGAACCAGCGGCCACCCAGGCGGACGACCTGCAGCCCGGCGTCGTCTGGAGTGTAGGTGGCCGTGGAATCCTGCGGGTTGAACTGGATCTGGACGACGCGATCGTACAGCCATCGGCGGAGCGCCTCGCTGAACCGATCGAGGTCCACCGGGGTCGACTCGGGCACATCGGACATAGGGATTCCTCCTCCTTTGCCTTGCTGCGCGTCATCGGTTCTTGCGGGCACCAGCTCTTGCGCGGACGAGCGGACGGTCGGCGAAGCGGAAGACGGGAGCCGTGACCGCGGCACAGGTCGGGCAGCCGGTCAGCAGGTGCCGCACGATGCGGCGGTTGTCGGCCTCGCCGAGCTCGCCTCGCAGGAACTGCACGAGCTCCTGCGGGCTCGGATGAACTTCCTGCACCCGCCCGTGGTCGCTGGCCGCAAGAGGTATATTTGGCCGTGTTTCAGGTATATTCACACCTGATTGTGAGCACAAAGTATCTGGTACGTCAAGCAGAGATTTGGTACGAGGAACCCGGAATGCCTGAAGCCACAAGGCGCGACGAGGGGCTGGCGGAGCACGACTGGACTGGGCTACACTCCCGCTCTGTGTCTGCTCTAGAAGGTCTCGGACAAGCCCTCGAAGCTCTGCGACGGCGGAGAGGCTGGAGCGTCGCCGAGGCCGCTCGCCGGACGGGCATTGACCAGAGCAATCTCCTCAAGTACGAGCGCAATGCCAAGGGCATCACAACCAGGACGCTGGACCGGATCCTGGACGGCTATGAGGCCACGCTGGCGGAGCTGGCCGCGAACCTGAGGGAGGTGCAGAGCGGCCCGGCGGTTCGCTGGATCGTGCCCGGAGAGGTCAGCGAGGCGGACCTCAAGCTGGTGGTAAGATGGTGCTCGGTAAGAAGTGGGCCCCCGACGACGAGGAGGACGACGAGCCGGAGGAGGAGGCCCCGGACGAGGCCCCGCCGAACGGCGGAGAAGACGACGGCTAGCCGGCGGTGCTGCGCCGGGCGGGTTGGCGGACTTCCCGCTCCAGGTAATGCAGCGCAGCTTTCAACAGCCCGACTTTGGGAGACTCCATCGCCTCGCGGAGCAGGGAGGCCGCGGTGCTCTCGCGGGCGACCCCGAGCGCATCGAAGACCGCGATCACTTCGCCGCAGAGCTCGCGGACCTCGCCCGCCCGACCTTCGCCGGCCAGGAGCGCCGCCAGGTGCAGGGTCGCGAGCGCCTGCTCGTACACCAAACCGGCCGCGGCGAACCACTCGCGGCAGCGCTGATACCCCTGCTCCGCGGCCAGCCGGTGGCCGAGCCCGTCGTCGATTTGGGCGTTCAGGAGCTCGATCCGGATGGCGATACCGGGCTCTCGACTGGCGCAGAAGAGCCGATTGCACTGCCGGCTGAGGGCATGAGCGTGCTCGTACTTGCCGGCTTCGCAGAGGCCCCAACAAAAGCACTGGAAGGCGGAAATCCGTAGCTTGTCATCGGCGCGGTCGTCGAGCGCGGCGAGCGCGTTGTAGAAAGCTACGAGCCCCTTCTGCGGGTCGCCCGCCTCGGTCAGGGCCATGCCCTCGTTGATCAGAGCGGAGGCGCAGTTCTCTGCATCGTCGAGGGAACGGTAGTGCTCGGCGGCCGTACGGAAGCTCGATGCCGCCGCGTCGAGCTTGCGAAGGTCGTGGAGCAGAACGCCCTCGCCGCACGTCATCTCCGCGCTGAGGGCGGGCTTTTGCGAGCCGGAGGCCCATGCTGCCTTGGCCTGCTCCATCGCTGGCGCCGCCAGAGCGAACTCGCCGCGGCGGCGGTGCGCATTGGAGAGGTGGAGGTAGGCGCGGCAGAGAGCGTCGGCGGCAGAGGTGCCCGGTGGCAACTGTCGCGCCACGGCAACGGCCGTCTCCGCATAGTCGAGCATCTCGTCGGGATCGCCGTAGCGATGCTCCCAGCACTGTGCGACGAGGTGCTCGACCAGGGCGGGATCGCGGTACCGGCGGGACGAACCGGCGGCCAGGAGGCGGCGCGGGCGCGGGAACTCCAGGAGCTCTCGCGCGAGCTCGTGCGGTGGGCGGAATCGGCTTGGCAGCATTTTGTCGTTCCTCGGCGAGCCGTAATAACGTAGATGCAGGCAGGCGAGGGTGTCAAGGGGCGGAGGACCGCGGGATCACGCCGCCCCTTGCGTGCCCAGGACATCACGTCAGGAATGGCAGCCGCCCCAGGGGTCGATCATGCACGAGCCGTCGCCCTGGTGCGTGGCCGGGGGTGGGTTGTCGGCCCCGTCCAGCCCGAAAAGCGCGGCCAAGGCGTCGACCACGGCCGCCCACCAGCTCACGGCCGGCCTGTCGCCGTGGTCCCCGGCGGGCCAGGCCTGCGCCGGCGCCACCACGACGCTGAGCGCCAGCGTCACTGCGAGCACACAGATCCTCATGCGGTGTCTCATCGTCATCGGCTCCCCTGCGGCGGCGGCGCCCTCCATGGGCAGCGTCCCGCAGTCCGGCCAGTGTCGCACGGGGGGGAGGAGCGGCGACGAGAATATATAGATATTTCGCAATGAAAAGGATATTTGCAA
>DATFPH010000202.1:0-13585 GCA_035264905.1 Thermoanaerobaculia bacterium
CAGGCGGGAGACGGCCCGGATGGCCACCAGCGAGCTCCCGCCCAGAGCGAAGAAGTCGTCGTCCCGGCCGAGGCGCTCCACATCCAGGACCTCGCGCCAGACCGCGGCCACCGTTTCCTCGACCGGATCGCGCGGCGCGGCGGTGTTCTCCGCAAGCGGGAGCGGCCGGTCCGTGCGCAGGCCAAGCCGGGCCAGCGCGCGGCGGTCCACCTTCCCCACCGGAGTCAGCGGCAGCTCCGGGAGCGCCTGGAAGACCGTGGGGACCATGTGGGCGGGCAGGCGGCCGGCGAGGAAGGACCTCACCCCCTGGCCCCCTCTCCCATCGCCCCCCCACCAACCGGGAGAGGGGGAACCCCCACCCTCGCGAGATCGAAGCCTTTCGGGCGGCGGCGCCCCCTCTCCCGGGGGAAGGGGGGGCGACGGGAGAGGGGGTCGGGGGGTGAGGTCTCGCATCACCACGAACGCCGCCAGCCCCCGCCCGCCCGGCAGGTCGTCGCGGACCACCACGGCCGCCTCGGCGACCTCCGGGTGGGCGGCCAGGTGCGCCTCGACCTCCTCGGGCTCGACCCGGAAGCCGCGGATCTTCACCTGCTGGTCCAGGCGGCCGAGGAAGCGCAGGGCTCCATCGAGCCCCCAGGCCGCGCGGTCGCCGGTGCGATAGAGGCGCGCTCCCGGCTCGCCGGCGAAGGGATCGGGGAGGAAGCGCTCGGCGGTCAGGTCCGGCCGGTTCAGATACCCGCGGGTCACGCCGTCGCCTCCGGTCACCAGCTCGCCAGGCACCCCGGCCGGCACCGGCAGGAAAAATTCGTCCACGACGTAGACGGAGGTGCCCGGGATCGGCCGGCCGATGGGGAGCGGCGCGCTCACCTCCTCCGGCGAGCGCAGGCGCCAGCTCGTGGTGTCGCTCGTGTTCTCGGTGGGGCCGTAGCAGTTCGCCACCACGCACCCCGGGGCCGCCTCCAGGGCGCGCCGTACCGCGTCGGGGAAAAGCACGTCGCCGCCGATCGAGACGAGGCGCACGCCGCGCAGCATCTCCGGCCGCGCCGCCGCGATCTGGTGGAAGAGCGCCGGCGAGATCACCACGATCGTCACCCGGTTCCGCGCCAGGCTCCGCTCCAGCTCGTCGAGCGACGGCACCCCCGGCGGCAGCAGCGCGAGCCGGCCGCCGTTGAGCAGCGCCCCCCAGATCTCCAGCGCCGACGGGTCGAACGACACGGGCGTGAGCTGGAGGACGACCTCGTCCACCCCCTGCTGGCCCAGGGTGAGGCGAGCCACGCCGCGGTGCTCGCCGCCCACGGCTTTCGGCATCCCGGTGGAGCCGGAGGTGAACATCACGTAGGCGAGGCGGCCGGACCGATCCGGCAGGGGCGCCGGGCTCTGCCGGGCGATGGCGCCGCGCTCGGCGGCCAGGGAGACGGTCCGGGTCCCCGGGAACGTCAACTCGGCGGCCCGCCGCGACTCGGCCACGATGAGGGGGAGCCGCGCCTCGCCCACCATCAGGGCCAGGCGCTCGCGCGGATAGGTCAGATCCAGCGGAACATAGGCGCCGCCCGCCTTGAGGACCGCCAGGAAGAGGAGGATCCGCTCGAGCGACGACTCGAGGGCCACGCCGACCAGGGTTTCGGTCCCGACGTCCAGGGTCCGCAGCCAGCGCGCCATGCGGTTCGCCCAGGCTTCGACCTCCGCATAGGTCATCTCCGCGCCCATGGCATCGACCAGGGCCACGCGCTCCGGCGTGGCGGCGGCCTGGCGGGCGAACAGCACGGGCACGGGCAGATGGCAATCCGGATGGGGCGGCAGCCCCACGCTCCACTCGCCGAGGAGCTGGCGGAGCTCCTCCGCGGAGAGGAGCGGCGCCTCGGCGGCCCGCGCTCGCGGACGAGCCGCGAGGTCGTCCAGCGCGCGGGCATAGGCGCCGGCCAAAGCCTCGGCCTGCCGCGCGTCGAGCTCGGCGGTCCGATAGCTCAGCCGCAAGTCCAGCCGGCCGCCGTCCGGATTCACATGGAAGATGGCGACGAGGGCGGTGTCGGTCTCCTCGTACCCCTCGAAGCCGAGCACCTCCACGTCCGGCACGCCGCGCAGCCCCTGGTAGACGTGGAAATGGACGAAGTTGAACAGCGCGTCGAACAGCGCCCCCTGTCCGGCCATCGTCTGGAGATCGGCCAGCGGGAAGCGGCGGTACGGCAGGAGCCGCGTCTCCAGGTTGAAGAGGGAGGCGGTCAGCTCCGCCCACGTCTCCGCTCCCAGCCGGAGGCGCAGTGGCAGGGAGTTCAGGAAGAGACCCAGGGCGCGGTCGCCCCCCTCCATCTCGGGGCGGCCGTTCGTCACCAGCCCGGTCAGCAGGTCGGAGCGGCCGGTCCAGCGCGCCAGCACGGCGACGTGCGCCGCGAGGAGCGCGCTCTTGAGCGGAGCGCCCACCGAGCGGGCCACGGTCCGCAAGCCGGCGGCGGTCTCGGGAGAGACGGGCACGACGAGGTCCCGGGAGTCGCCTTCCTCGGACGGAGCCACGGGCCACCGCGGCACGAAACACGGCTCGGCCTCCTCCAGGAGCTCGCTCCAGACCGCCCGCGCCTCTTCAGATGCGATCACGGACCGCTCGAGGCGGACGTACTCGCGGAACACGCCGGCCGGCGGCGCCTCCCCCGCCCCTCCCGGGAGATCCAGGTAGGAGCGGAACAGGCCGGCCAGAAGCGTGGCCGCGCTCCAGCCGTCGAGCACCGAGTGATGGAACGAGAGGGTGAGCTGGAACGAGTCGTCGGTCCGGCGGTGCACGTGGAAGCGCAGGAGCGGCGCATGGCTCCACGCGAACCCGCGATGGCGTTCGGCCTCCAGCCACGCGCGCACCGCTCCCTCGTGCTCTGCCTCGGGCAGCGCGCGCAGGTCGTCCACCGCGAACGGCACCTCCACCTCGCTGTGCACGAGCTGGAGCGGCTCGCGGTAGCCGGAGAGGGCGAACGAGGTGCGGAGCACCGGATGCCGGGCCGCGGCGCGCTGGATCTCGCCCCGCAGCCGCGCCGCGTCGAAGGGCGCGCGCACCCAGGCGCTGAACACGTCGTGGTAGACCGCCGTCTCCGGCCGCAGCTCCGTGTGGAACAGCATGCCGCTCTGCAGGTGGGCCAGCGGATAGGCGTCGGCAAGCCTCGCGGGCAGCGCCGCCCGGTCCGCCGGATCGAGCAGCGAGAAGGGACCGGCGTCCCCCTCCCCCGCCGTGGCCGCCTCCAGCTGAGCCGCCAGATCGCGTAGCGTCGGATGCTGGAAAAGCTGCTGGAGCGAGATCTCCAGACCGCGCTCGCGCGCCTTGGCGAGCACCCGCAGGCTCAGGATCGAGTCGCCGCCCAGAGCGAAGAAGCCATCGCTGGCGCCCACGCGCTCCAGCCCCAGCGCCTCGGCCCACACCTCGGCCAGGATCCGCTCGGCCGGCGTCTCCGGCGGCTCGTACTCCTCCACCGCCGCGGCCTCTCCCATGGGAACGTCCAAAGCAGACAGCGCCCGCCGGTCCAGCTTGCCGTTGGCGGTCAGCGGCAGCGCGTCGATCCACACGAACCGGCCCGGCACCATGGCCTCGGGGAGGCGCTCCGCGGCAAAGCGGCGCAGCTCGGCCGCCGAGGTCGCCATGTCGGGGCGCGGCACGATCCAGGCGACGAGCCGCTTCCCCTCGGCGGCCGATCCGCGGACCAGGACCGCCGCCGCCGCCACCGCCGGATGCGCGGCCAATGCCGCCTCGATCTCCCCAAGCTCGATGCGGAAGCCGCGGATCTTCACCTGGTCGTCGCTCCGCCCCAGGTACTGCAGGTCGCCGCCCGGCAGCCGGCGCGCCAGGTCCCCCGAACGGTAGAGCCGGGCGCCGGGCACGCCGGAGAAGGGATCGGGCACGAACCGCTCCGCGGTCAGCTCCGGCCGGCCGAGATAGCCGCGCGCGAGCCCCGCGCCGCCGACGTGGATCTCGCCGGGGACCAGGTCCGGCACGGGCCGCCCGTGGCGATCGAGCAGCCAGAGGCTCAGGTCGGGGATCGCCCCGCCGATCACGCTCCCCGCCGCGCTCTCCAGATCGCTCCGCCGGACCTCCCGGAACGTCACGTGCACGGTGGTCTCGGTGATCCCGTACATGTTGGCCAGGCGCGGGCGCTCGTCTCCATGCCGCTCGATCCACGGCGCGAGCATCGGCAGCTCCAGCGCCTCGCCGCCGAAGATCACCTCGCGCAAGGCGAGAGCGGCCGCCGCCGGCTGCTCGCGCTCCCATTGGACGAGCTGGCGGAACGCCGACGGCGTCTGGTTGAGCACCGTCACCCGCTCGCGGGCGAGGAGCGCATGGAACGCCTCGGGAGACCGGCTCACCTCATACGGCACGATCACCAGCCGGCCGCCGTGCGCGAGAGCGCCCCAGATCTCCCAGACCGAGAAGTCGAACGCGTAGGAGTGAAACAAGGTCCAGATGTCCTCAGCCCCGAAGCGGAACCAGGCGTCGGTCGCCGAGAAGAGCCGCGCCGCCTCGGCGTGGCGCACGACCACGCCCTTGGGGCGGCCGGTGGAGCCGGAGGTGTAGATGACGTAGGCGGCGTTGTCGGGGGTCCCCCACCCCTGGCCCCTCCCCCGCGGAGCGGGAGAGGGGAAATTCCCTTCACCCATCCCTGGGGTGATCTGCGGGCGGGCGGTGGCGCCCTCTCCCGCTTCGCGGGGGAGGGTCGGGGTGGGGGCCAAGGTCACCCCCACCGCCGGCAGCCGCCCCTCGCCCCCCGGCCCGACCACCACCACCCGCACCCCCGAGTCTTCCAGCAGAAACGCCAGCCGCTCCGCCGGCAGGTCCGGGTCGAGCGGCACATATGCCCCCCCGGCCTTCAGGACTCCCAGCAGCCCGGCGATCAGCTCGGGCGACCGCCTCGCGCAGAGCCCCACAAACACCTCGGGGCCGACGCCCAGCTCACGGAGGTGCAGGGCGAGCTCATTGGCCCAGGCGTCGAGCTCGCCGTAGGTGGTCTCCTGGCCGTCCAGCGAGACCGCCACGGCCTCCGGGTTCCGTGCCGCGGCAGCCTCGAACCGGCGGTGCAGGGGGACGTCGCTCGGGAACGCGGGCCGCGGCGCGCTCTCCGCCGCGATCTGCCGGCTCTCTTCGGCGGTGAGCAGAGGCAACTCCGAGAGGCGGCTCTCGGGGCCGGCGGCGAGCCCCGCGACAAGGGTTGCGAAGTGGCCCGCGATGCGGCGGGCGGCGGGCGCGTCGAAGAGATCAGTGCTGTACTCCAGATAGCCCGGGAGATCGCCGTCCTGATCCGAGATCGACAGGAGGAGGTCGTAGCGCGCCGTCCGGCCATGGGCGGAGAGCGCGGACAGCTCGACCCCTGGCAGCGAGAGCTTGACGGACGGCGTGTTCTGGAACGAGAAGACCACCTGGACCAGGGGCGGGCGGAGGGGGTCGCGCACCAGCCGCAGCTCGTCGACCAGCTTCTCGAACGGCACGTCCTGATGGGCCTGCGCGTCGAGCATGACCTCGCGCGTGCGCGCCAGGAGCTCGCGGAACGAGGGATCGCCTCCAAGACGCGCCCGCAGGACCAGGGTGTTCACAAAGAAGCCGATCAGCCCTTCGAGCTCGGCCCGATTGCGGCCCGCCACCGGAGTGCCGACGAGGAGGTCCTCGGCGCCCGAGTAGCGATGCAGCAGCGCATCGAAAGCGGCGAGGAGGGTCATGAACAGAGTCGCCCCCTCGCGCCGGGAGAGGGCGCGCAACCCGGCCGCCAGGTCCGCCGGCAGCGCGAAGCCCTCCGTGGCGCCACGTCCCGTGCGGACCGCCGGCCAGGGGCGGGTCACCGGCAGCTCGGCGACCGTCGGCGCGCCGGCGAGCGCCTGGCGCCAATAGCCGAGCGACGCCTCCAGCCGCTCGCCGCGCAGCAGCTCCCGCTGCCAGACCGCATAGTCCGGGTACTGCACCGGCAGCTCGGGGAGAGGCGACGGGCGCCCCTCGCGGCACGCCGCGTAGAGCGCCGCGAAGTCCTGGATGTACACGGCGATCGACCAGCCGTCCGCGACGATGTGGTGCATCGTCACCAGCGACACGTGCTCCCCGGGACCGCAGCGCACCAGGGCGGCGCGCACCAGGCGGTCGCGGACGAGGTCGAACGGCCGCACCCTCTCCTCCGCCGCCAGGCGTTGGACCTCGGCGTCGCGCAGCGCCTCCGGCAGACCGGAGAGATCGAGCAGCGGCGGCGACAGCGGCTCCGGCGGTGCGACGACCTGGACGGGCCGGCCCTCGATCGTCGCGAAACGGGTGCGGAGGCTCTCGTGGCGGCGGACGATCTCGTCGAACGCCCAGCGCAGGGCGGCGAGGTCGAGCCGGCCGGTCAGCCGGCAGGCGGCGGGGATGTTCCAGGCAGGGTTCCGCGGCTGCCACTGGTCGAGGAACCAGAGGCGCTGCTGGGCGAAGGAGAGCGGGATCTCGCCGCCGCGCGGCACCGGGGCGAGCGCCGGCTCCCCCTCGGAGCGCTGCGCCGAGCGCTGGCGCATCCGCAGCATGAGGAGCGCCCGTTGCTCGGGCGTCAGGCCGGCCAGATTGTCGGCCAGATCGATGTCGGGGCTCGTCATGAGGACACGTGGGCTCTGCAAGCTCGGTCGAAGAGCGCGGGGCTGCGCTGCGATCCCCGGGGTGCTGTAATTATGGACGTTTCCGGCGGAAGCCGGAAGGGGAACCCTCTCATAAACGGGGGGGCCGGATCAACGGCATGGTAGGCTCTCAGGGTTTTTCCCGAGGAGCTTGGGAGGCCCACGACTTAGATTTCCAGGACGATCCCTTCCGTGGCGCTCAGGCTCAGGTTCACGGCTCCCCCGGCCGCCTTTGGCTGCATGCGCAAGACCACGCCTCCATACCTCTCGCCGAAAACGAATGGCCCCCAGATCACATCGTGGATGGAGCAGCCGTAATCGCCGCTCTGATAGAGGTAGGGCAAGGACTCGAGAATCTCCTGCACGACCCAATCCCCCTTCGCCAGCGCATTGTCGAGGGTCTGGCGCCATGTTTCCGGAGAGGCGAACCTGCCCAGAACAACCCCGGCACCTCCGTAGGAGCTTGCATCCTTCAGCACGAATTGTTCTTGACGGTCCATCAGGAGCTCGGCGAGAGGAGACATTTTTCCTTCGTAGTCGATCTCGCCGGGAGCGACCAGACGGGTCCAGGGGACATGTGCCCCGATGAAGGCATGCTCCTCGGCCGAGAACGCCCCCGAAGCTGCATGCTGGGACAAGAGAGCGACATTGCGCTTGTTCGAAAGAATCGTGTTCATGGGACCGTTGTACAGCCCGACGAGGTTTCCCTTGAACTGCCGATAGACGTGAGGAGGGGTCCCGTTCCCGCCAAGCTCGATGACAGCTCCGACTCTCCGGTCCGCCAGGTGAAGACCGTCCTCTGCCGGAACCAGGTCCTCGGCTGTGCAGGCCACTGTCCGCCCTTGCAAGTCGATGCCCATTGCCTCGATCGTCCGCTGCAACTCGCGGTCAAAATAGTAGAGCCCCCCGGCAATGTGGGGGACCTCCTCTGCGTGCGTCACGAACGCGATCGTCAGCTCTCCGGAATCGATGATTCCCTTGCCGCGGAGATCGTCGATCACGAATCGAAACATTTCGAGCATCGTGTCTGTAAAGGCGGGCCGAAGCCTCTCGCTTTCGATAAAGCGGGATGTGGGGGACGCGGACAAGAGCTGGCTGGTGATGATCGTTGTGTCCCACCCGCCGAGGCTCGGAGTGAAGTTCCACTCGATGCACTTGAAGCCGCTCGCCGTCTCGATCAAGTCTCCCCGCGAGAGCATGGTCTCTGCTCCGGTCGGCGGATCGAAGAGCACCTCGGCAAGCCAGGGAGAACCGAGACCGTAGAAGCCCGCGAGCTTCACCGGATCATTGCGGAAGATCTTCTCCGGCACGCTCCGGATCAACCGGCTGACCTCGATGCCCACCCGCTTGAGGTCCGCGAGCTTCTCCGGTCCCACGAACGTAGGCCAGGATTGCAGGCGATAGTGCAGGAGCTCTTTGGTCTCGTCGAGGATCTTAAAGTGTGCGCGATCCAGGAACTCGGGGGATCCCTTCGCCACCTCACGGAACTTCAGGTCCAGCGCCGACAGATTGAGATGGGTGGACTGCCAGCCTCCATTCATCTCGCCTCTCCGTGATCGGTGCTCTCCCTGCCCACCGGCTCCGACATACCGACGAGGATCTCCCGGGAGCCCGTGAACGGCGCGCGTCCATGGGCGATCAGCATGTTGTCCAGCAGGAGGAGATCGCCCTTCTGCCAGGGGAAGCTCACGGTCTCCTCGCGATATGCCTCGCGTAAGTGATCCATGACTTCGGGCTCGATCGGCTCCCCATCGCCATAATAGGTGTTGGCAGGGAGATCTGATTCGTCGAACCCGTCGAGCAAGGCCTGCTGGATCTCTGGCTCCAGCGTAGAGATGTGGAAGAAGGTTGCATGATTGAACCAGATCAGATCGCCGGTCCGTGGATGCCTCGCGATCGCGGGCCGGATTGCGCAGGTCCGCAAGCCCCCATCTTCCTTCCACTCGATGTCGATCCCCTTCCGACGGCAGTGCTCCTCGACCTCCATCGGATCGGAGGTCTGGAACACCGTCTGCCAGGAGAGGCCGAAGCCCTCCCCGAAGTTTCGGACATACATCCAGTTGCGGCGCGCGAAGCGCTCGCGGATTTCAGGATCAATCCTGGCGTACACCTTCCGGCAATCGGCGATCGGGGTCTCGCCGCCAGTCGCAGGAGGAATGCGACATGAAAAGAATATCCTGAGCGGCCACTCGCTCTGATATGAATTCTCATTGTGTAGGAAGATCGGATACGCGGGTGGGTAGTCCGTCGAAGTATAGATGTTTCCTTTCACTGCTTTACGTGGAGAAGACCTCTCGCGATATTCGAGAGATTGGCCGGAGAAGACACCGATGAAAGCCTCCAGATCTTCGGCCCTCTGCAAGTCGAAACCGCGGAACAGGATCCCTCCATGATGCCGAAGCTTCTCCTCAAGCAGGTCCCGGTTCGCGGCCACCCAAGCCATGATGTCGACACCGGGAACTGCAGGCTCGACGAGCAGGGGTAGATCGCCGATGGGCAATGATCCGTACCGGACAAGTGCCTCGCCTGTTACTTCCACCGTGCCTGCGCGCTGCGGAATCGAGCCCTGGCTCTCGGACTGTGGGGTTTCAGAACGCTCCGTCGACATCTCCATCTCCTTTTCTATGGCGATTACTTATCCAGGCAGCCGTCCGCTCTACCCCCAGGAGCCCCAGGAGATCGAGATGGCTCACCGGTGTGGCGCCGTAGCGCCCCGCGAGCACGGCGTCCTCGTCGAACGCGGTGACCCCGTCGCGGTCCACGCCGTTCCACAGGCAGAAGGGGGCGGGATCGAGCGAATGGGCGAGGGCTCTCTGTCCCTCCAGGACGTGGTTGGTGTAGTGGTCGGGGGCCACCATCACGCCGCCGAGCTCGTCCGGACGGCTGCGGAAGTACTCGACCACCGGCCCGACCACGTCGCGGTCGAAGGCCTCCAGGCACTGGATCTTGAGCTTCAGATCCCCCAGGTGCGATGCCTCGTCCGGCGCGTTCACGTGGCAGACCACGAGGTCGTACCCCGCGGCGAGCAGCTCCACCACCTTGGCGCCTTTGGACTGGAAATCGGTGTCCGGCCGACCGTTGCCCAGGCGGAAGAAATCGATCTCTCCGGCGTGCGCGATGCCGAGCAGGAAGTCCATGAACCCGACGATTCCCACCCGCCCCGGAAAGCCGCTGACCATGGCGAAAGGCGGGAGCCGGAAGGCCCGGGAGGCGCTCCACGGGAAGAGGGCGTTGGCCGCCTCCCCCTCCAGGAGCGCGGCGGCGCGCGCCAGCCAGGCGTTGATCCGTGCGGCGAGCGCGTGGCTTGCGGGATCAGTGCCCGCGATCAGGGACGCGACCTCGAACTCCCTCCCTTGATGCTCGTGCGGCTCCGAGCAGACCAGCCGGCGGGGATCGACCCGGGCGCCGCGGATCACCAAGGTGTTGCGGAAGTCCGAGTTGGGGTACAGCTCGATCTCGGGGAACTCGCTGTGCAGGATCTGGTCGACCCGCTCCACCAGGGGGCGTGCGTCGGCGCTGGAGATGCACGAGGCGCTATAGCTCGCCAGCGTGCGCCCCTCCATGCGGACGAGATTGGCACGGAACGCCAGGTCGTCGTCGCCCAGGTAGACGTGCTGCAAGGCCAGCAGCTCGCACGACGAGCGGCCGTGCGGATAGTAGATCCGGGGGTCCCAGCCGAGCATGCCGAGTTGCGCCACCATGCTCTCCCGCGGCAGGTCGGGGTAGAACGTCCGCATCCGGCCCGATACCCCCTCACGTGCCAGGAAATCGGTGTACGGCGTGTGGGCCAGAGCAAGGGGGGAACGCCCGTCCTCCCGGTAGAGGTCGGCCGCGCCGTCCGGCACCAGCAGCACGTATCTCGGAGTCTTGGTTCGCATCGTGGTCTCAGACGGGGAGTGCGGAGAGCTTCTCCATGTTCTTCCAGCCCGAATCACCGGAGAGGACCACCACGTCGCCGCGGATCCCGAGGTCGCGGGCGGTCCGCAGGGCGGCGTCGTAGACCCCGCCGGTCTGAAGACCGGCGAACACTCCCAGGTCGCGGAGCTGCCTGGTGCGCGCCACGGCGTCGTCGAGGGTGACCTTGATTTGGTGATCGAACAGCTTCTCGTCGTATCCCTTGCGGATGAAAGGGGTGACGTAGTCCCCTTCGTCGAAGGAGCCGGTTCCCGGCAACCGGGTGCCGGGGGCCGCCTGGACGGCGACCACCACGATATCGGGACGCTGCTCCTTCAGGTACGAGGCCGTGCCGCAGAGCGTACCGCCCGAGCCGAGGGATGCGACGACCATGGCCACCTCGGGAAAGGCGCGAAGGATCTCCGGACCGGTTCCTTCGGAGTGGGCGCGCGGATTGGCCCAGGAGTGGAGCTGATCGAGGAAGCAGTAGCGCTCCGGCTCGCGCTCGGCGCGCTCGCGGCAGACGAGATTCCCCTCGATGGTGAAGTCGCCGACCTTCTCCACCCCGGCGCCGAACCAGAGCATGAAACCACGCTTGTCCTCGGTCAGCTTCGAGCTGGCTACCACCTGGGTGGGGAAGCCGAGGATGCGGCCAAAGAAGGCCACAGCGCACCCCATGTTGCCGCTGGAGGCATCGAGAATCGTCATCCCCGGGCGCAGACGCCCTTCCTTCAAAGCCTCCTGGATGAGGCGTACCCCCGCCCGGTCCTTGACGCTCCCCGTCGGATTGCACCCTTCCAGCTTGAGGTGAAACGTAACGCCGGGCAGCTCGGAGCCAGGGATCTGGAGATGGGGAGTGTTCCCCACCATGGAAAAAACATCGGTATAGAGCATACTGCGGATCTCTCCCTCAGGCCGCCGGCTGCAGAAGAATCCGCTGCGGCCCTGAAAACGGCTCGTGGCCATGAGCAACCAGAAGATTGTCCAGTTTCAAAATGCCTCCCTTCTGCCAGGAGAAGAGGATGGAGCAACCGGCTTGGCGTCGGGCTCGACGACCTTCAGCCGTTGGTTCGCGGCCACATGGGTCAACCGCTGCGTCGTTCCCGAAGGCCATTGAATGACAATCTCGTCGACGGTCTGTACGTCTCCGAGACCGAAAGTGGGCTCGACCTGAGATTGGGAGAGATAACTGCCGCCGCTGTGCACGTACCAGGTCTGAGTGCCCCCCTTCGCGGTGATTTTGATCAAGGCCCCAAGGCCGTCGCGATTGCTGGCCTTCCCCTGGAGGGCGAGGCGTAGCCAATTGCCATGCGGCCCACGGTTCTCCAAGACCTTCGGTGAGCCACCATTGGCGGCCAGCACAAGGTCGAGGTCGCCGTCGCCGTCGAGATCGGCAAACGCAGCTCCACGCGCCACGATCGGGACGGCCAGGTCACTTCCAGCACCGACCTCGACGAACTCGCCGTTGCCCTGGTTGCGGAAAAGAAGCGTCGGCTGCGCATGCGGCTCCGGCGGATAGAGCTTCGACCGCGAGTCGTCCAGATGGCCGTTCGCCACCAGGAGGTCGAGCCAGCCGTCCAGATCATAGTCAAAGAAAAAGCATCCCCAGCCGACGTAGGGACGGGTCCTGCGTCCGATCTCTGCGCCAGGTGCGATGTCGAGGAGGAACATGTTCCCCTCATTGCGGTAAAGGCCGGTCATCTCGGTTGTGTAATAGGTGATCACCACGCTCGGACGGCCCGTTCGGTTGTAGTCGCCGGCGTCGATTCCCATTCCGCCGCGCACTTGGCCATCCACGGAAAACGCCAGCCCGGCAGAGAGCCCGACCTCTTCGAAGGTCCCGTTTCCCTTGTTATGAAAGAGGAGATTCGGCTGCGTATCCGAGGCCACCGCCAGGTCGGGCCAGCCGTCGGCATCGACGTCGAACGGCACGACACCCAAGCCCTTGCTGGGATTGGCGAGCCCCGCCTTGCTCGTCTGCTCCTCGAACCTGCCGTCGCCCAGATTGCGGTAGTAATGATTGGAAACGCTTTTGTAGACGATGGGAACGCAGTACGATTTCGTCTTGCCGTCCGCCGAACAGAACTTGTCCGTTTCGGGGGTCCAGTCCACATAGCGGGTGACGAAGATGTCGACGTGCCCGTCGCGGTCGGCGTCGAAGAAGGCGGCCGACGCGCCGAGCTCGCAGGCCTGCGACAGCCCGGCCTTGCGACTGACGTCGGAGAACCGGCCGCCGTCGTTGTGCAGCAGGAAGTCCTGACCTAGGCAGGAGAGGTAGATGTCCGGCCGGCCGTCATTGTCATAATCGGCCGCGGCTCCACCCAGGCAGAAGGCGCTGAAGTCGAGACCCGCCTGATGTGTCGCGTCCTCGAACCGGAGGCTGCCCCGGTTCAGGTAGAGCGACGGCGTCGCCGCCGGGCCCGGCCGGTCGGGAAAGTTGCGACCGTTCACGAACAGCAGGTCGGACATGCCGTCGCCATTGGCGTCCAGCACGATCACTCCCGGGCCCAGGGTCTCCGGCAGCCAGCGCTGGCCGAATGCGCCCGTCTCGTGTTTCCAGAGGATTCCGGACCGCTCGGTGACATCCACGAAGGGAGCCTTGGGCGCTCCCGCCTCCTGAGCTAGGACATCATCCGGTGCCATGCCGAAGCTCGACAGCCGGCAGGCGGCGAACATCAACAGCGAGAAGCGCAGCTTACGGATTACCATCGTCGACTCCCTCGAGCGGCATGGACTCATGTTCGTGCAATCCCCGCCTCTCGGTCCTGGCCTCGGGGTGGTTGGTGACGTAGATGTCGCCCGCATTCGAGCCACCGGACATCTTGAAGCGATTGAACGACGCTTCGTGAGCCTTGGATTTCCCCGGCTCTCCCAGAGCGCGATATCCCAGCGTGAGCATGAAGTGCACCCCAGAGTCTGAGGGGTCGATCGCAGTGGCCCGCTCGAGGATGTCCACCGCCTCACGATATTCCGCGTTCTGAATCAGGAGCCTGCCGAGATCGGCCAGCACCTGGAGGTCGCGAGGATAGAGCGCGGCCGCCGTGCGCAGGTGAGCCAGGGCCTGATCGCGGTGCCCCTCCTCCCGCTCCACGATTCCGAGGTA
>DATFPH010000203.1:0-5738 GCA_035264905.1 Thermoanaerobaculia bacterium
GCGGTGTCGCGGAGCTTCGACGAGCAGATCCCGGTGCCCGAGCGCGACACCACTCCGGGGCGCGAGCTCCTCGGGCTCTCCGCCTCCTGGCGCCTGGCCGAGAGCTGGCAGCTCCGCGGCCGGATCGACAACCTGACGGACGAGACCTACGAGGAGCTGATCGGCTTCCCGGGCGCCGGGCGGTCGTTCCGGCTCGGCCTGCGCTGGGCAGGGAGGACCGCCAAATGAAGCGCTACTGGATGCTGACCGGCCTGATGATGGTCCTCTTCCTGGTTCTCTTCGGAATCGCGGAGTGGCTTCACGTGCCGATCCTCACCGATCCGGGTCCGCTGCTCTCCAAGGCGGGATGGATCGCCGCCGCGGCCGGCGTCGCGCTGCTGATCGCGGACGTGCTCCTGCCGGTCCCGGCGAGCCTGGTGATGATCCTCCATGGCGCTCTCTTCGGCGTCGTGGGCGGGACGCTCCTGTCCATGGCCGGCGCCCTGGGCGCGGCGCTCTTCGGCTTCTGGATCGGCCGGCGCGGCGGCCCTCTCCTCGCGCGGCTGGTGCCCGAGGACGAGCGGCGGCGCGCCGACGCGCTGCTCCAGGAGTGGGGCGATCTGGCGATCATCGTCACCCGGCCGGTGCCGATCCTCGCCGAGACCATGGCCATCCTGGCGGGCGCTTCCCCGATGGGCTGGGGCCGCATGCTCCTCTCGACCTTCGCCGGCTCGCTGCCGGCCGCCCTCCTCTATGCCTTGACGGGCGCGACCGCACGCAACCTGGACAACGCGGTGCTCGTCTTCGGCCTGGTCCTCCTGGTGGCGGGTCTGTTCTGGGCGGTGGGCCGGTATTTCCTCAAGGGGGAGAGGGGCCCCGCAGCTCTTCGACCACCAGCGAGCAGCCGCGAAGCTCCGCCCCGGCCGCCCGGCCCAGGAGACGGAAGCCCATCCCATCGCTGATCCCAAGGTCCTCGGTGAGCAGATGGGCGGCCGAGCTCAGGTTGGCGAGGTCGAAGACGGAGATCAGGCCGGGCTTCCCCGCCGGCAATTCCTCCAAAGTCACCGGGTCGAGGATGCGCACGCGCACCCAGGCGGGCGCCACGAAGAGGTCGGGGTCCTCACCGTAGAGCGAGCGCGTGTAGCACTGGCTGGTCAGCTCGGTCATCCCGTACTCGCGGACCACCTGGCCGGCCGGAACCCCGAGCCGCTCGGCCGTCCGCCGCAGCAGCTCCTCGCGGCTGACCTCGGTGGTCCTCCCCTTGAACCCGCCGGTCTCGAAGAGCACGGACCCCGGAGGGAGGCGGAAGCGGAGGTCCAGGCGGTCGAGGCCGTCGAGCCACTGCACCAGGGCGAACGCCGTGGCGAGGACCAGCACCGGGTGCCCCTCGCGCTGCCGGGCTCCCGCCCAGGAGCGCGCCTTGGCGACCTCGACCCCGCGGTTGCCGAAGGTCGTCGCGCTCTCCGGCGCGCCATGGCGGGCCAGGATGTGGCCGGCCATGAACGAGAGGCTGGAGTCCGGGAGCTGCTCCCGCGTCGGGATCAGCGACAGGATCGGCAGCCGTCCTCCCGGCGGCAGATGCGGCAGGCAGAAGCGCGGGAACGAGGCGTCGATCACCTGCCGGTAGAGGTCAGGATACGGGTGATGGTGGACGCTGCGGATCTCTTCAGAGCCCCCGGAGACGCCGGAAGTTGTTCCGCTGCTGCGGAAGACCTCGACGGCCGGCGCCGCGGCCAGCTCCAGGGTCTTGAAGGCCGCGGCCGGCACCGGGGGAACCTGCCGCCAGTCGGAGACCGAGGCGGGAGTGACCCCGCGCCCTTCACAGAGCCGGCGGTAGAGGGCGATCCGCTCGAATTGGAAGGCGAACGCCGCGAGGGCCAGATCCTCGAAGCAGCCGGTGTCCGGGGCGACGGGAGATTGGATGAATCGGGAGACGCGTTCGACGATCACGCGCCGGATTCTGTCACGGCCTTCCCCCTTTTCTGCTACAGTTGGTCCTGCAAACTTGCCCATGACCATGAGGCGCCCGACTCCCGACACCGGGGCTGATCAGGCCCAGGAAACCATCACCCAGCTCCTCGCCCGGCTCGCCCCGGACGTGGAAGACGTCCTGGCGTACCACCAGTTGACCCACGAGGAGGCCGAGGCCGCGCTGCGCGAGCTCCTCACCCTCCTGACCTACCGCTGGGACCAGCTCGAGAGCCGGGACGTCTGGACGCTCGCCACGCTCCGGAGGCTCTGCCTGCGCCACGCCGCCCAAAGCACTCCGCCGTCCGGCGTGCCGGAGGTTTGACGCCCCCGCAGGATTTCCCGTCTCGGCGGGTTCCAGGATACGGAGTGGGTATCGAGACCTTCGGGCGAGCGGCCGCCGACCCCGGCTGGGACGCGCTGGCGCGGGTGGCCGCCGGAGAGACGGATGCTTTTGCCGGCCTGGTCGCCCTGCACCAGGAGCGGCTGCTGCGCCTGTGCGAGCGCCTGCTCGGCGACGTGGAGGAGGCCCGCGACGCCACCCAGGAGGTCTTCCTCAAGGCATTTCGCAAGGCCGGCGACTTCCGCCCCCAGGGCCAGGTCTACACCTGGCTCTATCGCATCGCGGTCAATCACTGCCTGAACCGGCTCCGGCGCCGCCGGCTGGTCCGCTTCCTGCGCTGGGACGATCCCACGGACGCTCCGGCCTTCGATCCTCCCGACCAGGCAGCCGACCCGGCCGCCGCTCTGGAGGCGCGCCGGCGCTGGCAGGCGACCCGGCGGGCGATCGGGAAGCTGGCGGCCGGGCAGCGCGCCGTCCTGGTCCTCGCCCGCTTCGAGGGCCTGTCCTACCGGCAGATCGCCGAGGTTCTCGAAATCACGGAAGGCGCGGTCGAGAGCCGGCTGTTCCGCGCCATGCGGCGGGTCGAGGCCGCGCAGGAAACACCGACGTCCAGGGTTACACCCAGAGAGGGCAGATGATGAATCGCGCGACGGAGATGGAACTGATGCGGCTCCTGCACGGCGAGCTGCCGCCCGACCGGGCGCGCACGCTGCGGGACCGCCTGGAGCGCGAGCCGGAGCTCGCGGCGGCCTGGAAGCGCCTGGAGAGGTCCTGGAACGGCCTGGAGCTCCCTTCTCCGGCTCCCGTCCCTCTCGGCTTCGCCCAGCGGGTCGCCGCGCAGGCCGGGGAGCAGGCCGGCGCGCTCTCCTGGGCCGCTGCGCCGGGCTGGGTGCGGGCCGCGGCCGCGGCAGCCCTCGTCACCGGGATCGTTCTCGGCGCGGGCGCCGGGCTGTGGACCGGAGACCAGACGCCGGCGGTCCAGGCGGCTGATGACACGTCCGAGCCGATCTACGCCGACGACCTCGCGGAGAGCTACTGGAGCGCCCTGGACGAGATCGGAGAGGCGCCGTGAGACGCTGGGGTCTCGCCCTCGCCCTCCTGCTCTCCCTGGGGGTGAACGTCGGCATCCTGGCGACCCTGGCGGTGCGCCGGGCCGCTCCTCCCCCGGAGCGTTCTCCGCGCCTGGAGGAGCCGCGGCCGATGCCGCCCGCCGCCGGCGAGGAGATGCCCCCTCGGGTCCTGCGCCTGGCGGACCACCTGGGACTGGAAGGGGAGCAGCGGCGCCGCTTCGTGCGGCTGCAAGGCCAGTTCTTCGTCGAAACCATGCGCCTGCGCAGCGAGCAGTCCGAGATCGCGCGCGAGCTGCGCCGCGAGCTGAGCGCGCCCGAGCCCGACCGCCAGCGGATCGAGGAGCTGACCCGCGCCTCCGCCCGGATCCACCTGGGCCTGCAACAGGCCCTGGCGAAAAACTTGATCGCCACCCGCGAGATCCTGGACCCGGAGCAGGAGCGTTTCTTCCTCGACATCATCGACCGCCTCCCCGCTCCCGGCCTGGACGGCCCACCCCAGCGGCCACGGCGGCCTCTCTGGCAGCGGCGAGCAAGACCCTAGGCAAAAAAAGGCCCCGCCGTCGGGGCGGGGCTTCGGAGGAGGGAGGTTGGAGAGGAGATTGGTCTCGTGCGCTCTTCCGTCTCCATCCACATATACGGAGGATCCCCGCCAGTTGTTTAGGCTGTTCCGCCATAAAAATAGGGTACCTTCCTTTCCGGAACGGAATCGACTGTAATGAAGGACATGAGCGAGTGGACGTTCCTGACCAATCACGCGCACGTCCTCTTCTGCATCGCGCAGGATCCGGAGGTGCGGCTGCGCGACGTGGCCGCCCGGGTCGGCATCACCGAGCGGGCGGTGCAGCGGATCGTCACAGACCTGGAGAGCGCAGGCTATCTGCTCGTCGCCAAGGAAGGGCGGCGCAACCGGTACGAGGTGCGCTACGACCGGCCGCTGCGCCATCCAATCGAGCGCCACCGGTCCGTCAAGGCGCTGATCGACCTGGTGCTGGGGCCGCCGCCCGGCGAGGGGGCCGAGCCATGACCAGCGGCGCCGGTGGTGGAGCTTTAGAAAAGGACCTCAAGGACGGCAAGGACTTCAAGGACGGTTTTCGTCCCCTGTTGTCCTTGAAGTCCTTGCCGTCCTTGATCGGGCTTTTTACCCCCGCATCCAGCGCGCCTCTTCCCAGCCCAGATGCCCGTGGGCGTTGAAGAGGCGCACCACCGGGCGCTCCCCCCAGTCGAGCACGGTCAGCGTCCCGGGATCGAGGAACAGGTGGCGGGCGGTGGCGAGGGGGGCGCCCAGGGCGGCGCAGAGCAGGGCCTTGATCGGACCGACGTGACTGACCAGGGCCACCCAGGCGCCCGCGTGCACCCGCCGGAGCTCTTCCACCAGCGCGACCGTCCGCGCCTGCACTGAGGCGAGCGACTCGCCTCCGGGTGGAGACAGGCTGAGATCCGCCTCCCAACGCAGGAGCTGCTCGCGGTCTCTCTCCAGCACCTCCGGCCGCGTCAGCCCCTCCCAGGAGCCGAAGCGCTGCTCGCGCAGCCGGTCGTCGAGCCGCAGGTCGAGGCCGCGCGCCGCGGCGATCCGCCGGCCCGTGTCGGCCGTCCGGCGGAGGGGGCTGGCATAGACCGCGTCGAGCGGGAGGGGCCCGAGAGCGGCGGCGAGCCGCTCCGCCTGCTCGGTGCCGCCGGGGGAAAGGGGCTCGTCGACCGCGCCGAGATAGCGCATCTCCCGGTTGCCGGGGGTCTCCCCGTGGCGGGCGAGGAAGAGGCGGACGGAGGTGGAGGGCGTCATGGCGGCACGGTCCGAGAGCACAGCCTATCGCGTTCGGACTTGCCCCGTCCCTCCGGAGCCTGTATCTTGATCTGCTCATGCGTTGCCTGCGTCGTGCCTTCGCGCTGGCCTGGCTGGCCCTGGCCGGTACCGCGACAGCGGCCACCGTCCGGGCGGAGCCCGCTCCGGCCGCGCCACCGGTCCGGCTGGCCGCTCCCCGGCACGGCGCGACTCTGGAGGCCGGATCTCTCGCCGTCCTGGACTGGGAGTCCCTCGGCCCCTTCGACGCTCTCGCGCAGGTCGAAGAGTGGGAGGCGTTTCTCTCGCTGGACGGCGGCGCCCATTATCCGGTGCGCATCACGCCGCACCTGGACCACGATCTCCGCCGCGTCTTCTGGCAGGTGCCCCACATCCCCACCCGGGACGCGCGGCTCCTGTTGCGCTTCGGCAACGAGCACCGCGAGACGGTCTTCGAGCTGCCGGAGCGCTTCGCGATCACCGGCACGGTCTCCCCCTTCGCGGCCGGAACCGCCAATCTCTCCGCCACGCCAGGCGAGCCTGCCCGCCCGGGAGATGCCGGAGTCGTCGCCTGGGTCGAAGGATCGCGGCGCGGCGGCGC
>DATFPH010000204.1:0-13691 GCA_035264905.1 Thermoanaerobaculia bacterium
TTGCCGTTGGGGGTCAGCGGCAGCGCATCCAGGAACAGGAAGGCCGCCGGCACCATGTAGTCGGGCAGCGACTGCTTGAGGAAGTCGCGCACCTCCGCCTCGCGCAGGCCCGACCCCGGCGCCGCCACGACGTAGGCCACCAGCCGCAGCTCCCCGGGCTGCCCGGCCGGGTCCCCGCCCGGCGCGCGCCGCGCCAGCACCGCACACTCCCGCACGCCGGGACAGCCCGCCAGAACCGCTTCGACCTCGCCCGGCTCGATCCGGAAGCCCCGGATCTTGACCTGCGCGTCGATCCGCCCCAGGAAGTCGAGCATCCCGTCCGGGCGCCAACGCACCAGGTCGCCGGTCCGATACAGGCGCTCGCCCGGCTCTCCACTCCACCGGTCTGGTACGAATCTCTCCGCCGTCAGATCCGGCCGGTTGAAGTACCCACGCGCGAGCCCCCCTCCTCCCAGCCACAGCTCTCCGGTCTGACCCGGCACCGCCAGCTCTCCTCCCGCATCCACCACCCGGGCCGTGGTGTTCGCCAGCGGGCGGCCGAGCGGCACGGACAGCGCTCCGGCCGGGATCTCCCGGATCTCTCCCCACACCGCGAACGTCGTGCTCTCGGTCGGGCCATAGACCTGGAGCAGCCGCTCCGGAGGACCTTCCGACAGCGCTCGATCCATCAGGGCCGGGTCCAGCGCCTCGCCGCCCACCATCAGGTGAGCGAGCGGATAGAACGCCGCGGGCTCGTCGCGGATCACCTGATTGAACAGCGCCGTGGTGAGGAACATCGCCGTCACCCGGTCCTCGCGCAGCTTCTCCCCGAGCCTTCCCGGCGACAGCGCCACCTCGCGATCGATCACCACCACCGCGCCGCCGTTGGCCAGTGCGCCCCAGATCTCGAACGTCGCGGCGTCGAAGCTGACGTTCGAGGCGTGCGCCACACGGTCGGCCGAACCCAGTTGGACGTAGTCGGTCCCCTGGACCAGCCGGACCACCGCCCGCTGCGGCACCGCCACCCCCTTCGGCCGCCCGGTCGAGCCCGAGGTGTACGTCACATAGGCGAGCTGCTCGCCGGCTCCCGCAGGGGGCAGAGCTGTTACCGGGTAGGCTGCAATTTCGTCCCGGTCACACTCGACGCAGACCAGCCGCCAAGGCTCCGCTCCCGCGGCGAGGTCGAGCAACCGCTGCCGCGTTCGACCATGGACCAGCACCACCGGGACTCCGGCGTCTTCCAGCATGAAGCGCAGCCGCTCGTCGGGATAGCCTGCATCGAGCGGCACGTAGGTCCCGCCCGCCTTGATCACGGCGAGGAGAGCCAGGACCAGCTCCGCCGAGCGCTCCATCGCCACCCCCACCCGTACCTCGCTCTCCACGCCCAGCGACCGCAGGTGCCAGGCCAGGCGGTTGGATTCCGCCTCCAACCGGCCGTAGCTCCACGTCCCTCCGGCCTCGACCACCGCCGGCGCCTTCGGCTGCCTCCGTGCGTGCTCCGCGAACAGCTCGCCCAGCGCCGCCTCGCGCGGATAGACGCTCGCGCTGTCGTTCCACTCCCGGATGAGCTGCTCGCGCTCGCCCTCCAGCAGCAGATCCAGCTCCCCCACTCGCCGGTCCGGCTCGGCCAGAGCGTTCCGCAGCAGACCCTCCAAGCGGGCCAGCAGGCGTCCGGCCGTCGTCCGGTCGAACAGCTCCGCATCGTATTCCAGCCAGCCGCCGAGACCTGTCGAGGTCTCGTCGAACTGCAGCGTCAGGTCGTACTTCGCCACCCCGCCGTCCAGCGCCAGCGGGCTCACCGCGAGCCCCGGCAGCTCCAGCGGTGCCACCGGCGCGTTCTGCAGACCGAGCATCACCTGGAAGAGCGGCGGCGGGCCGCCCTTGCGGTCGGCCCGGTCGGCGGCCAGCTCCTCGACCAGCCGCTCGAAGGGCAGATCCTGGTGGGTGTAGGCCCCCAGAGCCGCCTGCCGCACGAGCACCAGCAGATCCCGGAAGCTCGGCGTGCTCCGCAGCGGCACCCGCAGCACCAGGGTGTTGACGAAGAACCCGATCAGCTCCTCGATCTCCCGCCGGTTGCGGTTGGCGACCGGGCTCCCCACCAGCACGTCCTCCTGATTGGACAGACGGCCCAGGAGCACGGCGAACGCCGCCAGCAGGCTCATGAACAGCGTCACGCCCTCGCGCCGCGAAAAAGCCGCCAGCTCGCGCGTCAGGTCCGGAGCGAGCAACGTCGTCAGCACGCCGGCGCGATGGGCGGGAGTGGCCGGACGCGGACGGTCCGCCGGCAGCTCCAGCACTTGCGGCGCTCCCGCCAGCTCGTCGCGCCAGTAGGCGAGCTGGCCCGCGAGCACCTCGCCCTGCAGCCACTCGCGCTGCCAGACGGCGAAATCCGAGTACTGGATCGGCAACTCGGCCAGCGGCGACGGCGCGCCCGCCGAGAACGCCCGGTAGAGCGCCCCGACCTCGCGCAGCAGCACGCCCATCGACCAGCCGTCCGACACGATGTGGTGCATCACCGTGATCAGCACGTGCTCGCGAGGGTCCAGGCGCAGCAGGGTGAAGCGCAGCAGTGGACCGCGCGCGAGGTCGAAGGCGTGCAGGGCCTCGGCCGCCACCCAGCGCCGGACCTCGGCGGTGGCGGCGCTTTCCGGCAGACCTTCCAGCGAGACGACCGGCAGCGGCACGGGCCGGCTCTCCCGCACCCTCGTCACCGGCCCGCGCGCCGAGCGCGCGAACGTCGACCGCAGCGCCTCGTGCCGCCGCACCACCTCGGCCAGGATCCGGCGCAGCAGGCCGGCGTCGAGAGCGCCGTCGAGCCGCGCCGCCCAGGGGATGTTGTAGGCCGGGTTGCCCGGCTCGAGCTGGTCGACGAACCACAGCCGCTGCTGCGCGAAAGAGAGCGGCAGCTCACCGGCCGCCGGCCGCGGCACCGGCAGGATCGGCGGCGCCGCGGAAGCCCCTGCCTGCCGCGCGGAGCGCACCGCCCGGGCCAGCTCGGCGACGGTCGACCCCTCGAACAGCTGCGCCAGCAGCAGCTCCACGCCGAGCCTCTCGCGGACCCGCGAGAGGAGCTGCGTCGCCAGCAGCGAGTGCCCGCCCAGGGCAAAGAAACTGTCTCCGGAACCCACCCGCTCGAGATCGAGAAGATCGGCGAAGAGGCCGGCCAGCAGCTCTTCCACCGCATCGGACGGCGCCGTGTAGCTCGCCTCCGCGTGCTCCCACCGGGGGTCCGGCAGGCGGCTCCGATCGAGCTTGCCGTTGGCGGTCACCGGCAGCGAGGCGAGCGTCACGCAGGCGGCTGGCACCATGTAGGAGGGGAGCTTGCCGCGCAGCCACGCCCGCAGCTCTTCCGCCGACGGGGCCGCCGCGCGCGGCACCACGTAGGCCACCAGCATCTGGTCGCCCGGCCGGTCCTCGCGCACCGTCACCACCGCTTCGCGCAGCGCGGGATGCCGCAGCAGAGCCACCTCGATCTCCCCGGGCTCGATGCGATATCCCCGCACCTTGACGCGCTGATCGGCGCGGCCCAGGAACTCGAGGTTGCCGTCCCACCACGCCCTCGTCCGGTCGCCGGTCCGGTACAGCCGGGCCCCGCGCTCCGCGGGCGGCGCGAAGGGATCGGGCACGAAATGCGCCGCGGTCAGCTCCGGCCGTCCGGCGTACCCGGTGCACAGGCACGGCCCGCCGATGTAGAGATCTCCGGGAACGCCGATCGGGCAGGGCTGCATCCCTGCGTCCAGCACGTGGTAGCGCGCTCCGGTGATCGGCCGGCCGTAGGGGATGCTCGGCCAGCGCGGATCGACCTCGGCGACTGGATACCAGTTGGACCACACCGTGGCCTCGGTGGCTCCGCCCAGGGCGACGACCCGCGCGCCGGGGAAGGCCGCACGCACCTGGTCCGGGAGCCGCACCGGGATCCAGTCGCCCGACAGCAGGACCAGACGCAGGGCGCTCCCGGCGCCGGCCGCGGCAGGTGGAAACAGCGGGGCGAGCTGCTGGAGGGCCGCCGGCGCCGAGTCCCAGATGGTGACCGGCGTCTCGCCCAGCAGGCGCACCAGATGTTCCGCGTTGCCCAGCGCCGCTTCCGCGGCGACCTGCACGGTGCCGCCCGCCGCCAGGGTCCCGAAGACGTCGTAGACCGAGAGGTCGAAGGTGAGAGGAGTGATGAACAGCAGACGGTCGTCCGGGCCGACGCCGAAGGTCCCGTTGACCCAGCGGATCAAGCCGGCGGCCGGTCGATGCTGCACCGCGATCCCCTTGGGAGCGCCGGTGGAGCCCGAGGTGTGGATGATGTAGGCGATCTCCTCCGGCGAGCGGGCTCCGGATGGACGGGTGGCGGCGCACCGCTCGACGTGCCAGCCCGTCCACAGCCGCTTGCTGCGCCGACCAGGCGTCCTTGCCTCCGCATGGAAGAGCACGTCGTAGCGGTACCGCAGCTCGTTGGAGAAGCCTTCCCGGCGGTGCAGGATCTCGACGGCTCCCGGTACCGCGAGATCGCGGAGCTGCTCCTCGTCGATCCAGAGCTCCCGCTCGCCTCGTTTCGCGGGCACCCCCGCCGCCGCCAGGGCGTCGCGCAGGCCGGCCTCCCGGCGCGCATCCGGCACGTCGGCCAGGAGCAGCGCTCCGCCTTGAGCCAGCAGCCCCAGCGCCTCGGCCACCACCTTCTCCAGGTAGCGCGGACCGGGGAAGAACTGCACCGTGCTGGCCATCACCACCAGGTCGAACGAGCCTGCTGCGAAGCGGCCGCCGAGCTCGTGGGCGAAGCCCTCCGCGAGCTCCACGTTGTCGATCCCCGCGGAGCGGGCGTATTCACGGTTGCGCTGCTGGACGAGCGGCGAAGGATCGAGGCCGACGCAGCGCTCCACCCGCCGGGCGATCTCCCAGAGGATCAGCCCCGCGCCGCAGCCGACCTCCAGCACCCGGGCTCCCGGCCGCAGCCAGGGCGCCGCCAACGCCAGGACCCGGTCCCTGTACTCGTCGACCTCGGCCTCGCTGAGCGTCTGGCCCGTGAAGCTGCTGACGAAGCCGCCGGCCGTCACCCGGTCGGTGGCCCGCGCGGCGACCAGGTCCCAGAGGGCGCGCACGCCGGCCTCGTCCACCGCCTCGGTCTCCACCTCGGGCTCCTCCACGTCCAGGCAGACCAGGTCGCCGAGGCGCGGCAGCCGCCAGCGCAGCGCCTCGGCGGCCGCCAGGGTGGCGCGGCTCACCACCGCGGCCGTGGCCCCGGTGGCTGCCAGGATCGCTTCCACGCGCTCCGCCGGCCAGGCCGGATCGAGCGGCACATACGTCCCACCCGCCTTGAGGATCCCCAGCAGGGCCGCCACGGTATGGTGCGAGCGCTCCATCCACACTCCCACCGCCGCGCCCGGCCCGCGCCCCGGCTCCGCCAGCGAGACCAGCAGGCCGGCCACCCGGTTCGCCCGCGCCTCCAGCTCGGCGTAGCTCTGCTCGATCCCCTCCCACGCCACCGCCGTAGCGGCCGGCCGCGCCTCGGCCTGCGCCTCGAAGAGCTGATGCAGCAGGACCTCCGGCGCCGGGCCCGCCGCCGTGTCGTTCCATTCGTACAGGGTCTGCTGCCGCTCCCCCGCGGTCAGGTAGGAGAGGTCGGCGAGCGGCTGCTCGGGCCAGGCCGTCAGCTCGTCCAGGCAGCGGGTGAGGTGCTGCGCGAGACGGACCGCCGTCGTCGGGTCGTAGAGGTCCGAGGCGTATTGCAGCCATCCGGAAAAACCCCCCTCCCGGTCCTCGGCGAAGACGAACGCGAGATCGAACTTCGCCACCTGCGAGGGCGGCTCCTGCGAGATCATCCGCAGGCCCTCGAGGTCGGCTTCCGGCAGCCCGATGTTGTGGAACGAGAGCGCCACCTGCGCCAGCGGCGGGCGCGACAGGTCGCGCTCCGGCTGCAGCTCGTCGACCAGCCGCTCGAACGGCAGATCCTGGTGGGCATAGGCTCCGAGGCTCGCCTCGCGCACCTGCTCGAGCAGATCGAGGAAGGTCTCCGCACGCCGCGCGTCCACGCGCAGCACCAGGGTGTTGACGAAGCAGCCGATCAGGCTTTCGAGCTCCAGCCGGGGGCGGGCCGCGATGGGCGCCGCGAGGCTGAGATCCGGCTCGCCGGAAAGCCGGGAGAGGAGCGCGCACAAGGCCGCCGCGGTGATCATGAAGGAGGTCGCCCCCTCGCGCCGGCCCAGCGCCTGGATGCGGCGCGACAGCTCGCGGCCGATCGCGAAGCGGTGCTCGCCGCCGTGCAGGCTCAGGATCCCCGGACGCGGGCGGTCGACCGGCAGCTCGAGCACCCCGGCCGAGTCTCCCAGCCGCTCGCGCCAGTAGGCGAGCTGGCGGTCCAGCCCCTCGCCGCCCAGCCACTGCCGTTGCCAGGCAGCGAAGTCGGCGTACTGGATCGGCAGCTCCGCCAGGGGCGAGGCTGCGCCGAGGCTCGCGGCGCGGTACAGAGCCTGGACCTCCCGGACCAGCAAAACCATCGACCAGGCGTCGGCGACGATGTGGTGCAGGGTCGCCAGCAGGAGATGCTCCTCGGTCTCCAGCCGCAGCAAGGTCAGGCGAAGCAGCGGGTCCGCCTGCAGATCGAACGGCAGGAGAGACTCCGCGGGCGCCAGTTGGCGCGCCGCCGCCTCCCGGCGCTCGCGGCTCAGCCCCGCCAGATCCACCAGGGGCAGCGCGAGCCGCGGCTCGGGCGCGATGATCTGCACCGGCCGGCCTTCGCGCGAGCCGAAGGAGGTGCGCAGCACCTCGTGACGCCGGGCGACCTCGGTGAAGGCCCGCTCCAGCCAGTGCACGGCCAGCGGTCCGGTGAGCCGCACGGCCGCCGCGATGTTGTACCGCGGGCTGCCTGGCTCGAGCTGGTCGATGAACCAGAAACGCTCCTGGGCGAACGACAAGGGCGGGTCTTCCTGCCGGGGCAGGGGGCGGAGCGGGTCCGCGAGCCGCTCGCTCTGCAGCCCGGCCCGCGCCGCCGCGGCCAGGGCGCCGACCGTCCGTTTTTCGAGCACGGTGCGCAGGGGCAGCTCCACCCCGAGCACGCTGCGCAGGCGGGAGACCACCCGGGTGGCGAGCAGCGAATGGCCTCCCAGGGCATAGAAGTCGTCATCGATCCCCACCCGCTCGCGCCCCAGCACCTCAGCCCAGATTCCGGCCACCAGCTCCGTGGTCGGGTCAACGGAAGGAGGCGCAAAGCTTTCGCCTTGCCCCGCCTCTCCGAGCTCCGCCTCCGCCGGCGCGGGGAGGGCGTTGCGGTCGATCTTGCCGCTGGGCGAGAGGGGCAGAGCGGCCAGCGGGACGAACACCGCCGGCACCATGTACGGCGGCAGCTTGGCGGCGAGGAAGCCGCGCAGCTCGCCCGCCTCCGCCGGCTTCGTCCGGAACACCACGTAGCCCACCAATATCTTGTCCCGTTGCCCATCCTGCCGCGCCACCACCACGCACTCCCGCACCGCCGGATGGCTCGCCAGCACCGCTTCGATCTCCCCCAGCTCGATGCGGAAGCCGCGCAGCTTCACCTGATGGTCGCTGCGCCCCAAAAACTCCAGCGTTCCTGCCGCCAGCCGGCGCGCCAGGTCCCCTGTCCGGTAGAGCCGCGCTCCCCCGGCGCCAGACAGATCGCCGAACGGGTCGGGCACGAAGCGCTCGGCCGTCAGCTCCGGCCGGCGGTGATAGCCGCGCGCCAGCCCCTCGCCCCCGATCGCCAGCTCCCCCGCCACCCCCAGGGGCGCCACGCCGCCCTGGCGCGACAGCAGGTGCAGGCTGGTGTTGGCCAGCGGCAGACCCACCGGCACCGCGCCCGGCCCCGAGCCCACCCGCAGCAGCGCCGACCACACCGTGGTCTCGGTGGGACCGTAGAGGTTCCACAGCTCAGCCACCCGTGGCAGCAGCTTCTCGGCCAGGGCCCGCGGCAGCGCCTCGCCGCCGCACAGCGCCTTCAGCCCGCTCCGCCCCTGCCACCCTCCTTCCACCAGCAGGCTCCAGGTCGCCGGAGTCGCCTGCATGCAGGTGGCCCCGGAGCTCTCCAGGGCCGTGGCCAACAGCGCCGCATCGCCGGCCGTCTCGCGGTCCACCAGCTCGACGCACGCCCCCACCGACAGCGGCAGGAACAGCTCGGTGACCGCGATGTCGAACGACAGCGTGGTCACCGCCAGCATCACGTCGCCGGCGCCGAGCCCCGGCCGCACAGCCATCGACGCCAGGTAGTTGACCACCCCGCGATGGCCCAGCTCGACGCCTTTGGGACGACCCGTCGATCCCGAGGTGTAGATCACGTACGCCAGGTTCTCCGCCGCGACCGGCGGCAGCGCCGTCCGCTCCGCCGCCTCCCCCTCCTCCTCGATCAGCTCCTCCTCGATCAGCACGACCTGCGCTCCGTGCGGCGGCAGGACGTCGAGCAGCGACCGCTCGGTCAGCACCACCCGCGCCTGGCAGTCGGCGAGGATCCACCCCAGCCGCTCGCGCGGATGGGTGGGGTCGAGCGGCACGTAGGCGCCGCCCGCTTCGAGCACTCCCAAAAGCGCCACCAGCAGCGCCGGCGTGCGCTCGACGCAGACGCCTACCAGCACCTCCGGCCCCACGCCCAACCGCGCCAGGCGCCGCGCCAGCCGGCTGGAGAGCGCCGCCAGCTCGCCGTAGCGCAGCACCCGCCCGGCGCCGCGGACCGCGACCGCTTGCGGCGTCCTCGCCGCCTGGGCCGCCACCAGCTCGTGCAGGCAGGAACCCGCGGGGAAGCTCGCCGCCGTGTCGTTGTGCTCCACCACCACCTGCTGGCGCTCTGCCGCGGACATCGAGGGCAGATCCTGGAGCTTCAGGTCCGGCGTCTCGACCGCCGCCGCGAGCAGCTGCTCGTACTGGGCGATCAGGCGCTCGGACGTTGCAGCGTCGAACAGCTCGGCGTCGTACTCGAGCCAGCCCGCCCAGCCGCCACCGCCCGCCCCCAGATTGAGCGTCAGGTCGAGCTTCGCCGTGCCGGCGTCCACGGGGAGCTGGCGCAGCTCGAGGCCCGGCAACCGGAGCTCCGCCAATGGAGCGTCCTGCAGGCTGAAGAGGACCTGGAACAGCGGCGAGCGGCTCAGGTCGCGCTCCGGCGCCAGCTCCTCGACCAGCCGCTCGAAGGGAAGATCCTGGTGGATGAAGGCGTCGAGCGCCGTCTCGCGCAGACGCTGCAGGACCTCGCCGAGGCTCGGCGAGCCCATCAGATCCACACGCAGCAACAGGGTGTTGACGAACAACCCGATCAGCTCTTCGATCTCCCGCCAGTTGCGCCCGGCCACCGGCGTGCCCAGAAGCATCGTCTCCTGCCCCGCCTGGCGCCCCAGCAGCACGGCCCAGGCTCCCAGCAGGGCCATGAAGGGGGTCAACCCCTGGCGCCGGCAGAATGCGGCGATCTCTCTTCCGAGAGCAGGGGAGAGGACGATGCGCCGCAAGCCGCCCCGGTGGCTGGGCAGGGACGGCCGCGGCCGGTCGGTGGGCAGGTCCAGCACCCGCGGCGCGCCGGCCAGCTGGCGCCTCCAGTACCCGAGCTGCCGCTCGCGGACCTCCCCGGTGAGCCAGCGCCGCTGCCAGACCGCGAAGTCTGCGTACTGCACCGGCAGCTCCGGCAGAGGGGAGGGCAGACCGCGCGAGAAAGCTCCGGCCAGGACGGCGATCTCGCGAAGCAGCACGCCCAACGACCAGCCGTCGCAGACGACATGGTGCAGCGTCATCAGCAGGAGGTGGTCCCGCTCCCCCAGCCGCAGCAGGATCTGGCGCAGCAGCGGCCCGCGCAGCAGATCGAAGGGGAGCCTCGCCTCCGCTCGGGCGAGGTCGCGCGCCACCTCCACCGCCCTCCCGGCCGGCAGGTCCGAGAGGTCGACCAGCGGCAACGTGGCCGGGGCCGGTGGAGCGATGCGCTGCACCGGCCCTTCAGCCCGGGCGAGCAAGGTGGTGCGCAGCGCCTCGTGCCGGCGCGCCACCTCGGCAAAGATGCGGCGAAAATCATTTACCGCGACCTCGCCGCTCAACCGCACCGCCGCCGGCAGGTTGTACGCCGCGCTGCCCGGCTCGATCTGATCGAGAAGCCAGAGCCGCTGCTGGGCGAAGGAAGCGGGCAGATCCCCCTCCCGGTCCTCCGGCCGCAGGGGGACGATCGGCGGGGGGATCGGCGACGGTGCCCCGCCGGCCGCGCGGCTCGCCCGCGCCACACGGGCGAGCTGGGCGACGGTGGGAGCCTCGAAGAGCTGGCGCAGCGTCAGCTCGACACCCAGCACGCCGCGCAGGCGGGAGACCACCCGGGTGGCGAGCAGCGAGTGCCCGCCCAGAGCGAAGAAGTCGTCGTCGATCCCCACCCGCTCGCGCCCCAACACCTCGGCCCAGATCCCGGCCACGAGCTCCGCGATCGGATCGCCCGCAGGGGACGAGGACACCTCCCCGCCCGGCCCCGCCTCTGTCTCCCGCGGAGCCGGCAGAGCCCGGCGGTCCACCTTGCCGCTGGACGTCAGAGGCAGAGCGGGCAGGATCACGAAGGCCGCCGGGATCATCTGGGGCGGCAGCCGCGCGGCGAGGAAGCCGCGCAGCTCCGCGCCGTCGCGGCCGAGCGGCGGCGCGCCCTCGCTGCGCGGCACCACATAGGCGACCAGCCTCGCCGTCGCCTCGGGCTGCCCGTCGAGGAGCGCCACGACCACACACTCCCGCACCGCCGGGTGGCTCGCCAGCACCGCTTCAATCTCCCCCAGCTCGATGCGGAAGCCACGGATTTTGACCTGGTGGTCCGCCCGGCCGAGGAAGTCCAGGCCGCCTGCCGGGCGCCAGCGCGCCAGGTCGCCGCTGCGGTAGAGCCTGCCTCCCGGCTCTTCGCTGAAGGGATCGGGCAGGAACCTCTCCGCGGTCAGAGCCGGTTGCCCCAGATAGCCGCGCGCCAGACCCGCACCGCCGACGAAGAGCTCCCCCACGGCTCCGAGCGGGACCGGACGGCCGCGGGCATCGAGGAGGACCAGGCGCAGGTCCGCGATCCCGGCCCCGATCGGGCTGTGCGGCGGCCAGGCGAGATCGCCTGCCTCCAGCCGGCGGTAGGTGACGTGCACGGTCGTCTCGGTGATCCCGTACATGTTCACCAGCCGCGGCCGCTCCCCGCCATGGCGCTCGAACCAGGGGGCCAGGCAGGTCAGCTCCAGGGCCTCGCCGCCGAAGATCACCTGGCGCAGGGCCAGGTTGCGGCGCAAGCTCTCCGGCGCCTGCCGGTCGGCTTCGACGAGCTGGCGGAATGCCGAGGGGGTCTGGTTGAGGACGGTCACGCCCTCGTCGACGAGAAGGCGGAGGAACAGCTCGGGAGAGCGGCTCACCCAGTACGGCACCACCACGAGGCGGCCGCCGTGGAGCAGCGCCCCCCACAGCTCCCAGACCGAGAAATCGAACGCCGGGGAATGGAACAGCGACCAGACGTCCCGCGCGTCGAAGCCGAACCGGCCCTGCGTCGACTGAAACAGGCGTGCGACGTTGGCGTGGGTGACCTGGACTCCCTTCGGCCTGCCCGTCGTTCCCGAGGTGTAAATGACATAGGCAAGATTCTGCGGCAGGGCACCCCCTGGCAGGTTTCTGCCCTCCCGCACGTCGATCGCTTCCCAAGGCTCATCGAGCACGACGAGCCGGAAGGCGCGCGCTCTCTCCTGACTGCCGGGCTCCGGCGTGAAGCGCCCGGCGAAGGCCCGCTCGGTGACGACGACCGGCCGCTCGACTCCGGCGAACGCATCGCCGGCGGTCGAGCGCAGGCGCTCGCCTGGATAACTCGGGTCGAGCGGCACGTAGGCTCCGCCCGCTTTCAGGATCGCGAGGATCGCGACCACCAGATCGAGCGAGCGCTCCAGGCAGAGGACGACTGGCACCTCGGGCTCGACGCCCAGGCGCCGCAGGCGCCGGGCCAGCACATTGGCCCGTCGATTGAGCTCTCCGTAGCTCAGGCTCGCCCCCTCGCAGCTCACCGCCGTCGCCTCGGGCGCCCGCTCCGCAATCGCTTCGAGCTCGCGATGGAGGCACCGCGGCACAGGCTCCGGCGGCGCTCCCCCGCTCCATTCCACGAGGAGCTGCTGGCGCTCCCCCGCGAGCAGCAGCGGCAGCTCCGAGACGGGGCGGTCCAGGGACTCCACGACCGCCTCCACCAGGGCCGTGTAGTGGCCGAGCAGCCGGTCGGCCGTCGGCCGGTCGAACAGGTCCGTGTCGATCTCCAGCCCTCCGTCGAGCAGCCCGTCCCGCTCCCGCAGGTACAGAAAGAGGTCGAACATGGAGCTCCTGCTCTCGATGTCCTCCAGACGCAAGACGAGCTCTGGCAGGGTGACCTGCGACACCGGAGCGGAGTGGAGGGCGAAGGCGACCTGAAACAGGGGATTGCGGCCCAGGTCGCGGGCCGCCCCTACTTCTTCGACCACGCGCTCGAAGGGGAACGCCTGATGGTCGAGCGCCGCGAGCACGGTGCCCCGCAGCCGGCCGAGCAGGGAGCTGAAGCTCGGGTCTCCCGCGAGATCGCCGCGCAGCACGACGGTGTTGACGAAGGGACCGATCAACCCCTCGAGCTCCCGGCAGTGGCGGCCGGTCACCGGAGTGCCCACCAGGAGATCTGTCTGGCCGGTGTAGCGCGTCAGGAGAACGTCGAGGATCCCGAGCAGGGCGGTGAACAGCGTGGTCTCCGCGCGGCGCGCCAGCCCGGCCAGCTCCGCGTGCAGCGCGGGCGGGAGCGCCGGGAGCGGGCGCGAGGCGCCTCGGAACCGCGCGACCGCCGGGCGCGGCCGGTCGGTCGGGAGGTCGATGCCGGCGGGAGCGTCGGCGAGCTGGCGGCGCCAGTAGGCCGCATCGGCCTCGAGGCCTCCGGCGACCGCCCGGTGCTGCCAGGCAGCGAAGTCGGCGTATTGGGCGGGCAGGGGTGGAAGCGGCGAGGGAGCGCCGCGCACGAACGCGCCGTAGAGGGTACCCAGCTCGCCCAACAGCACGCGCTCGGAGCCTCCGTCGTAGACGATGTGGTGCGCGCTCAAGACCAGAAGGTGCTCTTCCGGCCCGAGACGGAGCAGGAAGGTGCGCGCCAGCGGCCCCCGCGCCAGGTCGAAGCGCCATCCCACCGCGGCGAGAGCGCAGCGGGCCTGCTCGGCATCCTGGCGTTGGGGCGGGAGCGCGCTGAGGTCGATGTCCGGCAGGTCGAAGTCCGCGGGGGAGAGAATGACCTGCATCGGCTCGCCCGCATCGCCGGGAAAGACGGTACGCAGGATCTCGTGGCGGGCCACGATCTCCTGCAGGGCGCGGCGGAGAGCCGGGCGGTCGAGCCGGCCGGAGAGCCGCGCCTGCGCGAAAAGGTTGTAGGCCGTGCTCTCACGATCGAGCTGGTCGAGAAACCAGAGCTGGCGCTGCAAGAACCCCAGAGGGGCGGGGCCGGTCTCCGTCCGGCGGCTGAAGGAGGGGAGCGCGCCGCTCCGGGCGGCGAGGGCCTCCTCGACGGCTTCGCGAAGCCCCGGGACCGTCGGCCGCTCGAACAGGGCGCGCACCGGCAGGTCCACGCCGAAAGCCTCGCGCAGGCGCGCCATCACGCGGAGGGCGATCAGCGAGTCGCCGCCCAGGTCGAAGAAGCGGTCGCGTGGGCCGATCCGCTCGACGCCCAGCACCTCGCGCCAGATGGCGGCCAGCGCCGCCTCGGCCGGGTTGCGCGGCGCCACGGCCCCGGGGAGCCCGGACCGCGACGACGCCGGCAGCGCCCG
>DATFPH010000205.1:0-10683 GCA_035264905.1 Thermoanaerobaculia bacterium
TGACCGGCACGGCGGCGGCCTTGCGCCAGTCGCTGCGCGTGCCGAACGTCCGGCTCGATCCGCGCTTTGTGGGCTGTTCGGCCGAGTTCGCCACCTGCTCTGAGCTGGTTGTCCCGATGACACACAAGGACGGCCTCGTCGGCGTGCTCGATCTCGAAAGCCTGCGCTACGACGCGTTCACGGCACAGCACGAGCAGCTCCTGTCGACCCTGGCCGGCTCGCTGGCCATCGCGCTGGAGAACGCGCGCCTCTATGAGCATCTGCGCAGTGACGAGCAGCGGGTGCGCGAGGAGCTGGTGACCGCGCGGCGGATTCAGGCGAATCTGTTGCCCAAGGCGTCGCCGTGGATCCCCGGGCTCCAGGTGGGCTTCGCCTATGAGCCGGCGCAGGATCTCGGAGGCGATTTCTACGACTTTCTGACCTGGGGCGAAGGGCGGCTCGGCATCGCCGTGGGCGATGTGGCGGGCAAGGCGACCTCCGCGGCGCTCTATGGCTCGTTCGCCGTGGGCATGCTGCGCGAGCTGGGGAGCCGCGGCGTCCTTGGGCCGGCGCAGCTCCTGGCCGACCTGAGCTCACGTCTCAAGGGAATGAGCATCGACCGGCGCTTCCTGGCCATGGTCTTCGCCGTCTACGACAGCGCGGAGAGCACGCTCACCCTGGCGAATTCGGGGTTGCCCTACCCCTGGCACGTCACGGGCGGCGAGGTGCGGGAGGTCCCGGTGAGCGGCACGCCGCTGGGTGTCCTCCAGGGGAAGTACGAGGAGACCGTGCTCCACCTGAAGCCGGGAGACGTGGTCGTCCTCTGCTCGGACGGGGTGGAGGAGAGCCGCAACGCCGCGGACGAGGCCCTGGGGAGCGACCGCATCCGCCAGGTGCTCCAGAGGGTCGCGGACAGCTCCGCCGCCGAAATCGCCCAGGCGCTTCTGGACGCCACCGAGCGCTTCTCGGGCCGGGAAGAGCCGTCGGATGACCGGACGGTGGTGGTGCTGAAGGTGACGGGCCCCTGACAAATTTCAGGCGGCGGCAGAGAGGCGCCGATTCATCACCCGCCAGAAAGTGGCCACCGCCTCGGGCTTGCGGTCGAAGTAGTCCTCGAAAAATCCGGAGTTGTTGAGGGGAGGCGGATAAGCGTAGCGCTCGTTGCCTTCGCCGAGCTCGCTCACCCAGTCGTCCGGTTCGCGAGCATCGACGACGGTGAAGAGCTCGCGCGGGTAAAGATAGGGCCGGCCCTGGTCATTCAAGATCCGGAGATCATCGGCCTCGATTCCAAGAACCACGTAGGGCTGGTCCGGCGTCAGATCCGGGTAGCGTGAGTCTCGTTGGCGCAACTCGACGATCATCGTTCCGTGACCTGTTTTCGCTTCAGCTCCACTCGGCCGATCCCGGAGTGCTCATACCAGTGAAGCTCATACGGTCCTTCGTCATCCTCAAGTCGTGGGCTGCTCTTCTTCACCCATCGAGAGGCGCTCCCACCATAGCTTGCCACCAGCCGCTCGACCTCTCGGATGCGAAGCCCTTTCGCGATGACTCGCGACTGGGAAATCATCGCTGGGCTCAAGGTCGGAATGATCCAAGTCCTCCGGCCGCTCGCTTCGAGGGTACCATGCGTCCTCAGCCCGGGCAACCGGCTCCACGGCTGGGCCAGAGGCCGAGGAGTGCCTCGGGGAGGACTGCGCCGCAGACCGGGCTCGCTGGACCGCTCCCTGAGGATGGAACGCGCCGTGCAGGCTTTGGTGGAACGCCATGGCCCGCACGAAGCGCAGACTAATCCTCGGCGTGCTCGCCGTCTTCCTCCTGATCTTTCTTTATCGTCTCTTGACGGTCTACACCGTCCGCTCCGGCGAGTGCCGTCCCCGGCCGGTCGATCCGAGCCTGCGCCTCGCGACGCGCGACGAGCACGGCGCGCACGTCAGCTTTCCGGAGCGGATCGGCTTTCCGCCGCAGCGCCGGCCGCTCGTCGTGCTGACCTACAACATCGCCGGCCACGATGAGCTGATCGACAGCGATCACGTCCAGCGGATCGCCGACGCCATCCGGCGCCTCCACCCGGACGTCGTGGCTCTGCAGGAAGTGCATCGCGGGACGTGGCAGGCGCGCTTCCACGATCAGCTCGCCGAGCTGGAGGCGCACACCGGTCTGCACGGCTTCTTCGTCCCAAGCTATGTCCAGTGGGGCGGCGGCTACGGCAATGCGATCCTCACCCGCGGCGAGATCGTGCACGCGGAGGCGCATTCATTGCCGTGCATCGGAGAGCCCCGGGCGCTCCTCGAAGCGACGATCCGCATCGACCAGGCCACGATCAGCTTCTTCGCCACGCACCTGACGACGTGGGGCCGCCTCAACTCGACGGTCCGTGCGGAACAGCTCGACTGCCTCGCGCGGGAGGTTCGCACCAGCCGCTATCCGTACATCCTCGCCGGCGACTTCAACACGCACCCGGAAGCGCCGGAGATGGAGGCGTTCCGCCGCGAGAACGCCGCGCAGCTCGCCACCAAGGCGATCGGCCCGACGTTCCCGCGCTGGAAGGAGCAGATCGACTACATCTTTGCCGACTACGGCTGGAAGGTCCGCGCCGCGCGCACCTGGCCGATCGAGGTCTCGGATCACCTGCCGGTGACGGCCGAGCTGCTGTGGTGACCTACGTCTTCCCCTTCTTCGCCTCGGCCGCGGCCTTCTCCAGGGCGGCCAGGGTGTCCCTGGTCAGGGCTTCGGCATCGTCGAGCGGCCGCTCTCCTGCCTGGACAGTGGAGACGATCACCACCGAGCCCCGGCGCGTGTGGAGCTGCTGGAGCCCGGGGACCCAATAAGCCTCGTCGCCGAGCCCTTGGATCGGCTGGATCGTCTTCTTCGACAACCGCTCGAGGTACGGCTTGGCCGATTCCATCCGGCTCGCGGCGACGCGAGGCGAGGCCCCCGGCCGGAGCTCCAGGCCGATGAGCTCCAGATGCTCCATGGTCCCGGCGTTGTACGGACAGTAGAGCGGTCCGCGCCCCTGGGCATCCTCCAGCGTGCTGGAGATCCCGGCGACCGGCTTCCCGGCGAGCGCCTGGGCACGCTCCTGGGTCAGGATCGCGCAGGCGTCGAATCCTTTCGGGACCTTCAGGTCAGGGCCGCTCCCAGCCGAGCCGCCGCAGGCGGTCAGGGTGGTCAGGATCAAGGCGAGGAGCCCAATTGGAGCTCCGAGAAGATGTCTCGTCCTCATGATGGAGCGGATTGTATCCCTACCAGCTCCTGAATCCTCGCGAAGAAATCGGCGAACCCATCCGCCTCGGACTGGAAAGCCTCTCGCTGTCGCGATGTGTTCTTCTCCGTCGCAATGTCGGGAGATGTGCCGCGATCTTCCTGGATACGTCGCGATGTCGGTAGATCCACGCCGCCGAGTACGAGACCGTGGCGCAGCACTATGAAGCGTTCAAGGCCACGGCCGAAGCCGCCGCCGCGATCGCCGCCCGCACCGCCGCCGCACCCACGCCGGAGCCATCGCCGCGGGACGAGCCGCCTCCAGGTCGCGGGCGTGATCCGGCTCGTCGAGAAAGGCACCGCGCATCGCGAGGCGCTGTATAGCAAAAAGTGAGGATCGGAAGTGGTCGAGGCCATAATGTCCTGAAACCGCGAGCCGTTAGACGTCCCAGAAGGGGGTAACAAATTCGTGTGGATCATGATTGCTGGTCCCTATAACGCCGGCGCAAAAACCTGCGCAGATCGAGAAGCCAACCTTCTCGCTCTGAACCAAGCCGCATACCAGGTGTTCCGCAGGGGCCACGTCCCGATTATTGGCGTCAACCTGGCTCTTCCGGTGATACAAGCGGCGGGTCCTCAGATGTATGAGGCCATTATGATGCCCCTCTCCCTCGCCTTGACGGATCGCTGTGATGCAATTCTCCGCATTGAGGGATTGTCTCGCGGCGCAGACGATGAGGTCGAACGGGTCCAAGCGCGTGGGGGGCATGTGTATCGTAGCGTCGAGGAGATTCCCAATGTTGCGGACGCCGTGGAGCCGACCGAAGAGGGAGTGAGCCCACATGAATTTCCGTGAATGGCCGCCGAAACGACGAATTCTTCTCCTGTCCGTCGGTTGGATCTTCGCCGTTCTTGTGGTGTTGGTCTGGCTGTTGGCTCGGATGGCTTCAGTGGCCGCGGATCAAGGCCAGCGCAGCTTCCACGGACGAGAGGAACTCCCGGCCGAGCCCGGGCTGTCGTTCCTCGTACCAGCGACGAGATTCTTCCAGATCCTGCTTCGCCGCACGGCGGAGCACGAGCCTTATGATTCGGGCCAGAGCTCTGCCTTCACCTCGTCCCAGGTCTGCTCATCCTCTGGATGCTTCTCGATATCGGCAAGGCGCTCGTCGAGGATTTGCTTTTGCCAGCCTGGAATCGTAAGGAAGCCAACTTCCTCCTCGGGCTCGATGCTTTCCCAAAGCATCTGAGCCAGCTCAATTTTCTCGGCAGCAGGAAGCTCCAGAAGCTTCTGAACGTCGACTCTTCTCATAAAGAGAGTCTACCGCATTTCCGACCGGTTTGCCGAGGTCGTTGCTCCGGGCCCGGCCTTGCGCCATGATCCGCTCATGACGGACCGACTCTACTTCCGACAGCTCCTGGCGGGCCGGCAGGTGGCCATCCAGCATCCGATGGCCGGCCAGATGGCCAACTTCATGTATCTCCTCGGGGACAGCCAGTCCCGCGAAGCCTTCGTGGTCGATCCGGCTTGGGATGTCCGCAGCCTGCTCGACGTGGCGGAGGCGGACGGTTACACGGTGCGCGGGGCTCTCGTCACCCACTACCACCCGGACCACGTGGGCGGCGACCTGTGGGGAGTGCACGTGGAAGGACTGGGTCGTCTGCTCGAGCAGGCGGCGGTCCCGATCTACGTCAATAAGCACGAGGGGGACGGCCTGAAGAAGGTGACGGGGCTGGAGGAGAGCGATCTGAAGCGGGTCGACGACGCGGACAAGGTGCGCATTGGCGAGATCGAGATCCAGTTCCTCCACACTCCGGGGCATACGCCGGGAAGCCAGTGCTTCCTGGTCGACAACCGCCTCGTCGCGGGAGACACGCTGTTCGTCCAGGGGTGCGGCCGGGTCGACCTGCCGGGGGGCGACCCCGACGCCATGTACCACACGCTGACCGGCAAGCTCGCCAAGCTGCCGACCGACACAGTCCTCTATCCCGGGCACCACTACGGCCCGACGCCGACCTCGACGATCGGCGACGAGCTCCAGCACAACCACTATCTGCGGGTGCGCTCTCTGGAGGATTGGCGGCGGTTGATGGGGCGGTGATCGGTGCTGAGCGACAAGTGATCGGCACGCAGATGCGGCACGGCGATTGCGCGAGCAGGGAACTCGCGTTACGATGCGGGGACACGGGGAGGTTGACGGTCCTCCGGGAGACCTGTAGTCTCGTATCCGGCGTCCGGGAGGTGTGTATGTCCGAACCAGCTCATCCCCTCACATTTCTCGATGATGGCGAGCAGACCTGGCCGGCCCAGGGCCACTGGACCTACGAAGACTATCTGCGCCTCCCCGACGACGGCCGCAGGTACGAGGTCATTCGGGGAGTGCTCTACGTGAGCCCCTCCCCGCGGTGCGAGCACCAGTACGCCGCGCTCCGTTTCGCGATGATCGTCGGCACCTTCGTGCTCGAGCAGAGGCTTGGCCTCCTCTTGCCCGCACCCTTCGACGTCATTCTGTCGAACATCGCGACTCCCGTGCAGCCGGATTTCGTGTTCATCCGGTCCGGCAGGGGGCCACGCCCTCGCGACTCCCAGTTTCGAGGAGTGCCCAACCTGGTCGTCGAGATCCTCTCTCCCGGGAACCGCCGGTACGATCAGGAGCTGAAGCTCGACGTCTATCAAGACGCGGGAGTCGCGGAGTACTGGCTGATCGATCCGATGGCTCGGACGGTCGTGATCTACGCGCTGGGAGAGAACCGCCGCTATGCGGAGCTCGACCGTGGCGGTGAGGGGGAGACGGTCCGTTCGCGTGTGCTGGAAGGATTGAGCCTGCAGGTCGGGGATCTGTTCTTGCCGGAACGGGGTTGAAGCCCCCGCTCCGGGTCTGTGTCTACCGCACCCGCCGCCGGCGGTTCCGGATGTAGTCCGCCAGGATGAACTCGCCCAGGTTGTAGGGGCTCGCGAAGTAGGCGCGGCCGCGGTTGATCTGGGTCAGCTTCTCGACGAACTGCGTGAGCATGGGGTCGGTCGCCAGCATGAAGGTGGTGATCACCACTTTCTGCCGGCGGCAGAGGTCCGCCTCCTCCAGCGTCAGGTTCACGATCCGCATGTCCAGCCCGAACGGGTTCTTGTAGATGCGCCCGCCTTCGGTGATCGCCGAGGGCTTGCCGTCGGTGATCAGGAAGATCTGCTTGTTCGGCTGCTTCTGGCGCGACAGCAGGCTCCGCGCAAGCTGCAGGCCCTCTCGCGTGTTGGTGTGGAACGGTCCGGCCTGGATGTACGGGATGTCCGTCAGCGGCACCGGCTCGGCGCGGTCGCCGAACAGGATCACGCTCAGGTGGTCCTTCGGGTATTTCGTGGTGATCAGCTCGGTGAGCGCCAGGGCCACGGTCTTCGCCGGGGTGATGCGGTCCTCTCCGTAGAGGATCATCGAGTGGCTGATGTCGATCGCCACCACCGTGGCGCAGGTGGTCAGGTGCTCGGTCTCGAAGACCTCGAGGTCGTCCTCGGCCAGCTCGAGCTCGCCGTGGGTGCGCCGCATGGCGTTCTGGAGCGAGCGCGCGGAGTCGAGGAGGTGGATGTCGTCCCCGAACTTGTAGGAGCGGGTCTCCGGGAGGCGTTCGATCCCCTCGCCGGCGGCGCGGATCGGGTGATAGCCGGTGCCGGCGCGGTCGAGCCCCTGGAAGATCTCCTCGAAGGCGCTGCGGCGGATGCGGCGCTCGCCGCCCGCGGTCAGTTGCAGCCCGCCCTCGCCGTCGCGCTGCACCAGCTGCTGCTCCTCCAGGGTGGCGAAGAAGGCTTCCAGGTCGACGTCTTCCGGGATGTGCCCCTGCTGTTGCAAATAGCGCATCCAATCCATCGCCTCGTCGACGTCCCCGGCGCTCGCCAGCACGAGCTGGTTGAACAGGCGGAGGAGGTCGAGCCCGGCGAGGATCGCCCGGATCAGCTCGGGATCTAAGTACAGATACTGATGGCGCATCGCCGGGCGTTTCCTTCCTGATTGACCTGATTGAGGGCCTAGTTGACGTCCCCACGGTCGCGGCCGCTGCGGCTGCCGGCGCCGCGGTGGGGCTTCAGGAGCTGGAACTTGACCATCTGCTTGTAGCTGACCTGGCTGTCCATGTCGTTGCGCGCGAGCTTCAGGTGCTGGTGCAGCCCTTCGAGCACGGTCTCGGCGGCCAGCGCCCGCTCCTCGGAGCTCTTGCCGTAGCGGGCGGCCAGCGCCTTCAGCCCGGGCACCTTGTAGAGCTCGGCCTCGTACTCGGCGAACGGCTGCTCGTCCGAGATCGTCACGGCGTTCCCCTCGGCGAACCAGCGGATGATCGGCGCGTACGGGCCGTCGTCGTCGGCCCCGCCGCTCCCGGTCTCCTTGCCGACCTCGGGGAAGCGGCCCTCGAAGACCTTCTTGAGCGCCTGGCCCAGGAGGCGCCGGGCCACCACCTCGGTCCCCTGCTGCTCCCCTTCGTAGACCATCTCCACCTTGCCGGTGATCGCCGGCAGCAGCATCTGGAGGTCGCAGAGGCGGGGATAGATCGGGGAGTCGCTCGTCGCCAGGGACCGCCGCTCCAGGTTCGAGACCAGGAGCTCCATGGCGCTGATCGCCACGCGGGCGCTGACGCCCGACGACTGGTCCACCAGGTCGCTCTCGCGGGCCGCGATCGAGATCTCCTCGATGAGCAGGCGGATGTCTTCGGGGATCACCACCTCGGGCGTGTCGCGTTCCGTCCACGCCTCCTGCCGGGTGATGTCGACCGCGATCTGGGCCTCCGGCGGGTAATGGGTGAGGATCTGCGAGGAGATGCGGTCCTTGAGCGGCGTGATGATGCTGCCGCGGTTCGTATAGTCCTCGGGGTTGGCCGAGAAGCACATCATGATGTCGAGCGGGATGCGCACGGGAAAGCCGCGGATCTGCAGGTCGCGCTCTTCCAGGATGTTGAACAGGCCCACCTGGATGCGCGGCGCGAGGTCGGGGAGCTCGTTGATGGCGAAGATGCCGCGGTTGGTGCGCGGGATGATGCCGAAGTGGATGACCTCCGGGTCGGCGAAGGTCAGCTTGCGCGTCGCCGCCTTGATCGGGTCGATGTCGCCAAGGAGGTCGGCGATCGACACGTCCGGAGTCGCGAGCTTCTCGTTGTAGCGCTGCTCGGCGGTGAGCCACTCGACCGGGGCGTCGTCGCCGGCCTCGGCGATCAGGCGCTGCCCCGGCACGGAGATGGGGGCGAGCGGATCGTCGTTGAGCTCCGAGCCGGCGAGCACCGGAACCTCCGGGTCGAGCAGGGTGGTCAGGGCGCGCAGGATGCGCGTCTTGGCCTGGCCCCGCAGGCCGAGCAGGATGAAGTCGTGGCCGGCGAGCAGGGCGTTGACCACGGCCGGGATCACCGTGCGATCGTAGCCCAGGATGCCCGGGAAGAGCGGACCGCCGCCTTTGAGGCGCTGGCGGAGGTTGTCGCGGATCTCGATCTTCACCGAGCGCGGCCGGTAGCCGGTCGCCTTGAGGGCGCCGAGCGTCTTGATCTGGTGGGACTTGGACATCAGTCGTGCAGCTCCTGAAGCCACCGCTCGGCATCGATCGCCGCGCGGCAGCCGGTGCCGGCGGCGGTGATGGCCTGCCGGTAAATGGGGTCCGCGGCGTCGCCGCAGGCGAAGACCCCCGGAACGTTCGTCTTCGTGCTGGGTTCCTGGACGTGGATGTATCCGACGTCGTTCATCTCGATCTTTCCCTTGAACAGGGCGGTGTTCGGCTCGTGGCCGATGGCGAAGAACACCCCCTGGGTAGGGTACTCCGAGTCGAGGCCGGTGCGCTTGTTGTGCAGCTTGACGGCCGTGATGCCACCCTCGCGCGTGCCCACGATCTGGCTCACGACCGTGTCCCAGATCCAGGCGATCTTGGGATTGGCGAACGCGCGGTCCTGCATGATCCGGGAGGCGCGCAGCTCGTGGCGGCGGTGGATGACCGTGACCTTGGTCGCGAACTTGGTCAGGTACATGGCCTCTTCCATCGCCGAGTCGCCGCCGCCGATGACCACGATCTCCTTGCCGCGGAAGAAGAAGCCGTCGCAGGTCGCGCAGGCCGAGACGCCGTAGCCCATGAGCTCGTTCTCGCCGGGGACGCCGCCGAGCTTGGCGGTGGCGCCGGTCGAGATGATCAGGGCGTCGCTCCGGTAGGTCCCTTCGTCGGTGCGGACGGTGAACGGCCGGTGCTCGAGATCGACCTCGATCCCGGCCTCGAACTTGACCTTGGCGCCGAAGCGCTTGGCCTGGTCGCGCATCCGGTCCATCAGCTCCGGACCGAGGATCCCCTCGGGGAACCCGGGGAAGTTCTCGACCTCGGTGGTGATCGTGAGCTGGCCACCCGGCTGGTTCCCTTCGAGGACCAGCGGCGCGAGATCGGCGCGGGCGGCATAGAGCGCCGCCGTCAGGCCGGCCGGGCCCGAGCCGAGGACGATCACGCGGTGGTAGTTGGAATTCGGCTGCGCGGACTGCGTAGGCTGCGTCTCCTGCTCGGAGATGGACATTGCGAGGGTCTCCCTCAACGGATGCGGATGAGAGCCCGGTGGTCCGCCACGGGCCACCGGAGGCCGGTCCAGTATATCCTCGCGGGGAAAACCCGCCCGCCCCGCCCCGGAGGAGGCCTGTCTTCTTAACGCGAGGGAGAGGGTGTCTTGTTCCTGGAGAGCTACCAGATGCCGCGCATGACCCAGATCGATACGAAGCTGATCCACGCAGGTGAGCCCGAGCCGCGCATCGAGGGGGCGGTCTCGATGCCGGTGTTCCAGTCGACGCTCTATGAAGGATCGGGGGCGACGGGATATCACGACATCCCCTATATTCGCCTCAACAACACCCCCAACCACACCGTGCTCCACGCCAAGCTGGCGGCTTTGGAGAGCGCGGAGGCGGCGCTGGTGACCGCGAGCGGCATGGCGGCCATCGCGACGAGCCTGTTGACGGTCCTGTCGGCCGGGGACCACCTGCTCGCCCATGCGTCCCTCTACGGCGGGACCCAGGACTTCATCAGGCACGACCTCCCGTCGTTCGGCATCTCGTACGACTTCATCGACGCCGACGATCCGGCGTCGTGGGAGCGGCACCTCAAGGACAACACGCGGGCGGTCTACGTCGAGACGATGACCAATCCGCTCCTGGAGGTGGCGGACCTGGCGGCGGTGCCGCGCTTCGCTCGCGAGCATGGGTTGGTGTCCCTGATCGACAACACGTTCGCGTCGCCGGTCAACTTCCGCCCGCCGGAGCACGGGTACGACCTGTCGCTCCACAGCTGCACCAAGTACCTGAACGGCCACAACGATCTCGTGGCCGGCGCGGTGATCGGCCGCGCCGCGCAGATCGACGCGATCAAGCACGTCCTCGATCACCTCGGCGGCTCGCTGGATCCTCACGCCTGCTTCCTGCTCCACCGCGGCATGAAGACGCTCGCGCTCCGCGTCCGCCACCAGGGCCAGAGCGCGCTCGCGCTCGCGCGCTGGCTCGAGGGGCACCCGGCGGTCGCGAAG
>DATFPH010000206.1:0-29462 GCA_035264905.1 Thermoanaerobaculia bacterium
CGAGGATCACATCGGCGATGCGATCCACCGTCGGTCCGAGGAAGTTGTCGTTCCGGTTCGTGAGCATGATGATCGTGAGCCGCTTGTCCGGGTAGCGGGCCAGGTACGTGCTGAACCCGATGGTCTCGCCGTAGTGCCAGATCTTGCGCGTCCCCCTGTGCGAGGCCACGTACCAGCCATAGCCGTAGCCGCTGCCCGGCTGGTCCGAGGTGGGCGTGCCGGCCTGGAAGGCCATGGCCAGGGTCGCGGCGGGCAGCAGGCGCGTGCCGTACAGGGCCTGATCCCAGAGCCACAGGTCCTCGACCGACGAGTAGATGCCGCCGTCCCCCAGGACCGAGCTGGTGAGGCTCTGGTCGGTGCGCACGAAACGGCCGTCCCTCGCGCTGTACCCATAGGCCCGGCGCTCCACCTTGGAGATCCCTTCCTCGTAGGCCACGGTGCCGGCCATCCCCAGCGGGCCGAAGATGTTCTCCCCGAGGAACTGCGCGAACGACCGGCCGGAGACCTTCTCGACGATCAGAGCCAGCAGGGCGTAGCCCGTGTTGCTGTAGCGGAACTGGCTGCCCGGCGCGAAGTAGAGCCTGTCCTCTTTGCCGACCAGGTCGAGCACGTCCTTGTCCCTGAGCGGCACCGTGGTGCCGGGCGGCATGAGGTCCTCGTAATCGAGGAGCCCCGAGGTGTGCCCGAGCAGGTGGCGCACCTTGACCTCGTGCGCGGCCTTGGCGAAGCCGGGGAAGAAGCGGGTCAGTGGATCGTCGAGCGACAGCTTTCCCCGCTCCGTCAGGAGGAGCACGGCCGTGGCGGTGAACTGCTTGGTTACCGAGGCCAGCCGGAAGTTGGTGGCCGTGGTGATGGGCGTCCTCTCTTCGAGGTTGGCGAGGCCGAATGCCTTGCGGTAGAGGATCTTCCCGCCCTGCGCCACGAGCACGCTGGCCCCCGGCGCATCGGCGCGGTCGTAGTCCTTCAGGATCGCATCAAGCTGGGCGGGAACCGTGGAAGCAGCGGCGACCGTCGCGAAGAGGAGGATCATGAACGCAGACGGCATTGGCCAGAGATGCGACACGCCGGGCATTATCGCCGACTGTCGGCCCGCAGGGCAACAAACACCTCCACGCCGCTCCACCTCCTGACAGGCTCGCCAAAGCCGGCTGATGGCACCTGAATAGAGAATGAGCTCCCTCCGTGCCGAATGGTTCGGCACTGAACCGAAGGAGAACCGCAAATGAAGGTCAAGACAAATCTCAAGGCAGGTCCCAGGGTCTACGCCTGAAGCCCAACCGGGACGGTGGAGCAGGTGCTGGCGGCGGCCCTCGCCACCGCCAGCCACCGACTCAGATGCACAGGAGTAGTTGTCGTCGGCGCACAGGACTGTCGATCAGCCGATTCAGGAACAGTAGCCGCAGCCGCAGACGCAGGCGTCGTAGGCTGCCTCACAGGCCTCCGAGGGGCCGCAATTCCGGAATTGAGTAGAGCAATAGTTCAAACATGAATAGGGGCCAGCGCTGACGGGCGCGCTCAGTCCCAGCACAACCAAAACCAGGCCAAGCACTACACCAATAAGCTTCCGCATACATTTACCTCCAGAGTACTAGCGGTTCGAGGATGTTCGAGGCGAACTTTCTGCGAAGTAAAATTCCAGCCCTTCTTGCTTCCCTCCCTTCCGGAAGCAGACAATCTCAATTGTAACTACTCTCGCATTCATGTCAAGCTTGAAGTCGCACCGGCTGGCAGGTGTTCCCGAGAGAGCAGGTCACGAAAGATCCGGTGATTTCGAGCCAAACTCCGGCGATTCGACCTCGAGCGGCGCCCGCTCCGGCTCGAATTGCCCCGGATCGAGGTTCCACTTCCGCTGCTCCGCCTTCGCACCGCGACCGTAGGCGTCGATCCGATCCTCCTCCGGCCTGAAGGGCCGGGGGATTGGAGCCCAGGGATGAGGCCACAGGCCGATTCCCTGGGACTCAGAAGCCCCATGGAATCCGCAGCCTGAAGGGCTGCGAGAGGGGTGGGCGGGCAACGGTCTGCGGGCCGCAGGCTGCTCCCGCGGCCCTTCAGGCCGACTTTAAAGAGTGCGGCCTCCGTCCATGGCGAGACCCAATACGCAGTGCAGCAGACCGAAGCCCGAATAGGTGCGAGCCGACCCGCCAGCGCACCCATTCGCCAACTAGGCCCGCTTCTTCTTCTTTCGCCCTCGAACAGGTGTCACGCGCTTCAGCTTGCCGCTCTTCAGCTTCAGGCACTCGACGATTCGCACCCCTTTGCCGAGCAGGGCCTTGATCGCCACCGCGGCCTTCCTCTTCTTGAAGACGGTCGCGGCGGAGAGGTCGTTCATCACGTAGACGTTGTTGCTCACGTCGTAGTAGAGGACGAAGCTCGGCAGGAGCTCGCTCGCGAGCACGAAGCGCCGGGGGTCGTCGATGTCGCGGACGCGGCGCTCGATCTCGCGGATCTGGGCCTTGGACAGCTCCCAGTCCTCGTCCTCGGGAGCGGCAGGCTCAGAAACGGTCGGTGGGACCGGCTTCGCCTTCGCCGGCTTCTTCCTCGGCTTCTCGGTCATAGGAGAACTCTACAAGATCAACCGGTCCAACGCTTTCCCATGCGAGCCGGCCGACGGGCAGAGACCTTCTGGAATCTGCCCGGCCGGCGCACTGGCTCCTGCCCGCCGGGCGGCGGTTGTGAAATTATCACCGCCATGACCGCGAAGCTCCGAGCACTGCGGGCCGACATCATGACTCTCTCGGTGGATGCCATCGTGAACGCCGCCAACCGGTGAGACCTCAGATGAGCACGCGGGGGGCCGGGTTTATATCTGTTGCTTGAAGGGGGCTCCTATCTGGAGCACTCGTATGGACCGGGAGGGAGCCATCATCGGTTCGGCAATCTTCGCTCGTGGGATGCGGAAGATTTTCGTGAAGAGGTCGTCTCGCAGATCTCGGGCAAGAGGTACACCTGGGAGTCGTGCATGGCCTCACCGCTGGAATCGCCGGAATCGTGAGTCCGGGTTGCCGCCCCTCCTGCCGCCGTAGTAGGTGCCTCCCGCCAGGCCAAGGCGGAGAGTAGGTAGAGCTCTGTGAAGGTCGCCACCGTCGCAGAGGTCAAAGCCCAATTCAGCGCAGCGCCGCCAGGAGTTGAGCGGCCAGCCTACCCATCACAGCAGCGACACGGTCCTCTGCAAAAACCAGAATGCCGCCATCGTGCCGATCCCGTAGGCCGGAACGGCCTGGGCCCATCGCGGCCAGGTGATGGGGACCTTGCGGAGGGCTACGGCGACGAGGAGGACGGCGGCGCGAAAGCTTTCGCGCCTCACGGCGTGGCGAGGATCACATCGGCAATGCGATCCACCGTCGGTCCGAGGAAGTTGTCGTTCCGGTTCGTGAGCAGGATGATCGTGAGCCGCTTGTCCGAGTAGCGGGCCAGATACGTGCTGAACCCGATGGTCTCGCCGTAGTGCCAGATCTTGCGCGTCCCCCGGTGCGAGGCCACGTACCAGCCATAGCCGTAGCCGCTGCCGGGCTGGTCTGAGGTGGGCATGCCGGCCGGGAAAAGCCATCGCCAGGGTCTCGGCGGGCAAGAGGCGCGTGCCGTACAGGGCCTGGTCCCAGCGCCACAGGTCCTCGACCGACGAATAGATGCCGCCGTCCCCCAGGACCGAGCTGGTGAGGCTCTGGTCGGTGCGCTCGAAACGGCCGTCCCTCTCGCCGTCTCTCTCGCTATACCCGTAGGCCCGGCGCGCCACCGTGGAGATCCCCTCCTCGTAGGCCACGGTGCCGGCCATCCCCAGCGGGTCGAAGATGTTCTTCTCGAGGAACTGCGCGAACGGCCGGCCGGAGACCTTCTCGACGATCAGGGCCAGCAGGGTGTAGCCCGTGTTGCTGTAGCGGAACTGGCTGCCCGGCGCGAAGTAGAGCCTGTCCTCTTTGCCGACCAGGTCGAGCACGTCCTTGTCCTTGAGCGGCACCGTGGTGCCGGACGGGATGAGCTCCTCGTAATCGAGGAGCCCCGAGGTGTGCCCGAGCAGGTGGCGCACCTTGACCCCGTGCGCGGCCCTGGCGAAGCCGGGAAAGAAGCGGGTCAGTGGATCGTCGAGCGACAGCTTTCCCCGCTCGGCCAGGAGGAGCACGGCCGCGGCGGTGAATTGCTTGGTGACCGAGGCCAGCCGGAAGTTGGTGGCCGTGGTGATGGGCGTCCTCTCTTCGAGGTTGGCGAGGCCGAATGCCTTGCGGTAGAGGACCTTCCCGTCCAGGGCCACGAGCACGCTGACCCCCGGCGCATCGGCGCGGCCGTAGTCCTTCAGGATCAGGTCAAGCTGGGCGGGAACCGTGGGAGCGGCGGCGACCGTCGTCGCGAAGAGGAGGGTCATCGGCCAGAGATGCGACACGCCAGGCATTATTGCCGACTGTCGGTACGCAGTGCAACAAACGTCTGGGGGATGAGGGCTGCCGCCCGCCATCCAGCAGGAGGGGAGAAGGGCCGCGAGGGAGCGAAAGGCACCCTTGGCAAGGGGGCCTTCGGTTCTCCCGGCGGCCTTAAGGGCCGCGAGGCCGCGCTCAATCCTGCGCTACTCCCCCCGGCACCTACCACCTACTCCGGAGGGGGGCAGTTCAACGGGAAGAAGCAGTACCCAAAGACCTCAGACATGGCCCCCCTGGCCTCCTCTCCCATCGCACGCTCGTAGAGCTCGCGCCTATTTCACCCATTTGACATCGTTGACCTTGGAGAGCTGGCACTCCTTGGCGCCGGTGATATTAAACACGTCTTTTAAAGCGGCAAGTGCGGCGGTCTTTCCCGCGCGTATTGCGCCGTCGAAGTATCCGGGCCACCTGTCGGAGGTTTCGGTTCCGGCCCAGTAGATATGGCCGACATTTTCTCGCAAGCCCTTGCCGTAGGTGGTCCAGGCGCCCGGAGGCAAGTAGGATGTGAAGGCCCCGCCGCTCCACTTTTGCTCGTTCCAGTTGAAGCGGACGAAATAGCTTGGTTCCAACAAGGTACTATCGTCGAGATAGTACTTGAAGTCATCTAGTACAAGCTTCTGAACCGTAGTGCAGTCGAGGCCGCTGAGCGCGAGATTGCGGTCGCCGGAGATAAAGGATGTCAGGATGCCCGGTCCGCCTCCCCCTTCGGGGCCGGAGCTATCGGCGATGAACTCGCATGCTGTTGGTGGATCTCCGAAAACCTGGTTTAGCGAACCGACGGCACTGCCGCTCTTGCAGCGGTCACGCCAAAATGGCTTGTTGTAAACGGCATGTACCTTGGTCATCGAGCCCATGGGCGAGCGCTGGATAAATCCATTGTGGATCGGGGGAAGCGCGGGTGTAAATTCGATGCCGGCGCGCAGTGGCGGCGGGATGGCGACGATGACTGCTTTGGTCTTGATCGTCAAACCCCCGGCGATGACCTGGATATTATTCGTGTTTTCGGCATTGATGGCGGTCACTGGCGAGCTCAACACGATCCTGTTCGCGAGTTGTTTCGCCAAGAGCTCGGGTATCTGCCCGGCGCCGCCCTTCAACAACCATTTCTCGGGAGTCGCCGCCTGCGGGCCGACCCGTTGCGTCCAAGCCATGTGGAGTAGCGAGACCGTTCCAGGCTCGAATCCGCCGGATCCACCGATGCGGGCCTGCAACGCCGATAGCCAGTGCATGTATGCTTTGTTGGTTGGATACACGCCGGGCTTTGCCAGCTCGTTGTCGAGCCACGATGCGAAAGTTTGCGAATCCAGCCATTTGGCGTTTTCGGCTTCCCACGGCGACTCCGGGGGGATGGTCTTCGAGATTTCAAGAAGAGCCTTCCAAAGAGCACCTCTTCCGCTTTCGCAAAGTTGAATAAGAGACTTACACTCAGGGTCGAGAGGCTTGGGCTCCTCACAGTCGCCGGAGAGCAGATCGGAAATATCGCCGTTGAAGCCTTGTAGTCTCGTTCTCCCCCAGGATTGAACGCTCCAGTTGGCCTCGTAACTCAAGAAGTGCTCTATGCGAAACTCATCCACCAAGGCTTGCATATCCAACTGGGTGTCGCCGACCCATTGTCCCCCCAGATCGAGGGGAGGAAGTTGGCCGTTATAGTTAGGATCTGGGGGATTCAGGTACATCCTTCCGCCAATTCGATGGTTGGCCTCCAGGACGTACACTGACTTCCCATTGTTCACCAAACACCGCGCTGCGATGAGGCCGGATAAACCCCCTCCCACGACGACCACATTTGCTTCTTTGACGCCCTGAAGCTGCTCGCCATCGGGATACAAGACATTGGGCTTCAAGGGAGCGCTCTGCTTTGTTTTGGCATTGTCGCACGCTAATGCGGAGACGCCACCGGACATTCCCAGCGCCAGCCCTCCAGCCATGATTTTGCCGAACTGCCTTCGATCCATCCGATTCGGTTGATCGGCTGGGTCATCTTTGGAACGTGCCATGGTCGACTCCTTTGGTTGGGAAGGAAGTGATGGCGGCCCTTCGATTGTCGCACACGGCCATCAATCCGACAGCATCGTGTTGATCAAGATGGACAGCTCAACAGCTCTGGTTACGGCCTCCTCGCACGCGTCTGTATTGATCACGTTCGGGTACACATCCGGTTTGATTTCTTTGCCCAACCAACCCTTCACGTTGTCGAATAATGCCGCATTTGCCTCGGCCGCCAAGTCCAGAATTGATACAGTTCCTGTTGGTCCATTCTGTGTTCCCTGCAACGTAAGCTGCCAGCATAATTCAAACAGGAAATATTTTCATGGCTGCTGCGCTTCGTTGCCGCCAGCTGGTTTAGTTGCCCCAGATGACCCTTCTTCTCGCACCATATCATCGAAGGCACCTCGTTGGTATCGGAATACCCTCCTCGAGATTCGAGAGCTTGCGCTGCCCAAATTCCCTCACGCGACGACTGCTGCGTAGCGCCGAGATCAAACACCGCGATGACATTCCCTCGCGCAATCAATGTACCCATGGTTACGCCGCAGAGATCGGTCTCGTCGCCGCATATCAAAGCGCCGCCCAGTGACTGTTTTACAAGAGCAAACAATCGTTCGCGCTCAAGGTTGCCAAAATCGCTACCGTCCCAATTCGTGCAGTGGGAAAAGCGAAGAATAACCAGCTCTTTTCTGTTCTGTGATACGAAGGCTCTTACCTGATCCAGCGCCGCACGGAGCTCGGCGCCGATGGCTCCTTGATAGCCGATTTTTGGGAGGTCGCTATAGTGAGCGGTATAGAACTCATTGTCGTCTCCATACACGGCCGGGCGCAAATCGTAATATCGCACGCCCTGCGTGAGCTGACCCTGGATATCGTAAATCTGCGTCTTGGTGGTTCTCTCCGAGCTGAATTTCGTTTGATGGGTCGACATGTACGTACCTGAATCATGCGATCCCGGGAAGCACACTCGGTACAATGGCCTTTTCGACAATAGATCCCAGTGATCTCCCATCCAGGAGGACGGCTTTTGTTCGCGAGAGGCATCGATCATCGGTAGTGTCATCATCTTTCTCCTTCTTCTTTGGATCTCGGCTGCCGCGTTGCGAGCGGCGGTTCACGCCGCTCGCTTCCTGATTGAGACAGCCAAGCCCCTAAACAATTATGTAATAGGGATAATACCCATCCCAAACTGGCAAGTGTGGAGGGCGTCCGCCGTAAATATAACCTTGGCGCCCGGCACCGACATCTTCTCCGTGACCTTCAGTCCAAAGTTTTGGGAGACTTCGGAGACCACCTTCAAGAGGGAAACTGCGGACATGTGTGGGCCTCCGATCCACCAGTTGTGCGTGAAAGTCAAGCCCTTATATCCCTGGCCGAAGACGATATCCAATCCTTCGTAGCGCTTGCCGAGATGGGTGAACGACATCGTTCCCCTGAACGCCACATCCAGCTCATGTGGCCAATCGGATGAAGTCATGTCAGCGACAGCGGCACCCGGGTTGACCGCGTCCTTGAACCATTTCGCTGTATCTTCGGTGCGATGTCTCTTTGCTCTTACGAACATTGTCGCTCCGACGTCACTCGTTTCGCAGGTGACTCCACCCCACTCTCCGTTGGGGGCGATACTGTATTCTTTAACGTCGAATGAGAAATCGCGTATACCCAGCGTTGAGAAAAGGACCTCATACGCTTCCCATGCGCCCGCGATAAAGGCGTTGGGGTATTCCTTGATTTGGTACAGCGTGACGTCCAGGTTTGCGTGGGAGTGTGCGTCATCCCAGATCTCCGGTCCCCTATGGATCTCACCGGCCATGTCTTTGCGTAAGCACCGATAGTTTTCGATCTGCGGTTCCGAAAAGCCCGTCGTTGCAACATAGCCGACCGAGACATACTTGTCCGGCGGCACGGGGTGCCAGATCGAAAAGGGCTGGTCGGGCTTCGAGCCTATACTGTTCCATACCAGCTCATACTTGAGCGGTTTCTGGAGCAGTGGATCGTTTGGATCCTCGTCGACGGGCTTGACCACGACCGCGGAGCCCACGGCGTTTTTCTTGTTGCCTTGAGCATAGTCGCCAATGATGAAGTAGTCGGCGGGCGGGACGGGCCGGTAGAAGGTGACATCCTTGCTGGCGTGGCTGCCTTTATCGTTGCATATCGTGTCGTATCTGTTGGTCGTACCGCGGTCCAGCCTCGGCCCGCTTCCGGCCGCCAGATTGTCGGATCGAGATACTGCGCCTTGCTCGCTTTGCGTTGTCATAAGACGATTCCTTTCCATTAAGTGCTCTGGCCTGGTCATAGTCGCTTTGCACTGATGCCACAAGCCACAGTGTGCGCCGCGTTGCCCGCTCTGTGCATCGGGGCGGCACCCTGATTCTTCTCCCGGGGAAACCCCTACGCGAGCCTTGGGGAAATCCCCGATGGCCGGGCGGAAACTCCATGGTGTCTTGATGTTGGAGGGATGTCCGGGCGGGAAACGCGCTTACTCGCGGGCGAGCGTGGCCCTGATCTCCGCGCTCATGTACTTCTCGCCCTCGAGCACGCTGCGGATGGCGAGCAGCACGGTCTCGCCCATCTCCTGCTTCGTCACGAAACCGTCGGCGCCGGCACGGAACGCTTGCTGGGCGTAGACGGGGGCAGCGTGGACGGTTAGCACCAGGACCGGCAGATCCCCGTGGCCCGCGCGGATGTCCTTCAACAGGGCCAGGCCGTCACCGTCCCCAAGCGAGAGATCGACGATCACCAGGTCGGGAAGGGAGGAGGAGATCGCCGCGAGGGCTGCCCGCTGGGTGGCCGTGGCGGAGCAGACCGTGAGGTCGGGCTCGTTGTCGATGAGGGCGGTGAGCCCGCGCCGCACGAGCCGATGATCGTCGACGATCAGGATGCGGCGCTTGGCGGGCGGTTCTCGGGGAGAGCGTGTACGGCCCATGACTCAACCATGGTGACGCATCCGCGGCGCAAAGGCATCGGGGCGGCCCCCTGTTTGTGGCATGGGGCAAAGCCCCACGGAGGAGGAAGGGGCGGTCAGCGGGGGCGGCCGGTTTCGACCCACCGGGTGGCGCGATGGGCCAGCTCGGTGGCGGACCCGACCATCAGCTTCTGCTTGATGTGCTCGCGGTGGGTTTCGATCGTCTTGATGCTCAGATGGAGCGTCTCCGCGATCTGGCGGGTGCTCCGGCCCTGCCCGATCAAGCGAAACACCTGCAGCTCGCGGTCGCTGAGCGCCTCCAGAGGAGAGTCCGTGGCAAGAGTTCGACCCGCCACGTATCTCGCGGCCAGCCGCTCCTCCAGGGTGCCGCTCATGTATGTCTCGCCGGCCAGCAGGCGACGGATGGCGACCAGGACCGTCTCGTCGAGCTGCTGCTTGGTGACATAGCCCCGGGCGCCGGCCCGCAGGGAACGTTCGGCATACACCGCTTCGTCGTGCATCGAGAGCACGAGCGCCGGGATTAGCGGGTGGCGGCGCTTCATCTCCCTGACCAGGTCCAGGCCGTCGCTTTCGCCGAGGGCGAGATCGACGATCACCAGGTCGGGTTGGCTCTGCTGGACGGTTTGGAGCGCGGCCGCGCTGTTCCCGGCTTGCCCGCACACGGCGAGGTCGGGCTCGGACTCGATCAGGCTGGCCAGGCCGCGACGGAACATGGGGTGATCGTCGACGATGAGGATCGTCCTCCTGGCCGGGGCGGGCATGCTACGGTGTCTCGCGGGTGCCGGAGCGGCCGGAGAGGGGAAAGGCGCAGAGGACCGTGGTGCCGCCGCCTCGGGATCGCCGCCGGACCTCGATGCGGCCACCGATCAAGCGCGCCCGGTAGGCCATGTTGTGCAGCCCGATCCCGTCTGGAGGGCGCAGGCTCTCGGGCATGCCCACACCGTTGTCCAGGACGGTCAGGAGGCCTTCCCCGCTTTTCGCGCCCAGGCGGATCTCGATCCGCTTTGCTTTTCCGTGGGCCACGGCATTGTTCACGGCCTCCTGCGCGATGCGAAAGAGGTGCCGCTCGGCCTCGCGGTCGAGCCTCCCAAGAGGGCGATCGCACGCGAATGCGCAGGAGGCGCGAAACAGGTGCCGGACATCGAGAGCCAGGGTCTCGAGGGCGGTCTCGAGACCGCCCTCGCTCAGGCCCACGGCCCCGAGGCCGCGGGCCATGTCGCGGGCCTCGCCGATGGCCTCGTTCAGCAGCCGGGTGATCTCGGCCGCGGCGGTCTGGTCATCGGCGGTTGCGCCCGAGCGCGCGAGCTTCCTGGCAAGCGTCGCGCTCAAGGCGGAGATCCCGGCCAGGGTCTGGCACAAGCCGTCGTGGAGCTCCCGCCCCAGGCGCTCCTTCTCCCGATCGAGGATCTCGAGGATCTCCCTCTCGAACCGCTTGCGGTCGGTGATGTCACGCGCCGGCGCGTAGATTTCGCCGCGGTCGACCACAGACCTCGCGTTCCCGGTGGCCAGGCTCTGAAAGGTTTTCATTCGAGGTTGCCCAAACATCGGGCTCGCACCAATCGAAGTCGGCGCATATAAGCTTCCCTTCAATGCCCGACCTCGGGCACTTCACCCTGAGTTTTTTTGTACGAGGTTACCTTACGCCAGTTTTGCATGCTCGTCAACACGGGGACGTGTGGTGGTAAGCGCGCCCGTATTGCTCGGTGCTGACGAGAAAGTCGCCGCGCTCTCCGTCCGTGGCGATGTCGACCACATACCCGCGTTCACCGAGTGTGGTGGCGAGCCGAAGCCTCGCTATAATGACGGCTATGCACCTGCTCCTGCCGATCCACATTGCCGCAGGCGGGCTCGCCATGGTTCTCGGCGCCGTCGCTCTGGTCGTGAAGAAGGGTGGGACCGTCCACCGCCGCAGCGGGCTGCTGTTCGTCTACGCCATGCTCGTCATGGGCTTCACCGCCTCGATCCTGGGATTTCTCAAGAGTCCCACCGACGGGAATGTATTCACCGGCTTCATGACGGCCTACTTTGTCGGCACGGCGCTGACGACCGTCCGCCCCGTGTCGCCATGGACGCGGAGGATCAATGGTGCCGCGCTGGCGGTCGTGGTCGGACTCGCGCTCGGCTCGATCGTGGGCGGCGTCAAGGCCTTCAACAGCCCTGGCCTTTCCCCTGGCGGCGTCCCGTCTCGCACGATCGGTGTGATGTCCTTCGTGCTCGCCACCGTCATGATCATGGCGGCCATCGGCGACGTGCGCATTCTGCGATTCGGCCTGCCGCGCGGCGGGCCGCGCCTGGCGCGCCATCTGTGGCGCATGTGCTTCGCGCTGTTCATCGCGGCCGGATCGTTCTTCTCGATCCGCGAGCGCGTCGCAAAAATCCTCCCGGAGCCATTCACGAGTGGGCCGATGCGCGCGCTGCCGATCCTGCTGTTGTTTGGCGCGATGTTCTATTGGTTGTGGAGGGTCCGCGCCCGCCGCACGTTGCCAGTGCTCGTCCGACACGATTCGATGCCACTCACCCCTCCCGCGGAGTGAATCCGGTCCGGTTAAGACCGAAGTGCCGAGGTAGATCAAGGGTCGCTACGATCCCGCTGCCTGGAGGAGGCTGGTAGGCACCAGCCTCCTCCAGGCAACGTCTCACCCATGATGATCAGGGTCTCAGACCAAATTGCACCGTGAAGGTCTGACCGTTGGATGGAGTGGTGACGGTGATGAGATACGTCGCAGAGGAATCGGGCAAAGGCTTCGAAGCCAGGTTGTAGATGTACTGGTTCGTGCTGAAGCGCATCACCCCCGTCGTATCCGCCGCGCTGCTGGAGACGGGCTCATTGATCGGCAGACCGGGCGTGGCTCCAGAGATCATGGTGAGCCTGAGGGTCGGAGCAAGGTCCGCCGGGGTCGAGCCATCGCAGTTCGTGAAGCTGATCTTGACCGGGATGGTGCTGTTGTACTTGAACACGCTCGTCCCATCCGCGTTGATCGGCTGCAGGAAGCCGCTGGTGTTGAGCTTCACCAGGACGCTGGCCGTCGCGTTCCCGGTGCCGCCATCGTCATCGCTGACGCCGACGGTGGCGGTGTAATTTCCTGCTGCCGCGTAGGTGTGCGAGAGCACAAGGGGGCTGGTCGCCGTGCTGACGGTTTGGGTGTTGCCATCGCCCCAGTTGATCACGGCGCTGTGCGTATCGGTCGCGGCGGGGTCGCTGAAGGTGACGGTGAGGGTCGCATTGTTCGGACCGCAGCTGATACTGCCGGCGCCAAACGAAGCGCCGACGGTCGGCGCGACATTCGTCACGTTCACGGTCGCGGACGACACCGCTGACAACCCGCCCGGATCCGTTGCGCGCGCCTTGACGGTGTAGCTGCTCGGTCCATCCAGCAGCGCGGCGTTGAAGGAGACGCTCTGTCCGCTGGTTTCGAAGGAGCCGTTGTTGTCGAGGTCCCAGGCATAGGTGAGGCTGTCGCCGTTGGGATCGGAGCCGCTCGCCGTGAGCGTGGTTGAGCCGCCTTCAGGAGCGGAATACGGTCCGCCTGCATCCACGGTGGGAGGCGCGTTGGGGACGAGCCCGACCACGACGGCGTCATGGTCCGAGGTGCGGTAGGGGTTCACCTCATAGAGCGCATCCTGCGCGGGGGGCTTGAAGGTCGTGTCGTAGTCGAGGACATCCGGCTCATCGGAGTTGATGTGCCAGTCCGCCGCGCCGGTCACCTGTCCCGACAGGCTTGTGCTCGCAAGCGCATGGTCCAGATAGCCCGCCTGACCATCGAAGGTGTACGAGTAGGCAAAGGCGCCATGGAACTGATCAATCAGGTTGGTGAAATCGTCGTTGGTGCCGGCGGTGTCGTCGGAACCGGCCCTGATCTCGTCGAGCGTGTCTTCCTTGGCGTAGGAGTTCAGGTCGCCCAGGATGAGGAAGTCGGGATCGCCGCTGCCGGTTGGGTCGGTGGCAAGCCAGTCGACCAGGGCTTCCGCGGCGGCTCGACGGGTCTGGCTGCAGTTGCCCTGACCGTCCAACAGGTCCGGGTCGCCGACGTCGTCGCAAGCTGAGCCCTTGGACTTGAAATGATTGATCGCCACGGTGAAGCGCGCGCCGGTGGCATTGACTTCGAAGGTCTGCGCCAGCGACGGGCGGCTCTTGGTGTCGATGAAGCGCGGATCCACGGCCGACGTCAGCAGCTGGAAAGCTCCGACTGGTGTAACGACGGCGGGTCTGTAGATCAGGCCTACCTTGATCGCGTCCGTGCCGATCGCCCCGGTATTGATGTACGCGTAGCCGGGCAATCCAGACGTAATGCTGGCCATCGGCTCAACGCCGGTCGAGTTTTCCAGCTCGTTCAAGCCGATGACATCGGCATCGAGACCGGCAAGGGCGGTCAGGAGCTTGTCGCGCTGGCGGGTGAGCTCATCGACCTGATCGCTGTCCCAGCCGCGGCATTCCTGGTTGTTGGCCGGACCGCACTTGTTGTCCAACGGATCTCCCGTCGGGTAATCGGCCGTGACGAAGAAGTTGAGGGTGTTCATCGCGGCGACGCGGATGGTCCCGCCCACCGGTTCCGGCGACGCCGGCCGCGGATTCGTGGCAGTGTAGTCTGCCGGCCCGGTCGGGATGATGCGATAGAGGTTGAAGTCGTAGCCGAGCACGCCGATGGCGTTCGCGACCGTGTCACCGCCGCGGAAGAGGTTGCTGAGCGAGAACGGGAGCCCGTTCGGATGGCGCAGTGTCGATGGGTTCTGTGCGCTCTGCGCATCGTCGAGAGTGATGCGGCTCAGCGCATTGGCGGCGGTGCGGGCATTCGCCGCCGGTCCAGGCTCGTCGATGGCTGTGCCGGTGAAGGGGCGGGTCTCACCGGCGAGCGGCTGGGCGAGGACGATCTCGCCAAAGCGGTCGTAGTTGAAGTATTCCGCAATGACCAGTGCCTGCGGGAAGCGGACGAGCATGCCCTCGTAACGTTCGGGGAAATTTGCGTTGGCAAAGGGCAACGTCACGTCGGCCGGCGCAACAGAGCCGGTGCCGCATTGAACGATGTTCGCCGCCGGCACCGCCGCAGTGTTGCTGTTGGAGCCGTTGATCGTGGTCAGGTTGAAACGCTCGCGGGCGAAGCCGGTGACGCGCACCACCTGACCCACGCTGACGAGGTTGCTCGAGCCGCTGAAGACAAAGATGCCGTCCGAGGTGGCCGCGTCGCCGTCGCCTGTCAAGTCCTGAAGATAGAAACCGGAAGCGGCGGCTGTCCCTTCAAAGTCGCCGACCACGACGCCCTTGGTGGAGACGTTGCCGGTGATCGCGGCCGAGGCTCCGCTGCCCTGAATGGCATAGATCGGAGTGTAGTCGGAACAAGCGTCGTATGCCGTGAAACCAACGATGACGTTGGCCGCCATCTGGTCAGGCGGATCGTTGCCATCCTGATCGTTGACCTGGTTCGCCAATACGGTCAATGTACAGGTTTCGCCGTGAGCCAGCGTGACGCCCGGGTCGAGGGCAAAGGTGGTGGGCCCGCCGCTGAAGGTGGTGGCAACCGTCCCGCTCGTGGAACAAGCCAGCGTAAACCAGGATGCGGACACGTTGACCGGCTCACTGAAGGTGACGGTGAGATTGGAACCGACGGGGAAGGTCGTGGAGCCGTTGGCCGGGAAGGTGCTGACAACCGCCGGGGCGGCATCGGCAGTGTCGTCGTTGACGATCGTTCCCTGACCCTGGCCGTCCACCACCACGGCGCCGGTCACATTGGTCACAAGGACGAAGAAGGTCTCGTTCGCTTCCGTGACGACGTCGCCATTGACCAGAACGCTGAAGGAGTAACTGGAGCTCCCGGCAGGGATGGTCTGGCTCGTCAAGAGCTTGGCCGCGAAATCGCCTGGTGAAGCGGCGGACGCGTCTTGCGTGGCGATGTCGAACGTCACGCCGCCCGGACCAGCCGGCGACGAGAGATTCACCACGAAAACGAAGGACGTGGTGCCGGCATTCCCTTCGTTGGCCGAGACGTCCGTGATGGTCAGACTGGGCGGCACGACGGAGGTGTACGGCGTGATCGAAAAACTGTCCACCCCGAGGCCGTCATCTGCACCCGGGGCGATATCGAAGTCGTTCCAGCGGATCCAGAAGGAGGCGCCGTTCGGAATGCTCAAGCCGGTGATGGTAAAGCTGAGGAGGGCTTGGTTCCCCGCCGCATTGCCGTTGAGGAGCCCGGCGGTCGTATTGAGATTGGGGCTGTTGAAATCGAGACCGTTGTAGTCGACCCAGGTGCCGGTCGCCAGGCTGGCCGCATTGGTGCTGAGCTGGAAATCGAGACGGTCCGCAGCGTTCCGGTTGGTCACACCGGCGCGCCACATCTCGCCGGTATAGGAAACGTCGAGGGACGTAATCGTGCCGCCGGTGTTGTTCGTGAGCTGGGCGCCGATGACGGGAGTCAACGTACCGCTGAAGAGCGTGCCAAAAGCGCGTTCTGTGCTGGCTGCGCCTCCAAAGCTATAGACGTCACCGCCGGTATCCGAGCCGGTGCTGGCGGCGTACTGGCCGTTGTTTCTCGTGCTCGAGCCCGTTTCATTCAGGTACCAGCCGTTGATGGTGATGTTGTTCGCCGTCCCGGCATTGGCGAGGGTATTGAAGTCCTGGGTATAGGCGCTTCCCGAGGTGGTCAGACCGACTGAGCCCGAGCCGCCTCCAAGATCCCAGAACGTCGCGCTGCCGGCGACGCCGGAGCTCTCCCCGAGTCCGGTGAGCTGGAGATAGCTGCCGATGGAGTCGTCGGGGTCCACGTACCACGTGGCCGTGACGTTGCCGGCTTCGTCGGAGAGCGCGTAGAACGGCTCGTGGCCGTTGCCGTCCGCCAGGCCGTTGACGTGCGCCACCTGCAGCATCACCCATTCGTTCGGCGCGAAGCCCCAGCCCGTGACGACGCCCGTTTCGCCCGGCTGATAATCACCCTTGTCGGTGGCCACGACCGCCACACGCGAGAAATGCGCCGGCACGGCGTCGCCCTGTGGGTCACCGGCCGCCGTCACCACGAAGTCCGGACCCGACAGATCCGTCAGGCGCAGGCTCCAATGGGCCGTAAAGGTCCCGTCATCCTGCACCGTAACCGTCTGCGGCTCGTGGCCCATGTCGGGCTCGTCTCCGCCGCCGGCGTGCGTCACCTGCAGCGTCACCTCGCCAGGAGCGAAGTCCCGTCCCGTGATGAGCACGGTGTCGCCGGCCACGTAAGTGGCGCGGTCGGTGTACAGCCAGGGCGCGGTTTGCGCCTGCGCGAGACCCGAAAGGGCGGCTGCCCACAGAGCCAGCGCCAACGCCAGCGGTGCCCGCGACCGGCCGTTGGGGACGAGACTGGGCTGTCGGATATCGGAAGCGGGGCGATGCGATGCGATGGCTGCGGCGACCTGCAACCTTGCGGTCGTGAATCGACCTGTGCTCATGTGAACTCTCCCTTGGTCATGCCTCTTGCGGGGGGCAGTGCTGGACTTCGCGAAGCGCGGGGTCGCTGTCTATGTTAGCACGAGACGGCCCGTCAAGATCGAGGATCCGGGTCAAGACCGCGGCGGAGGTGTGGTAGATAGTTGCTCATGACGCCACCTTCAGCCTCGTCCAATGCAGCCCCCCCGTCCTCCCATGCGCCTCGCCGCCGCTCATGGCTGAGGCCGAGGCTGGACTGGCTCCTGGTGTTCGTGCCGGTCGCCATCGCTCTCAGGTTCTTGCCGTCGCTTGGGAATCCGACGGCGCTCTTCGTCGTGTCGTGCCTCGCGATCGTTCCCCTGGCCGGGTGGATGGGGCGCGCTACCGAGCACCTGACCGAGCACCTCGGACCGGGCGTCGGCGGTTTCCTCAACGCCACGTTCGGCAACGCCGCCGAGCTCATCATCGGGCTCTTCGCCCTCTCGAAGGGGCTGACAGGCGTCGTCAAGGCCTCCATCACCGGCTCGATCATCGGCAACATCCTGCTCGTCCTTGGCCTTGCGTTCCTCTCGGGAGGCATCAAGTTCCGCAAGCAGGAGTTCAGCCGCGTGGCCGCGGGCGTCTCGGCGACGGCGTCGGCAACGCCGCCGAGCACTCCTCGGCCGTCCTCATGGCGCTGCGCAACAAGATGGACATCAGCATCGGCATCGCCATCGGCTCCAGCCTCCAGGTCGCGCTCTTCGTTGCCCCGGTGCTCGTCTTCGCCTCCTACTTCTTCGGTCGTCCGATGAACTTTGAGTTCACCATACCGGAGGTGGTCGCGGTCGTTGCCTCGGTCATCATTGTCGAGCAGATCAGCAGCGACGGCGAGAGCAACTGGATGCCACTCACCCCTCCCGCGGAGTGAATCCGGTCCGGTTCGCTGCCTTTGGGAGATCGATGACTCACCGACTTTTCGTTTACGGAACGCTCGCCCCGGGTAGGCCCAACGAACACGTCCTGGCGGATGTCCCGGGAGAGTGGGAGCCCGCGACCATCACTGGCACGTTGCTGCAAGAAGGCTGGGGTGCAGCGGTGGGCTACCCGGGAATCGTCCTGGATGAGCACGGCGGCGAAGTCAAAGGTTTTCTCTTCAGCTCGGAGAGCCTGGCGGAGCACTGGGCCCGTCTCGATGAGTTTGAGGGTGAAGGCTATGAGCGCGTCCTGACGACAGTGAAGCTCGAGGATGGCACAGCCGTGGTCGCCTACATTTACAGGCTCAGCGGAAATGCTGCCAGCCCAGCTGCTGGCCCGGAGGTGCCAAGTGTGGAATGATGGCCTTGCCGGAGGAGATCATGACCGAAAAGCCGTACAGAGCTTGAGTAAACGGCAGGCACCTACTCCGGGTCTTTAAGGGAGGCAGTCAGTGAATGCGTGGCACCTGCTCCGCAGCAGGCATAACGTGGTGCGACCGGTTAACAGCTACCAAGGGGTCGATCGATGAAGAGCTTCGTGCGATCCGCCTGGACCGTGTTGGCAATTCTCGCGGGCATGAGCGCGCCCACATTGGCCAGCGACAGCAACTCCTGGGCCGTAGCCGTTGGAGTCGGCGCTGTCGATCAAGACGCCATTGGGGGCGCTCCCACGGCCTCCCTTGAGCTAGAAGACCGTTTTACTCGTGCCTTTTCGCTCGGCCTTCGCGGTGGTTACTTCACCAAGGACGACTGTTGTGGTGAACAGCGCGACACGATCTACGCCGTCATTTTCGGCCGTGCCCGCTGGCCGCGGGACGGTGTTCAGCCGTTCCTCGAAGCAGGTGGCGGCCGCTACGAGTTCGAAGGCCACCCTCTCGACGGATGGTTCGGTGGCACCGGAATCGACTTCCAATTCTCCGAAAGGCTAGGGCTGCTGTTAGCAGTTCGATATCACAGCGTTCCACGCCCTCCGCTCGGCGCGCTCCCGGACTTCGCCGAAGTCCAAGCGGCACTTCACTTTGATTTCTGATGACAGGTCGCTTAGATTAGCCTCGCTACGATCCCGCTGCAGCTCCTGCAGCAGATCGCTGAGGAGGTGACCGGAATTCGAGGGGGTGGAGGTGTGGTAGATAGAGCTCATGACGCCACCTTCAGCTCCGTCCGATTCGGTACCCCCGTCCGCCCACGCACCGCGCCGCCACTCCTGGCTCAGGCCGAGACTCGACTGGCTCCTGGTGTTCGTGCCGGTCGCCATCGCTCTCAGGTTCTTGCCGTCGCTCGAGAACGCAACGGCACTCTTCGTCGTGTCGTGCCTCGCGATTGTTCCCCTGGCCGGGTGGATGGGGCGCGCCACCGAGCACCTGGCCGAGCACCTCGGACCAGGCATCGGCGGTTTCCTCAACGCCACGTTCGGCAACGCCGCCGAGCTCATCATCGGGCTCTTCGCCCTCTCGAAGGGGCTGACAGGCGTCGTCAAGGCCTCCATCACAGGCTCGATCATCGGCAACATCCTGCTCGTCCTCGGCCTTGCGTTCCTCTCGGGAGGCATCAAGTTCCGCAAGCAGGAGTTCAGCCGCGTGGCCGCGGGCGTCTCGGCGACGGCGCTCACGCTCGCCGCCATCGCCCTCGTCATCCCGACGGTCTTCCACCAGACGGCGGCTGCCGTGCCCGTCGCGCAGGGCGGCTGGACGCCGGCGAAGGAGCAGGGGCTCTCGCTCGCCATCGCCGTCGTGCTCTTCCTGACCTACGTGCTGATGCTCGTCTTCTCGCTGGTGACGCACCGGGACGTGTTCGGCGCGGACGAGTCGAAGGATGTGGCCTGCGAGGCGGGCGAGGAGCTGAGCCGCCTGGAGGCCGAGGAGGGCGCGCACGCGCCGTGGTCCGTGGGCAAGGCGGTCGGTATCCTGCTGGGGGCGACTGCCTTCGTCGCTCTCATCTCTGAGTTCCTGGTCGGCGCCATCGAGAGCGCGCGCGTGTCAATGGGGCTGACCGAGGTCTTCGTCGGCGTCATCGTCGTCGCCATCGTCGGCAACGCCGCCGAGCACTCCTCGGCCGTCCTCATGGCGCTGCGCAACAAGATGGACATCAGCATCGGCATCGCCGTCGGCTCCAGTCTCCAGATCGCGCTCTTCGTGGCCCCGGTGCTCGTCTTCGCCTCCTACCTCTTCGGCCGTCCGATGAACTTTGAGTTCACCATACCGGAGGTGGTCGCGGTCGTGGCCTCGGTCATCATCGTCGAGCAGATCAGCAGCGACGGCGAGAGCAACTGGATCGAGGGGCTCCAGCTCCTCTCGGTCTACGCCGTGCTCGCCGTGCTCTTCTATTTCCTCCCCGACGTGCATCCGGCGGCGGCTCACCAGTAATGAGGGTTCCCGCCATGAGGGGAAGAAGCGCCCGCTGCTCGTCCTCGTGCGCGGCGGGGACGGCCGGCTGGCCGTGGCCAAGCGGAACGAGCGCATCTCCGATGTGGACAAGGTGGAGACCCACGTCTACACGCCGCCGAAAGACTACGGCAAGATCGACATCGCAGACTTCGATCCTGAGAACTACAAATCGTCAGCTCCTTACGCCTCGTCCTCCTCGTCCACGTGAAGGCTGTGCAGGAGGCGATGCGCGACGGGGGCGATGAGCAGGCCGGCGATGCCCAGGAACGCCACGCCGGAATAGAGGGCGTAGAACGTTGCGAACCATTTGCCCGCGACGTGCCGGACCGGTGTCACCGGTCCCATGCCGGTCAGGATCATCGCGGCGTTCAGGAGCGCATCGAGCCAGGCCATGCCTTCCGTCAGGTGGTATCCGGTCGCTCCCAGGGCCAGGGAGCCCAGCACGAGGATGCTCGAGACGGCCGAATGCCTCGCCAGGCGCCGGAAGAAGGCGCGGCGACTGAGGAGCGGTTTGGTGCGCGGTTCGTACATGGCACAGGACGCTCCTGGAGCATAGCAGGGGCGCAGGACCTCTCGATAGAATGGAGGCGTGCTCCGCCGCCGTCGCGAAGCGCCGCTTTCGCGTCGACGACGACGCCCCTGCGCGCCGCGGGGCGCGATGACTTTTCGCTGCGGATCCGGCAGGGGCTGTGACGGCCCAACGCTCAGGAACCCAACCGCCAGCCGAAGATCACGCTGGCCTCGTAGTCGGTGGCCTTATAGGAAACCGCGAAGGTGTCCACCGTATCCTGGTCCTCGAGGTCGTCATCGAAGTAGCGGCGCACCCGGGCGTCGGTCCGGACGAAGGCGCGATCGCTGACCTCCCATTCATACGCCAGACCGGCGTGGGCTGTGAAGATGTCCGAGCTTTCGGATTCCGAGATCCTCTGGCCGAAGAACGTGACGTCGATCTCGGCGTCGAGCCGAGCGATGCCGGGGCCGGCGAAGACCAGGAGATTGCCCCTCCCTGGAAGCCACTGGAGAGAGACATCAAGGTTGTAGAGGTCGGCCTGCAGGTCGACGTCGAGCTCGGGAATCGCGGGCAGGTCCGTCAGCGGAAAGGCATCTGCCAGATCCACCCGGCTCAGGCTCCCTTCGACGCCGAAGCTCGGATGGAAGCGATAGCCGCCACGGATGCCGAAGACCTCGGTGCGGTCCGCCTCGTCGCCCTCGGGCTGGTAGAGACCGGCGGAGATGCCGAGATACCCTTGAGCCCAGACCGGTGTCGAAGCGCCCGTCAAGACGAGGCCGGTGCCCAGTAAGGCAGCGATCACCCAACGTGGCTGTGTGCGCATGAGACCCTCCCTTGTGCCGTGAAGCTCGCAGCAATTATAGAGCACTCCCGTCCCCAGGTGCTAAGATCCGGGACTTACGAAGGAGCACCACATGAAGAAAGTCGTTGTCAGCCTTGCGTTGTTCGCGATGTACTCGATCCCGGCTTTCGCCGGCTCCGCTACCGTGAAGTCAACCTCCGACAAGGGCGCCTACGAAATCACCGTGACGACGACTCCCGACGCGCAGAAAGCAGATGTCTTCATCTGTACGGTGGTGATGAAGAATGGGGCAACGAATGAAATCATCTCCGCGCCGGCCCTGGTATTTCGAGCTGGCGAGGCCGCGCAGATCGAATCGAAAGGCGACAGCGATTCTTTCCGTCTCAGTCTTTCGTCGGACAGCGGCAAGAACGAAGCGAAGGCTGTCTGCGAGTACTCCGTCCATGGAGACGTCGTGTTCGCGCCGACGCTCGTCTTCGAGCTCAGGTAGCGCGCCTGACCGCGCCATCATCGCGGCTGATGGTGGTCGCACCGCGATCTTCTACACAAGCACTTCGGGGTGGCATTCGAGGGCGAGGGAGGGGAGCGCCTTCAAGGCCCCGATTGCCCGTTCCTGGGCTCCGCGCTCCACCGGCTCGGCGGCATAGGCGGCCTGGACGTAGAGGTCGGTCAACGTGCGCGCAGGCTTTTCGAGCGGCCGCAGGTGAGGCGGCAGACCTTCGAGGATCTCGTAGGGTGTGGCCGTCTCGGGGCGGCTGTGGCCGAGGCTTTCGAGAAGAGCGAGAAAGCGGTGGTACGCCGCCAGGACGGCCTCGCGAGAGGGCCAATCCAGCAGATCGTCCGAACCAGTCAGAGGATCGGCTCCCTGATCGAAACCCGGGCGGTTTCGGCGCCGCGGACCGGACAGGCGGCCGAGGAGCCCGGCCAGCCGGTCGAGGAGGGCGCGCCAGCGATTCCATGCCCTGATTCGCCAGCTCTTCAGAAGGGGCCAGAGCCGGGCGAGCCCCCAGATTCCCGCGCACAGGAGAGTCAGGATCAGGGAGATGAGAAGCCACTTCCCGATCGCCGCCAGCCAGCCGATCGATCCGGCAACCGGTCCGCGGGAGAGCGTGGAGGGCTGGGGAGACTCGCCGGGAGATTTCTCGGGAGACTCCGGCGGAGATGTGGCCTGCGAGGTATCGCTTGCATCGGACCGCAGATGGTCCCCCGTCACCTTCCCTGGAATCGTGGCGTTGGGCTGGCCGGGATGATCGGTCTCCTGATTTCCACGCTCGCGCTCGACGCCTTCCCCGTGCGTCGTGGGAGGCCGCAGCCCGCCGGTGCCCTGGAGGTGCAGCCCCGGCAGGGCCAGGGCGGAGGCCAGGACCGCTCCGAGGAGGAGCGCGGCGAGCGCCATGCGGCCAGGCACCAGGCCCGGCGCGACGCGCCCTCCCGCGCTCTCGGCCCGGCGGAGCGCGTCCAGGGCCGAGCCGGCCGCGAGCACGACGCCGGTGGAGAAGAGGAAGACCATGACGGCCGCCAAGGCCTTGGCGCCGGTCTGCGGCGCCGCCCCCAGCACGATGGGCTCGCTCAAGGCGAAGGTCAACAGGACGGCCGCGGCCAAGCGCGCCACCGTCGCGGCCGGGTTCCGGGGGCTGGCAGGCGTCGCCTCCGGCTGCGGCGCATCGACCGCCGCCTCGTCGGCCAGCCGGGGCTCGAACAGCAGGAGGTCCCATCCGAGCTGGCCCGTCCTCGGGATGTCCCTTCCAGTTTCGGGACTGAGCTCTCGGGTGATGCGGGTCGCGAAGTGCCAGACGACGGCGAGGATCAAGAGGTTGGCGAGCGTCAACCAGAGGCTTCCGCGCGGCGTCTCCCAGGGGGCGAACAGCAACACAACGGTGGTCGCTCCGGCCAGAGCCAGGGTGAAGAACTTCTGGAGGTGGGCGTCGCCGCCCGAAGAACGGCCGTAGCGCTCGTTCAGGACCGTCGCGACGACGAAGCAGAAGCCGACCCACTTGAGCGCCCGGCTGCCCCCCAGGAAGGCCGATCGTAGGTCGGCCAGATAGAAGAGGAACGAGGCGGCCATCGCGATGACCGCGGCCGGCACCACCACGTGATGGGTGAGGAACGTGGCCGGGCTCTCGTCGAGCGGCGCGCGGGAACGGCTCACAGCGCCTGGGCCCCCAAGCGCTCGAGGTCCGTCTCCTCCTGCACGAGATAGACCGGCACGCCTTCCGGAAGTCCAGCGGCGGCCGGTCCCCCTCCGGCGCGCTGAATCCACACGACGCCCACCTCGAACCCCGAGCGCCGGAGCACGGCGAGGGCTTCTCCCAGCCCCCCTCCGAGATCAGGAGCGATGGCGAGAACCACGAGGGAGCGCGGCAGCCGTGGTGCTTCGGCCATGAGCAGCTCGGGCAGGGTGAGGCCGGGCGCGAGGGTCAGCCGCGCCAGGGCGGTGCGGAGGTGGTCGAGCTGCCATCGGCCCTGGCCGGGCTCCACGTCCAGAGGCCGGTAGGCAGCTATCTCGCAGCGGGCTTCCGTCTCCTGGAGAGCGTCCTCCAGGCGGCGGAAGCTTCCGCCCTTCCAGTCGGACGGGTAGCGCTCCGCCGCGTCGCCGCCGTTCGAGAGCAGGCCCACGGCCTGCCCGTTGGCGAGGACGAATTCCGCGATGGAGGCCGCCGCGGTCACCGCCAGCTCCACGGCGGGATCGGTTCCAGTCTCTTCCGGCGCGTGCGGCCAGGCGGCCGTTCCCATCTCCACGGCGAGGAGGACTCCTTCGAGCACCGACGGCTCGAAGAGCTTCACCTGGAGGCGGCCGGACCGCGCGGTCGCGCGCCAGTGGATGCGCCGCAGGCTGTCGCCGGCCCGGTAGTCGCGGACGCCGAGGAAGCGGGACGGGTCCTCGGACAGACTCCGGCGGCGGGGCACCTCGTGGATCGGCCGGTAGCCCAGAGGCCATCCCGGGCCGATGTCGACCGTCCGCGGCAGGACGGTGACGAAGCCCACCTCCGGGTCGACCCGGAACCGCCGGATGAGGCCCAGGGGATCGCTGGTCTCGATCATCGAGGGTCCGACGCGGAACAGCCCCCGGCGGGTGCCGTGGAGGATGCACGAGGAGCGCACCGTCTCCTCGCTCTTCAAAGACTGGAAGCCGCAGGTGATCCCCTCGGGAGCGAGCCCGGGCTCGATCTCGTCCTTCCAGAAGAGCCAGAGCGCCGGAAGATCCTTGCCATTGTGCAGCTCGATCCGGGATTCGACGGTGCCGCCGATCTCGACGGTCTCGGCCTCGAGGCTCCGGCGGACCTCGAGTCCCAGGAGGCTCGCCGCCGGCAGCAGCGCGCCGATCCCGAGGACGGCGGCGGTCACCACCGCGGCATAGAGGAAGAAGCCGGCGGAGAGCAGCGCGAGAAGGGCGAGGAGGGCCGACGCGAGGAGCCAGAGGAGCGCCTGCCGCCGGCGGAGGCTCCGGACCTCGAAGGGCACCTGAACGGGTACCGGAACCGCCGTGCCCGCGGCGCTCGGGTCGCTCATCTCAGGATCCGGCGGGAAGGCCGGCAGGAAGCGGACCGGCCTCGACGAGGGGAGCCGGCACGAGATCCACTGCCTGGTCGACGATCTGGGGCACGGAGCGCTTGGAGAGTCGGCCCTCCGCGCCGAGGATCACGCGGTGATAGAGGATCGAAGGGCAGAGATGCTTGACGTCGTCGGGCAGCACAAAGCTCCGCCCGGCCATGGCCGCCCGGGCCTGGCAGGCGCGGTAGAGCCCCTGGGTGGCGCGGGGACCCGCGCCCAGGACCAGCTCGCGGACGGAGCGGGTGGCCGCGCTCACCTGCACGATGTACCGGCGCACCTCCGGGTGGACGTGCACCTCGCGGACCTGGTCCTGAAGGCTCGCCAGGGTGTCGAGACTCAGGACCGGCGCGACTCCGTCCAACGGATCGCTCCGCTCGCCGCGCACCAGCATCTGCTCTTCGGCCTGAGGGCTGGGATAGCCGATCGACAGGCGCATCAGGAAGCGGTCGAGCTGCGCCTCGGGCAAGGGGAAGGTCCCCTCGTGCTCCACGGGGTTCTGGGTGGCGATGACGAAAAACGGACGCTCCAGGGGATACGTCTGGTTGTCCACGCTCACCTGCCGCTCGGCCATGCACTCCAGGAGGGAGGCTTGGGCGCGAGGAGTGGCGCGGTTGATCTCGTCCGCCAGGAGGATCTGGGTGAACACGGGACCGGGATGGAACTCGAACTCGCCCGTCTTCTGGTTGAATACGCTGGAGCCGGTGACGTCGCCCGGCAGCAGGTCGGGCGTGCACTGGAGCCGGCCAAACCCGCCTCCGAGAGTGCGCGCCAGCGCCTTGGCGAGCAGCGTCTTTGCGGTCCCGGGAACGTCCTCCAGGAGGAGATGACCTTCCGCGAGCAGACAGTTGAAGACCAGCTCGAGGACCGGCCGCTTGCCGAAGACGACCGTCTCGAGCTGCTGGAGGACCGCCTCGGCGGCCTGCTGGACTTGTCTCATAAGGTTCCCTTCGTCGAGGTGTACTGCAGCACTGGTACACGGCGGGTGTCAAGGTTCCCTTATTGTCCGTCTAGTAACATTCGTGTGCTCTCGACGCCTGTACGTTGGAGGATGGCCGAAAGTTCTCCGGAGGAAAAAGACCATGAAAGACTTCGAAGCCCGGGTCCGAGCCGCGGTCGCCAGGATCGAGCGCCGTGATCAGAAGCTCGCGGAGGAGCTCAACGACGTCCGCGGAAGCGCAGGCAGAGAACAGGAAGCGCGGGTTCTCGCGGAGAAGATCGCGCCCGAGGCCGCCGGGTTTCAGCCCGAGATGGCGGGCCTGGAGGGGTTGGCTCCGCCGCCCCAGCCAGACCTTGCGCTCGAAACGATCGTGCTGCGGGTCGGCCGTCCCGTACTGGCGGTCCTCCGGGATGAGGCCCAGCTGGAGTTCCGGGATGCGGAGAGCGAGATCTGGCGCCAGCGGCTGGTCGATGCGCGGGATCATCTGACGCGGGCCATCAAGGCGGTCGGCCGCATCGAGGTGGCGAATCATCCGCGGTTCGAGTGGCTCGGCACCGGATGGCTGATCTCCGAGGACGTCGTCGTCACGAACCGGCACGTGGCCAACGAGTTCGGCCGGCGCAACGGTGCGGGTTTCGTCTTCCGGCAGGGTCCCATCGGCCGGACGATGCGCGCGTCGATCGACTTCCTGGAGGAATTCAACCGGCTCGAAAGCCTGGAATTCCGTCTCAAGCGCATCCTGCACATCGAGGGCGACAGCGGCCCCGACATCGCGCTGCTTCAGGTCGAGCCGGCCAAAGGGCGGAAGCTGGCAGCGCCGATCGCTCTCGCGTCCCGGACGGCGCAGCAGGAGCAGCAGGTGGCCGTGATCGGTTATCCGGCGAAGGACAGCCGGATTCCCGATCAGCAGCTCATGCAGGACATTTTCGGCAACGTGTTCGACAAAAAGCGGCTGGCCCCGGGCCAGATCACCGGGAGCCAGTCGACCGGGCTGCTGCACGACTGCTCGACGCTCGGCGGCAATTCCGGCTCGGTGGTGCTCGATCTCGCATCCGGCGAGGCCCTCGGCCTCCACTTCGCCGGGCGTTTCCTGGAAGCCAACTTCGCGGTGCCCGCGGCTCTCGTCGCCGATCGGCTCCGCGGGCTCGGCCGCCAAGCGGTGCGCAGCGGCGGATCGACGCGCCCGAGCGGCCGGGAGATCGCCCAGACGGCTCCCGTCATGCTGCAGTCGCGCTCCGGCGGCGCCACCGCCAGCAGTACCACGGCCTCGTCGACCACGATCAGCTACACGATCCCGATCCGGGTGACGGTCGACATCGGGGCACCGGTGGCGGACGGGCAGCCGGCCGTGCGGGCCAAACCGCCGGCCAAGCTGCCGAAAGCCCCTCAGCCCATCCCTCCCGCGGTGGGCGACGACGAAGAGGACGACGAGCTGCTCCTCCTCACCGAGGCGCGGGCGGAAGACTACGCGGACCGGACCGGGTACGATCCCGCGTTTCTCGGCGAGGGGTTCGAGATCCTGCTGCCGGAGCTGGGGGCGGAGCTGGAGGACGACATCCTCACCTACGATCTCGACGGAGAGATGGAGCGCGAGCTGCGGTATCAGCACTACTCTGTCGTCATGAACGGTCCCCGCCGCATGTGCTTCTTCAGCGCGGTGAATCTCGACGGCAAGCAGTCGCGGCGATCGAAGCGGGTGGGATGGCGGTTCGATCCGCGGATTCCCCAGGAGTTCCAAATCCTGAAGGAGTGTTATGGGAACGCGCCCAAGTTCAGCCGCGGCCACATGACGCGCCGGGAGGATCCCGTCTGGGGTCCCGAGGAGGAGGCGGAGCTCGGGAACGCCGACTCCATGCACGCGACCAACGCCGTCCCCCAGATGCAGGTGTTCAACGCCGGCATCTGGCTGGGGCTGGAGGACTATGCGCTCGACCACTCGCGGGAGGACGAGATGCGGATCTCGGTCTTTACGGGCCCGTTCCTGCGCGACGACGATCCGGAGCAGTTCGGCGTAACGATCCCGCGCTCGTTCTGGAAGGTGATCGCCTTCATCCACGACGAGACGGGAGAGCTGACCGCCACGGGCTACACGATGTCGCAGGAAGCCTTCCTGAGCGAGCAGGAGTTCGTCTTCGGCCAGCACGAGACGGCGCAGGTGCCGATCTCGTCGATCGAGCAGCAGACGGGGCTGTCGTTCGGCGATCTGGCCTCGCGCGATCCGCTCGCGGGAGAGGTGGAGGAGGCTCTGCCGGGGGCATTGACGGATTTCCGGCAGATTCGGTTTGTGTGAGGACAGGATCCGGGGAGGGACGAGCAGAATTGGATATCCGTGTCCGTCCTTCACAAAAGGAGGTCTCCATGTCCAGAACCGGTCTTGCCACTCTCATCTGCCTCTTGCTGTCGTTCATCGCGACCTCCCCTGCCGCAGCGGCCTCCTGCGAGGCGGTTATCTGGCGTGAGTACCGCGGCACGAAGCTCTGGAAGCTGCCGGAGAGCGATGCCTATTTTTATGTGGTGAACCGGATCTCGATCGATGCGGATGGCGCGCCCAATGCCTATGCTCCAGGAAACCGGGGAATCGATGACCTGCGTAATGCCGGTTTTCCCAATGGGGCGTGGCGATCGATCCTCGTGGTCGATCCTCAGCATCCAGACCGCCCCTTTGTTCAACCCGATGGCGAAACCGCAGGTTTTTTCATCTCCATGACCACTCTCCAGGATCTCACGTTGCCGGTCACGGATGTCCATCGCTATGTGGACGCCACGCGTATCCCGTATCTCGTCTTTCCCGGCGCCTTCTGGGCTCTCCCTGGAACCGGCGATTTCGGCGACCTCACCGTGGCACGCCATATCCAGAGCGGCAAGGAGAGCTCTGCGGTCGTCGCCGACAAGGGGCCGCGCAATGCCTCTCTCGGAGAGATCTCCATCCGCCTGGCGGAGAACCTCGGCGGCAGAAATGTCAGTCCGCGCCATGGCACGGATTTGCAAGGCCCGTTCCTTTATGTGGTGTTCCCGAAGAGCAAAGCCCAGCCGCGTTGGCCGTTGACCGTTGAGCAGATCCAAGAACGGGCACAGAGCCTGCTCGGTGCCCTCGGCGGCTGGGAGCGGATTCTTCCCTGCATCGGATAGTAGCCGGCGAGAGACAGGGTATGCGCCGCCGCGGAGCGGCGGTAGGGAGCTCAGCCCCGGGGAATCGCCCGTGTACCTGGGCAATGCCCGCGTTTCCCCGGTGCGATAAGAGGTCGTCCTCGATCGGCGGGACAGTGCAACGGATCTGCTTTCAAGAAGACCGCTCACGGAGCTCGTCGACGTGGTCCGCTTCCGGTTCAGGTTGGCAGGCTATACAGAAGATTGAGTTTCGGATCAGTGACCCACCGGTCGGTGGTCAACGTCTGCCTGTGCGAGCCTCGCCCTGGAAGCTCGAAAAAGCCGAGCCGCCCAGCACACCAACGGTGTTGCGGCTGTCGTCAGTGGTCTAAACCCCAAGGGAGTTCCCCCGGCTCTGCCGGGGTGGCAGTAGAAGTTTGACGTTTACATAGGTATCCAGACTGAGGACGTCCTCGTGAGCCGCCAGACACACGAAGGGAAGGGATCTCGATGACCAAGCTTGAAAGT
>DATFPH010000207.1:0-25498 GCA_035264905.1 Thermoanaerobaculia bacterium
AAGGCGCCGGCCAGGCTTCCGGTGCTCACGAGAGTGGTCAGGCCCGAGTCGGTGGCCATGGCCGCGAGGCGCTCCAGCGGTTGCGCCGGATCGAGGGGGAGCCACGCGGCTCCCGCCTTGAGGATGCCGAGGAGCGCCACGATCGCGTCCGCGGACCGCTCCAGGCCGAGGCCGACCGGCTCGCCGGGGCGCACGCCGAGGGAGATCAGATGCCAGGCCAGGCGGTTGGTCTGGGCGTCGAGCTCGCGATAGGTGAGCGCGACATCGCCCGCGCGCAGAGCCGTGGCCTGCGGCGTGCGCCGCGCCTGCTCCGCGAAGCGCTCGTGAAGCAACGGGCTCCCGGCGAGCGGCGCGGCCGGAGGAATCCAGTCGACGAGGAGCTGCTCATGCTCCTCGGGCGTGAGGAGCGGCAGGTGGGCGACTGCGGACTCGGCATCGGCGGCGGCTCCGGTGAGGAGGATCTCCCAATGCCGCGCCAGGCGAGCCACCGTCGCGGCGTCGAACAGCTCGGCCGCGTACTCCAGCGAGCCGGCCAGCTCGTCTCCTTCCCGTTCCAACGTCAACGCCAGGTCGATCTTGGGCGCGCCGAGGTCGACGGGCACCAGATCCAGCTCGAGGCCCGGCAGCTCCAGGTGGGGGCGCGGCGTGTTCTGGAGCGCGAAGAGGACCTGGAACAGCGGCGTCTGCGAGAGCGCCCGGTCCGGCCGCAGCTCGGCGACCAGCTTCTCGAAAGGGAGGTCCTGGTGCTCGTAGGCGCCCAGGGTGCCGGTGCGCACGCTCTCCAGGAGACCGGCGAAGCCCTCCTCGGGCATCAGCACAGTGCGCAGGGCCAAGGTGTTCACGAAGCAGCCGATCACCCCTTCGATCTCCACGCGGTGGCGGTTGGCGATCGGCGCGCCGATCACGAAGTCGCGCTGCCCGGACCAGCGGGAGAGGACGGCCCGCCATCCGGCGAGGAGGATCATGAACAGGGTGGCCCCGCGGTGGCGTCCCAGCGCCTCCAGATCGCGCACCAGGCCGGCCGGGAGGCGGAAGCGGGCCATGCCGCTCCGGCGCACCGGCCAAGCCGGGCGCGGCCGGTCGGACGGCAGGTGCAGCACGGGAGCCGCGGCCAGGCGCTCGCGCCACCAGTCGAGGAGGACCCGCAGGGTGTCGCCCTGGAGCCACTGCCGCTGCCAGACCGCGAAGTCGGCCACCTGCACCGCCGGAGCCGGCAGATCCGGCCGCTCCCCGGCCACGAACGCGGGATAGAGCGCGGCCACGTCGCGGAGCAGCACGCCGAGCGACCAGCCGTCCGAGACGATGTGGTGCATGGTGACGGCGAGCAGGTGTTCCTCCGGCGCGATGCGCACGAGGACCGCCCGCAGGACCGGCCCGCGCTGGAGATCGAACGGCCGCTGCCCCTCCGCCACCGCGGCTTTGGAAGCTTCTTCGGCGCGGAGATCGGCGGGCAGGCCGGCGAGATCGACCAGCGGCAGATCGAAGCCGAATCCGGGAGCGATGTGCTGCACAGGCGCGCCGTCCACGAAGGCGAAGGTGGTGCGCAGGGCTTCGTGGCGGCGGAGGATCTCGCGGAGCGTCGCATCCAGTGCGCCGGCATCGAGACATCCGGCGATCCGCAACGCCCCGGCCATGTTGTAAGCCGCCCCCTCGGGATCGACCTGGTGGAGGAACCAGAGGCGCTCCTGCGCGAACGACAGCGGGAAGTCGCCGCCGCGCGGCAGGGGGACCAGCGGCGGCGCCACGGGAGCCGTGCCGCGCCGCCGCGCCGCCTCGACCCGCTCGGCCAGGCCCGCCACGGTGGGCGCCTCGAAGAGCGCCCGCAGGGGGAGCTCGACGCCGAGGAGCGAGCGCACGCGCGCGACGAGCTGGGTGACCAGCAGGGAGTGGCCCCCGCGATCGAAGAAGTCGTCGTGGATGCCGACCGCCGGGACCCCGAGGAGCTCGCACCAGAGCCCGGCCAGCAGCTCCTCCACCGGGTCGCGGGGGGCGGCCGTGACGGCAGTCGGCGCCTCCTCCACCAACCCGCCCTCTTCGACCATGCGGACCAGGGCACGCCGGTCGGTCTTGCCACTCGGCGTGAGCGGCAGGGCGTCCAGGACCGTCAGGGACGAAGGGAGATACCAGGCCGGCAAATGCGCTGCCAGACACTCGCGCAGCGCCGCGGCGGTGACGGTGGCGCCCGGCCGCGGGGCTGCGAAGGCGACGAGCTGGAGCGCGCCGCCCGGCCCGGGCAGGGCCAGCGCCGCCGCGGTCTTCACGTCCGGATGCGCCAGCAGGTTGGCCTCGACCTCGCCCAGCTCGATCCGGTAGCCGCGGATCTTGACCTGGTGGTCGAACCGGCCGAGGAACTCAAACTGCCCGTCCGGCCGCCAGCGCACCTTGTCGCCGGTGCGGTACAGGCGCCCGCCGGGCGTGCCGCTGAATGGATCGGGCACGAAGCGCTCGGCCGTCAAATCCGGCCGCCGCCAGTAGCCCCGCACGAGGCCGCCGCCCCCGATGAACAGCTCACCCGGCACCCCCACCGGCAACAGCTCGATCCGCCGCCGGTCGGCCACATATCCCTGCGATCCCGCGATCGGCCGGCCGATCAGCGGCTCCCGCGTCTCCCCCGCCGGCACGAGCGCCGCCGTCGAGTAGATCGTGTCCTCGGTCGGGCCATAGAGGTTCCACAGCTCCCGATTCACGCCGTCGGCGTAGAACCGGTCGGCCAGCGACCGCCGCAGCGGCTCGCCCGCCAGGCCGACGACCCGCACGGACGGCGGCAGAGGCCCGGCCTCCAGCAAAGCCGTCAACGCCGAAGGCACCGTATCGACGAACGTCACCTGGTCGCGCGCCGGCAGGCTCGGGAGAGCCAGCGCATCCTCCGCTACGATCACGGTCCCGCCGATGGAAAGCGGCGCGAAGATCTCCATGACCGATGGATCGAAGTTGACCGAGGTGGAGAACAGCACGCCGGTGAGCACGTCGCGGTACTGCTCCACCGTCCACTCGACCATGCGGACGGCGGTCTCGTGCTCGACGGCGACGCCTTTGGGGCGGCCGGTGGAGCCGGAGGTATAGATGATGTAGGCGAGGGAGCCCTCACCCCCGGCCCCTCTCCCGCGAGCGGGAGAGGGGAGAGGGTTAGAAGGGTTCTGTGCTTGCTGGGTGATGACTAACCTACACCCCTCTCCCTCTTGCGGGAGAGGGGCCGGGGGTGAGGGCTCCCCCCCGATCACCCACTCCGCCCCTCCATCCTCCAGCATGAATCGCCGCCGCTCCTCCGGATACGCCAGATCGATCGGCAGGTAGGCCGCGCCCGATTCCAGGACACCGAGGAGCGCCACGATCAGGTCCGCGGTGCGTGGCAGGCTCACGGCGACCACGGTCTCCGGGCCGGCGCCGAGGGCGCGCAGGCGGGCGGCCAAGCGGGCGGCGCGCTCGACCAGCTCGCGGTAGGTGAGCTTCTCGTCGCGGTCGATCACTGCCACGGCGCCGGGCGTGCGCTCGGCCTGGCGCTGGACGAGGTCTTCGAGGCGGCCGGTGACGGCGGAGATAAGGCCGTTCCAGCCGGTGACGAGCTGCTCGCGTTCAGCGTCGCCCAAGAGGGGGAGGCTCCCGAGCGGCCGGGCGGGATCGGCCACGGCGGCTTCGACGAGCACGGACCAGGCGCCCAGGAGGCGGTCGGCGGTGGCGGGCTCGAAGAGGTCGAGAGCGGCTTCCAGGTCGGCGATCAGCGTCCCCTCCTCCTCGCGGAGGTAGAGGCTCATGTCGAACTTGGCCGTGTCCGTGGCGATCCCCCGCGGCGTGAGCACGGCGCCGGGCAGATCGAGGCGAGCCGGCAGCGGCGGCGTCTGCGAGAAGAGGACGGGGAAGATCGGATTGCGGCCGAGGCCGCGCTCGGGATGGAGGCGCTCGACCACGGCTTCGAACGGCACGTCGGCGTGGCGGAAAGCGTCGAGCGCCGCGCGGCGCGTCCGGCCCAGGAGCTCGTTGAACGCGGGCTCGCCGGCGCAGGAGATCCGCACGGCCAGCGTGTCCACCAGGAAGCCGATCAGCGGCTCCAGCTCGGCGCGCCCGCGGCGGCTCACCGGCGTGCCGAGAACGAGATCCTCCTGGTCCGAGATCCGCGAGAGGAAGGCCGCGAAGGAGGCGAGCAGGGCCATGAACGGCGTGGCCCGCTCGCGCCGCGCGAGGGCGGAGACCTCCGCCGTCAATCCGGGCAGATCGCGGCTGCGCAGGACGCCGCGCGACGTGGCCACCGCCGGCCGCAGGTGGTCCGCTGGAAGCTCCAGGACCGGCGCGCCCGCGAGGGTCCGCTGCCAGAACGCGAGCTGCGGCTCCAGGGCACCCGAGGCCAGCATCTCCCGCTCGTGGACCGCCACGTCCGCCGGCTGGATGGAGAGGACCGGAAGGATTGCGGGACGGCCCTCCATTGCGGCGCCGTACAGCTCCGTCAGCTCGCCGAACCAGACGCCCAGCGATCCGCCGTCCGCCACGATGTGATGGACCACCCACAGCAGCCGGTGCTCGGTCTCTGCCAGACGCACCAGCGTGACGCGCGAGAGAGGCCCGCGCTGGAGATCGAACGGCCGGCGCGCCTCCGCCGCGGCGATGCGCTCCGCCTCCTCATCCCGCAAGGTGGACGCAAGAGCCGACAGATCGATCAAAGGGTGCGGGAGAGGCCGGGATAGAAGGCTCTGCACCGGCCGGCCGTCCACCTCCGGGAACCGGGTCCGCAGCGCCTCGTGCCGTCCTTCGATTGCCGTCAGAGCCGCGAGCAGGGCGGGGACGGACAGCGCGCCGCTCCAGCGCAGCTCCACCGGCACGTTGTAGGTGGCGGTGCCGGGCTGGAGGCGGTCGAGGAACCAGAGGCTCTCCTGCGCGATCGAGGCGGGCGGCGCGGGGTGGCGCGGCGCCGGGCGGATCGCCTCCGCTCCGCCGGCCGAGCGCAGCGCCTCGGCCATGCCCGCCACGGTGGGGGTCTGGAACAGGCGGCGCAGCGCGAGGTCGGCCCCGAACGTCTGGCGGATGCGCGCGACGATGCGGGCGCCGAGGAGCGAATGGCCGCCGAGGGCGAAGAAGTCGTCGTGGATGCCCACCCGCTCGCGCTCCAGCTCCGCGGCCCACAGCTCCGCCAGCGCCTCCTCGACCGGATCGCGGGGCGCCGCCGACTCCCCCTCCGGCTCGGTCTCGGCCGCCTGCGCCAGGAGCGCCCGGCGGTCGACCTTGCCGTTCGGCGTGAGCGGCAGCGCCGGGAGCGTCACGAACGCGGACGGGACCATGTAGGGCGGGAGCGTCACCGCCAAATGCTCGCGCAGCTCCCGGACCGTGGGGGCCTCGTCCGCGCCATCGCCAGACGGCACGACGAAGGCGACGAGGCGCGGGCCGACAGCGGGATCCTCCACGGCCAGCACGGCCGCGTCGCGCACACCGGCATGGAGCGTCAGTGTGCGCTCGATCTCGCCGGGCTCGATGCGGAAGCCGCGGATCTTGACCTGCGCATCGATGCGCCGCAGGAACTCCAGCTCTCCGTCTGAACGCCAGCGCGCCAGGTCGCCGGTGCGGTAGAGGCGGCTGCCCGGCGGGCCGAACGGATCGGGGACGAACCTCTCGGCCGTCTGGTCGGGCCTTCCGAGATAGCCGCGGGCCAGGCCGGGGCCTCCCAGGCAGAGCTCGCCCGGCGCGCCCGCGGGGACCGGCCGGAGGAGGGAGTCGAGGAGGACGGCCCGCGTGCCCGGAATCGGGCGGCCGATGGAGGGTCCCCCACCCCGTCCCTCCCCCGCGACCATCCCGGCCGTGGCCAGCACCGTGGCCTCGGTCGGACCGTAGGCGTTCCACACTTCGAACGGCAGGCCGGCCGGCGGCCTCTGCCGCATCCGCTCGCCCGCGGCCAGCAGATGGCGCAGGCGCGACGGCCGCCGCAGCGCCGGGCCGAGCCCCACGACGGCTTCGTAGAGGGACGTGGTGAGGCACCCGTGCGTCACTCCCGCCGCGGTCATCCGGTCCCAGAGGAGCGCGGGAGAGCTGCGGACCTCGTCGTCGTCCGGCAGCCAGACGCAGGCTCCGTTCGCGAGCGGCACCCAGAGGTCCAGCACCGACACGTCGAACGCCTGGCCCGAGAGGTGGGAGACCACGTCCGCGGGGCCGATCCCATGGCGTTCTTCGTGGCGCTCGACGAAGGCGCGCAGGGAGTCGTGGGAGATCTGCACGCCTTTCGGCTGACCGGTCGATCCGGAGGTGTAGATGACGTAGGCCAGGCTGCCGGGAGCGAGCTCCACGGGCGGCGCCTCGCTCCGCTCCTCCCACGGATCGTCCAGAAGCAGGACCTCCGTGGAGAGGACCGGCAGGCGCCCGGCCAGAGCCCGGTCGGTCAGCAGCACGCGCGCGCCGGAGTCCGCGACGAGGCGCGCGGTCCGCTCGGCCGGCGAGGCCGGATCGATCGGCACGTAGGCGCCGCCGGATTCCAGGATGGCGAGCAGGCCGACGACCGTCTCGGGCCGGCGCTCGCCGAAGACCGCCACCGTCGTCTCCGGACCGACTCCCAGAGAGCGCAGCCGCCACGCCAGGCCATGCGCCCGGCGGGCGAGCTCGCCGTAGGTCACCGAGCGCTCGCCTTGGCGGAGCGCCGGAGCCTCGGGAGCCTCGGCGGCCCGGGCCGCGACGCGCCTGGGGATGAGCGGCCGGACCGACGGCACCTCCGTGCCGGCCCACTCATGGAGGACCTGCACGCGCTCGGCCTCGCTCCACGGGGCGGCCTCTCCGGCCGGAAGCCCCGGCGCCGCGGTGAGTGCCGCGGCCAGGTTGCGGAGCCATCCGCTCATGCGGACTGCGGTGGTCTCCTCGAACAAATCGAGGTCGTAGACGAGCGACGCCCGCAGCGCGCCGCCGACCTCGGCCGCGACCAGCGTCAGGTCGAGCTGCGCGGGCAGGACGGGCAGGGCGAGGGATTCGAGCGCGAGCCCGCCGCCGAGCTCGAGGCGGACGCCCGTCTCGTTGAGAGCGAACGCGGCGAGCGCCTCTTCCTCGCGCCGCGGCGCCTTCTGGAAGACGAACGCCGTCTGGAACAGCGGAGTCCGTCCTGGATCGCGCTCAGGCTGGAGCCGCTCCACGAGAGCCGGGAACGGGACCTCCTGCGCGAACGCGTCGAGGACGGACCGCCGCGCCCGGTCGAGGAGCGCATCGAAGGCCGGATCGTCGTCCAGGTGCGAAGGGAGGACGACAGTGTTGACGAAGTAGCCGATCTCCCCCGCGAGAGCCGCGCGGTTCCGTCCCGAGGTCGGAGCGCCGACGAGCAGCCGCTCCTGCCCCGACGCGCGGTGGAGCATCGCCTGGTAAACCGCGAGCAGCGCCGCGAACAGCGTCGTGCCCCGCTCGCGCGCCAGCCCCCGCAGCCGCTCCGCGGTCTCCCGGTCCAGCGCGAACGGCACCGTCGCCGCCCGATGCCGAGGCTGGGCAGGGCGCGGATGGTCGGTCGGGAGATCGAGAACGAACGGATACCCACCCAGGCGCTCCTGCCAAAACGCCAAATCTCCCTTCGTCTGATTCCGATTCCCCCTCTCCCGCTCCGCGGGGGAGGGGGCCAGGGGGTGAGGGGAGCCCAGCTCCCGTACCATCACCGCCACCGACCAGAAGTCCGCGATCAGGTGATGGAGGACCAGCAGCAACGTCCGCGCGCCGTCCGCACTCTCGGACACGCGGACGCGCAGCAGAGGCCCGTTCTCCAGATCGAACGGCCGGAAGACCTCCTCCTCGATCCGCCCCTCCTGCGCTGGCTCCACCTGGAAGTCGATCTCCGCGGTGGTGTGGATCTCGCGGACGGGCTCGCCGTCGCGCACGTGGAACGTGGTGCGCAGGGCGGGGTGGCGGTCCACCAGGGACTGGAAGGCCCGGTTGAGGGCGGGCAGGTCGGCGTTGGCGGACAGGCGCGCGGTGCCGGCGATGTGGTAGGCGGGGCTGGTGGGTTCCAGTTGCTGAAGGAACCACAGGGCCCGTTCGCCGGGTGACAACGTCCGCGACCCGCGGCGCCGGGTCAGATCCGACCGATCGGTCCGATCCGTCGGATCGGTCGGATCGGTCGGATCCGACCCGGCGCCGCGGGCGGCTAGGCCTGCGACCAGGGATTCGAGGCTGGGGCTCTCGAGGAGAATCGACAAGGGCAGGTCGATGCCGTAGGTGGTTTCGATTTCGTGGGCCAGCTCGACGGCGCTGAGGGAATCGATGCCGTGGCGGGCCAAGGGCTCCTGGGGATCGATGTCCGCGGTGCGCAGCCCCAGCTTGGCGGCGACTCGGGATTGCAGCCAGGGGGCGAGGTCCTGGGGATCTTCCGCGATCGCTTCCGGGATCTCCTCATCCGTCGCCGCGGCCCGCCAGGCGGCGACGGGCTGGAGGCTCCCTTCGAGGAACAGGCGGCGGCAGAGCTGGCGCTGGACCTTGCCGCTGGTCGTCTTGGGCACGGTGCCGGCCTTCACCAGGACGACGGCGGAGAGCGGAATCTCGTGCTCCTCGGCAAGCGCCTGGCGCAGGGCTCCGAGTGCCTCTTCGGCCTCGGCGGTACGCCGCGGATCGATCTCCTGGACCAGCGCGGCGCTCTCGCTGCCGGTCCCCTCGACGGAAAACGCGGCTCCCGCACCGCCGCGCAGGGCGGGATGGCTCGCCGCGGTCGTCCTCTCCAGATCCTGCGGGTAGTGGTTGCGTCCGCGGACGATGATCAGGTCCTTGATGCGGCCGGTGACGAACAGCTCGCCGCCGCGCAGGAACCCGAGGTCTCCAGTGCGCAGGAAACGGGCTCCAGGGCGGCCGGCGAGCTCGGCGCGGAACGTGGCTTCGGATTGCTCCGGCCGGTTCCAATACCCCTGCGCCACGCTCCCGCCCGACACCCAGATCTCCCCGACCTCCTCCGGACCCCGCTCCTCCCCCGTCGCGGGATCGGCGATGGCGATCTCCAGGCCGAGCCCCGCGGGTCCGCAACCCACCAGCGGGCTCCCCTCCTCCGCCTCCTCCACCCGGTGCTCCGCGAGGCCGCGGAACGAGCGCACCGTGGGCGGCTGCGGGCGGCTCCTCCCAGAGACGATCAGCGTGGCCTCGGCCAGGCCGTAACAGGGGAAGAACGCCTCGGGGCGGAATCCCTCGGGGCCGAACGCCTCGACGAACGCTTCGAGCGTGTGGGCGCGCACCGGCTCGGCGCCGTCGAAAGCCACCCGCCAGCTCGACAGGTCCAATCCCTCCAACTGCTCCGGCGTCACCTTGCGCGCGCAGAGGTCGTAGGCGAAATCCGGCGCGCCGCTGGTGTGCGCGCGCCATTTCGCGATCGCCCGCAACCAGCGCACCGGCCGTTGCAGAAACGCCACCGGCGCCATCAGCACGCAGGCGGCGCCCACCCAGAGCGGTTGCAGCACGCCGCCGATCAACCCCATGTCGTGGTAGATCGGCAGCCAGCTCACGAACGTCGACTGCTCGTCGTGCGCGCAGGCCTCGCGGATGACCTCCTCGTTGTGCGCCAGGTTGCCGTGCGAGACCATGACCCCCTTGGGGTCCGACGTGGAGCCCGACGTGTACTGGAGGAACGCGATCGTCTCCGGCCCGATCTCCGGCGCCTGCCACGAATCGGCCAGAGCGTCCGGGATCGATTCCGTCACGATCACCGCGCACTCCGCGAGCCCCGGCAGCTCATCGCGCAAAGAGGCCACGCGAGCCGCCAGAGCCTCCGTGGTCAGAACATAGCGAGGCGCGCAACCCTCCAGGATCGCCTTGAGCCGCGGCTGCCCGCGCCCCGGCCGCGAAGGAGCGGGAGGGTACGACGGCACCGCGATGACACCCGCATACAGGCATCCGAAGAAAGCCGCCACGAACTCCAGACACGGCGGAAACAATAGGAGCGCCCGAGCAGCCTCCCCCTCTCCCGGGTCCAACGCCGCCGCGATCGCCCGCGCCTTCGCATCCAGCTCCCCGACCGTCAGCCGCCCGCTCTCGTCCTCCCCGTTCTGGAGAAACACGTAGGCCAGGCGGTCCGGCTCGGCGAGGGCGCGTTCCCGCAGGCGATGCACGAAGGTGGGGGCAGCACTCAACACAGCTCAGCTCCGCGCGAGAAATTCAATCCGTCCATCCGGCAGCCAACGTCCCCTCGCACCCGAAGCGGTCTCGCCGATCACGCCGATCGGCACCGGCCGGCCAGAGCGGTCGAGCAGCTCCATGCCCGCGGCGTCCGACCATTCGCGGATCGCGTGCCGCTCGCCTTCGGAGAGGAGCGGCAGGTCCCAGATCCGCGCATCGGGATCGGCCAGCACGCTGCCCAGCAGGATCCGGAACGCCTGCTTGAACCGGTCGATCGTCGTGGGATTCCAGAGGCTCGTGTTGTACTCCCACAAGCAGGAAATCCCGTGCTCCCCGTCCCAGAACAGCGCAACCTGGGTGTCGAATTGCGTCCGCCGGGCGTCCACCCGGTAGAGGCGCACGTCCAGGCCCGGCACGACCGAGCCGGCGATCTTCGGCGGGTAGAGGAACAGGAACACCATCTGGGTGAACGGAAGAAAGCTCGGCGTCGCTTCAGGCCCCTCGAGAGCATCCGGCCCGTGCGCGGCCTCGACGATCAGCCCGTACGGAAGATCATTGTGCGCCTGCGCCGCGATCACCGCGTCGCGCACCCGCCGGAGCGCCTCGTGGAACGTCGGGTTGCCCGAGAGGTCGACCGGCATCGGGACCTGGTTCAGGTAGAACCCCAGAAGCCCGTCGACCAGCGCCTCGCGGTAGGTCATCGGCGTGCCCACGGAGAGCCGCTCCTGGCCGGAGAGGCGGACGAGGAGGACGTCGAACACGGTGAGCGCCGCCGCGAACATGGTCACGCCCTCGCGCTGCGCGAGCGCCTTCAGGCCGTCCACCTGCGACCGCGCGATCTCGAACGGCCGGCGCTCGCCCTCGAAGCGCTGCGCCGGCCGGCGGGAGCGGTCGAGCGGGATCTCCAGCGGATCGGGGACGCCGGCCAGCCGCTCGCGCCACCAGGCCTGGCGCTCTTCGACCAGCGCCGCGTCACCCAGCCGCTCGCGCTGCCAGACCGCGAAGTCCGCCTGCTGGAAGGGCGGCGGCGGCAGCTCGGGGGGCCTGCCCGTGGCGAAAGCGGCGTAGCAGGCGATCAGCTCGGCCTCCATGTTGAAGATCGACAGGTGGTCGTTGATCGTGTGGTGGAGGGCGAACGGGCGGATGAAGTCGTCGTCCTCGACCTGCACCAGGAACATGCGGAAGAGCGGCAGCCGCTCGAGGTCGAACGGCGCGCGCAGGGCCTCGGTCACGTCGCGGTCCGCCTCGGCCTCCCGCCGCTCGTGCGGCAGGCCGCGCAAGTCGATCACCGGCACGCGGAAGCGCAGGCTGGGCACTACGTCCTGCACGGGCCGGCCGTCCACCGCGCGGAAGGTCGTGCGCAGGCTCTCATGGCGGCGCACCACCTCGTTCACGGCATGCGCGAACGCGGGCACGCTGAGCCGGCCGCGGAAGCGGTTCCCCGCCACGATGTTGTAGAGCGGGCTCGACGGATTGCGCCGCTGGTTGCGCCAGAGCCGCTCCTGGTCGAACGAAAGCGGCCAGGGACCGGGCTGTGGCCGGTGGGGCACGACCGGCGCCGGCTCCGCAGATGGCGCCGGCACCGGTGCAGGCTCGGGATGCGACTCCTTCTTCTTGAGCGCCAGCTCGAACAGCGCCCGCTGGGCCGGCGTGAGCGACGCGAGCCGCCCGGACAGGTCCGTCACGCCGCCGTCTCTCCCAACGTCTGCAGCTCCTGCGCGAGCCGCGCCTCGGCCTCGTCCGCCGACAGCGACTCGATCTCGGCGAGCAGGCGCTCCAGCTCCGCCTCGTCGGCGACCGGCCGCGACGCCTCGACGCGGCGGGCCAGCTCGGCGATGGTCGGCGTCTCCAGGAGGGCCGCCATTGGCAGGTCGGTGCCCAGGACGGCGTTGGCGCGGGTGACGATCTGGATCGCCAGGAGCGAGTTGCCCGCCAGCTCGAAGAAGTTGTCCTCGACGCCGACGCGGTCGAGGCCGAAGCACTCGCGCCAGACGCGGGCCAGCACCTGCTCGGCCTCGGTCTGCGGCTCGACGTACGGCGCGGCCAGCTCGGGCCGGGGGTGCGCCGCGCCCGGGGCCGCGCTCTCGCCTAGAGTGCCGGTGTCCAAGGTATCGAAGTGGGCGGACAGGGCCTCCAGGTCCTGCGTCGACACCGTGACCTGCGGCAAGCCGCTCGCCGCGATCCGATCGAGGCTCGCCAGGAGCTCGGGGCCGGTGAGGCCATAGGTCGCGAGCGCCGTGCGGAGCTGCTCGGCCACGACGGGATCGGGCGCGTTCACCGCCTGCCAGCGGAAGAAGCCCCAATCGATCGTCTGCGCCGGCAGCCCCTCGGCCGCGCGGCGCCAGGCGAGCGCGTCGAGGAACGAGGCCACGGCGCTGATCGCCGCCTGCCCGAAGCCGCCGGTCGTCGCCGCGCTGGAGCCGAAGAGGAGGAACGCGTCGAGCGGCAGGTCGCGCGTCGCCGTGGCGAGCGCCAGGGTGCCGCGCACCTTGGGCGCCAGGGCGTGCGCGGCGGTCTCGCGCGTCGTCCACAGGAGGAGCCCCCCCGTGGGATCGGGCTCGGCCTGGATGACGCCGTGGAGAGTGCCGAAGCGCTCGCGCACCCGGGCCACCGCCCACTCGGCGCGGCCGGGCCGCGTCAGGTCGACCGGCACGAGGAGCACCTCGGCGCCGGAAGCTTCCAGGGCCAGGATGCGGTGCAGGCGCAGGGCCTCCTCGTCGTGCTCGTCACGGGCGCCGATCCATTCGCCCCAGCGTTCGCGCGGCGGCGCATCCTCCGGAGCCATGAGGGCGAGCCGGGCGCCGGCCGTGCGGAACAGGTGCTCGGCCACGGTCACTCCGGCCTCGCCGAGCCCGCCCGCGACCAGCCAGGCGCCGTGGCGCCGCAGCGCCGCGCCGGGCTCGGCCGCCGGCAGGGCGACCTTGCGGAAGCGGCGCACCCAGCGGTGGCGTCCGCGCAAAGCGGCCACCAGCTCCTGGTCCCGCTGCGCGAGCTCGGCCGCGAGCCGCGCGGCGAAGGCCACCGGCTCGTCCGCGGGGAGGTCGACGACGCCGCACGTGACGTGCGCCACCTCCTGGGGAATGACGCGGCAGACGCCCAGGAGCGTCGCCTTGGCCGGCAGCACGGTCTCGTCGCCGGTCACGTCGAACAGGCCGTTCGAAACGACGGTCAGGCGGAGAGGGGTCTGCAATCCCTGCTCGCCGAGCGTCTGGGCGAGCGCGAGCAGGCTGTAGAAGCCCTCCTCCTGAACCTCCAGCGATGGCTCGACGCCCGCCGGAGTCAGGCTGCCCAGGTGGACGATCCGCGCGGGCATCTCGCCGCGGGACTTGAGGTCGCGGAACAGGGCGCGCAGGTCCTCCGGGAGAGGGGGAGCCGTCACGACTGTCGCGCCGCGCGCCTGGAGCTCCACGGCGAGGCGCTCGCCGACGCCCAGGGAATCCAGCAGCAGGAGCCACGGGCCGGCCGGCTCCTCCGCCGTGGCGACCGCGGGCACGCGCTCCCAGACCGGAGAGGAGAACCAGTCGTCCTGCGGCAGGCGCTTGCCGCCGTCCGCTGCACCAGCGCGGGCGGCCGAACCGGCCTCGATGAAAAAGCGGCGCCGCTCGAATGGATAGGTCGGCAGCGGAACGCGGCGCCGGCTCTCGCCTGCCACGAACGCCGTCCAGTCGGGTGCCACGCCGGCGAGCCAGAGGCGGCCCAGGGCGTCCAAAAGGAACGCCTGATCCGAGACCTCTTCGCGGCGGTCGCGGAGCGTCGCGATCTCGACCAGCCCGGCGGGGCGCCGCGCGTGCTGCCGGACGAGCGTCGAGAGACTGCGGCCGGGGCCGACCTCGACGAGCACGCGCGGGCCGTCCGCCGCCATCAGGGCCGCCAGCCCGTCGGCGAAGCGGACGGTCGAGGCCAGGTGCCGCGCCCAGTACCCGGGATCGGTCGCCTCGGCGTCGGTGATCCAGGTCCCGGTGACGTTCGAAACGAACGGGATCGACGGCGGCGCGAGAGCGATGCCGCGCGCCAGCCGCGCCAGCTCGGCCACCGCCGGCTCCATCATCCGCGAGTGGAAGGCGTGGACCGTGCGGAGACGCCGCGTGGCCACGCCGCGCGACGAAAGCTGCCAGGCGAACAGCTCGATGGCGCCGGCCGGGCCGCCGACCACGGTCAGCGCCGGGCCGTCCGCCGCCGCGACCGAGAGCTCGGCGCCGAGGAGTGGCTCGACCTCGTCCGCGGGGAGAGGCACCGCGAGCATCGCCCCTTCCGGCAGAGCGTCGACGAGACGCGCCCGCTCGGCGACGAGGGTGAGGGCATCCTCCAGCGAGAAGACCCCGGCCAGACAGGCCGCCACGTACTCGCCCAGGCTGTAGCCGATCATCGCCGCCGGACGGATCCCCCACTCCAGGAGGAGCGTTGCCAGCGCGTACTCCACCGAGAAGAGAGCCGGATGGGCGATGCGCGTCCGCGAGAGCAGGCTCTCGTCGCTGTTCTGTTCCTCACCCGCGACCAGACGGCGCAGGTCGCGGCGGGCGCTGGCGCCCGGAGCGCCCGAAGGCGGCTCGGGGGCCTCCGCCGGCCAGAGGGCCTCGCGCAGGTCGAGCCCCAGGCGGGGTTGCAGGATCTCGGCGCAGCGGTCGAGGGCCTCGCGGAAGACCGGCTCGGTCCGGTACAGCTCCGCGGCCATGCCCACGTAGTGGTCGCCGAGGCCGGGGAACAGGAACGCCACGCCTGGCGCCTCAGCCCCTGGATCTCCCGCGTCGCCGGTCGCCCGGCGCGACGGCTCGTCTCCCGCGAGAAGCCGCAGGGCCTCTTCCTTGTCGCGGCAGACCAGCGCGCGGCGGTGGCGGAACGGCTTGCGCCCCACCCGCAGCGTGTGCGCCGCGTCCGCCAGATCGGTCCCGGCGTGCTCGGGATCGGCGAGCCACGCCGCGAGGTTGGCGGTCGCCGCGTCGAGCGCCTTCAAGCTGCGCGCCGAGAGCGTCAGGAGCTGCCAGGGGCGCGACGGCGCCGCGGCCGGAGCCGGCGGCGCCTCCTCCAGAACGATGTGCGCGTTCGTGCCGCCGATCCCCAGCGACGAGACCGCGGCCCGCCGCGGCGTCTCCCCCGCCGGCCAGTCGCGCACGTCCGTTGGCACGTAGAACGGGCTCTGGTCGAGAGACAGCGTCGGATTCGGCGTCTCGTAGTTCAGGCTCGGCGGGATCTGCCCGTGCTCCAGCGCCAGGACGGTCTTGATCAGCCCCGAGACTCCCGCGGCGGCGTCGGTATGGCCGATATTCGTCTTGATCGAGCCGAGCGCGCAGAAGCCGCGGCGGTTGGTCGACGCGCGCCAGGCCCGCGTCAATGCCGCCACCTCGATCGGATCGCCGATCGGCGTGCCGCTGCCGTGCGCCTCGACGAGCCCGATCGTCTCCGGCTCGACGCGGGCCACCACCAGGGCCTCCGAGATCACCTCGGCCTGACTGTCGATGCTGGGGGCCGAGTAGCCCGCCTTGCTCGCGCCGTCGTTGTTGATGGCCGAGCCGCGGATCACCGCGTGGATCGTGTCGCCGTCGGCGAGCGCATCCTCCAGCCGCTTGAGCATCACGAGAGCCACGCCGTTGCCTTCCACCAACCCTTGAGCCTTGGCGTCGAACGCGCGGCAATGGCCGTCGGGCGAGCCGATCCCGCCTTCCTCATAGAGGTACCCGGCCGTCTGCGGGAAGCTCACACCCACGCCTCCGGCGAGCGCCATCTCGCACTCGCCGCTCAGGAGCGATTGGCAGGCGAGGTGTATGGCCACGAGAGACGTCGAGCAGGCCGTCTGCACGGCGATGCTGGGCCCGCGCAGGTTCAGCTTGTAGGAGGTCTGCGTGGTCAGGAAGTCCTTGTCGTTGAGCATCTTGACCTGCAGCCCGCCGACCTCGGCAAGGAGCTCGGGACGCGGCAGCAGATGGAACGCGAAATAGCTGGTCGACGCGGCGCCGGCGAACACGCCGACGCGGCCGGAGAAGGCGTGCGGATCGTACCCCGCGTTTTCGCAGGCCTGCCAGGCGGTCTCCAGGAACACGCGCTGCTGGGGGTCCATGACCTCGGCATCGCGCGGGGTGATCCCGAAGAATTCCGCGTCGAACGTCTCGACGCCTTCGAGGATGCCGCGGGACCTGACGTAGCGCGGATCGGCGATCAGCTCCGGCGCAACGCCGGCCGCCGCGAGCTCCTCGTCGGAGAAACGGGTGATGGCCTCGACGCCATCCCGCAGGACCGGCCACAGGGAGTCCACATCCGGGGCTCCAGGGAAGCGTCCCGCCATCCCGATGATCGCAATCTGATCGAGCGTGTCCATGCAATGCCTCTCTTGATCTCTTAGGTGCCGGGCGAGACCTTCAGCGCCCCCGGATCTGGAACGAGAAAGAGTAGCATGCCCCCTCAGGCACGCCCGAGCCCCTTGTAGGAGAAGTGCGTGCGGGGGGCGAAAGGGGGTCGGGAGGTTACTTCCACATCCTCGGATCGAACGAGAACGGCTCCGGATTCCGCAGAAGGATTTGGGAGAATTCTGGATGTGAGGGATTGAGGAGGAAGTTGCGCTCCCGGGGTATAACCACAGATGGAACGGACAGGACCGCTGTCCGCCCTGAGCGGACCCAAGCCGTCCCCAGTTCCTTCAGAGCGTCCGGAGCGGGATAGGCGCGCCAATCCGCTGGCAGGACCGCAGAGTCCAGCTCTTCAATGGAGACGCTCGAGGGGATCTCGGCCGCAAGGGTGACGAGATCGGCCGGAGCTTCCGAAGCTTCGAGGTGGACGAAAAGCTCCAGAGCCGCGAGTGATAGGGTGGCGGCACAGTAAACGACAGGCACACCCTGATGATTCCAGCGGCCTCCGTAGAGACGCGCCCCCTCACCATCAAACGCCCGGTCGGCAAACCGTGCCCGGGTGAGTCGCCAGGCAGTCCGTGCAGACGAGGACCGCTTTCCGTGCTGTGTTCGGCTGATCAACTGAAGACGCCGTGCTCGATTCGCCCAAGCACCTCTTCCACCTGCTGAGCCCCTGGATCTGTATCCAGCAGACTCAGGGGTGTTTGCCCACCGAGAGCCCGATTCGGTGCTTGGAGCCAACGAGAGGCCTTCTCCTCGCTCCCGAGCACATCGGCGGTCTCGACGACGATCCGGACCAAGCGGAACAGTCGATCCGAATCGGCCGGCCGGAGACGCCGCTCCTTTGCGCGCCGAGCAGGGGTCGGAGGGGCGAGATCGAGAGCCGATGCGACCTTATCCGGGTCCAAAGAGAACCTTGAGGTCACAGTCTCTAACACGGAAAAGGGCAATCCTTCTCGAATCTGCTGTTTCAGGTTCTCGGACGTTGGTGGCTCTCCAGCTTCGAGCCCCCCGAGAACATCGACGATAACGGCTGAGCCTCTCATCATTTCTTTTCCGATGTCGCCCTCACCACCTGAGCCAGATTATAGCGCCTGGTGGCGCGTCAATCGTACTTGCTGTTCACCCACTCCACCCCGTGGGAGAGGGGCCGGGGGTGAGGGTTCAGGCGGGCGCCTACCCCGCCGGCTGCGGGTTCAGCACCTCGAGCGCCAGCTTCCATGAATCTCCCGGCTCCCGCTTCCAGATCCGCACGTACGAGCCCGACTCCAGCTTGCCACCCTTCCGCTCGTACGAGCCGTACACGTAGCCGAGATCGCCGGCCTTGGCGCTGCCGCCACCGATCGGCTTCGAGGTGAAGGCCCCCTTCTCCTCCGAGAGGCGCAGCGCGGCCGCCTCCTTGCCCACGAAGGGAGCGTGATCCTGGCGCATCAGGCGGACGTCCTCCGCGAGAATCGCCTTGTAGGTCTCCTCCAGCCCCTTCTCCGTCCCCACCCCGAGCGCGCGGTCGGCGTCGAGGAGCGCCCCTTCCGCTTCCTTGGGGTCCACCGGAGCGTCGAATTTCTCCAGCTTGGCGGGATCGAGCGGCCCGGGCTCACCGCCCCGCTTCGGCGCATCGGGCATCGAGGCGCCCAGGTCCGTCACGAAGCGCCAGGTGCCGTCCGCCTGTTTGCGCCAGACGGTGGAGAAATACCCGTAGAGCTTTTTCCCGTCCTTCAGGCTGATGACATAGGGCCCCGTGTTCCAGCCGAGGTCGGCCGAGCGGGAGATGTCCGAGTACGTCGGCCACCACTCCAGCTTGAAATCCGGAGCGGGCCGCTTCTGCCAGGCCTCCTTGCCCGGGACCGGATCGGGAGTGAAGAGCACGCCGTCGTCCGCGATGAAGGCGAGGAACGCCTCCTTGGCGTTCGAGTCCATCGACTTCTTGGAAAACGCGCGCTCGGCGTTGATGAGGCTCTGATATTCGGCAGGGAGATCCAACGGCCTCTGGGCGTCCTCCTGGGCTCCGGCGATGCCGGAGAACAGGGCGAGGGCCACGGCTCCGAGAACGAAGGCTCTGGTCATGTAGGTAACTCCTGTTGATGGCCCTCGGCGGGCTCCGGGGCCGACATTACCTCTCTTCGCGCTTCACTGGAACCGCCGATCCGTCCGGATAGAGCGCCACAACCTGCCCGTCGCGCCAGACGTAGACCGGGCGGCCGTTGCGCCAATGCTCGGCGATCGCGGCCTCGACGGCCTTCCTAAGAGCCTGCGTTGCCTTGCTGAAGATTTCTGGGGGTCCTTGGCCGGTACAGCATCGGGAAGGCTCTTCGAGTTGTCCAACAGCAGCGACAGGTCGACCACTGGCGCATAGATCTGGGGGAAGTTCCGGAGTCCCCTCGTGTACCGTCGCCGAACCACCTCCTCGGGGATGAAGTGGCCGCCCGCGCGGACTCGCTCCTCGATGCGCCTCAAAGCCAGGTCAGGCCCGGGAATCCAGAGGAAGAAGATGTGGAGGCGGTATCCCTGCTCACGAAGCCTCTGGAGGACAGGCAACCAACTCTTCCCCGCCAGCGTCGTCTCGAACCCGAAGTCGATGCGCGCCTCGGCGAGAGCCTCGATGCGCTCCAGCATGAGCTTGCCGGCTTGGATGGCGAGGCTCTCCGGGTTGAACGGGGAGAGCCCCGCCGCGATCAGGTCCGCGTTGACGAACTCGCGGCAGTCTGCGTACTCCGGCAGGAACAGGCGGGCGAACGTGCTCTTCCCCGCCCCGTTCGGCCCCGCCACGACGTAGAGGTTCGGCTGCCGGCTCCACATGCCCGCAGCATACCGTGGTCCGGCCGGCCTACCCCCGCGTCTGCAGCTCCAACTGCACCAGCCGCATGAAGTCCTGCGCGTTGGTCACCACTCCGAACGCCTGGTGGGTGCCGCGGTCCTTCAGCTTGTTCACCACGAACTCCGTCTGGTCCACGCAGATCGTGGTGACCTCGGAAATCGAGCCGTCCGGCCGGTGGCAGAAGGTCGGCAGCATGTTGCCCACGGCGATCGCGTGGAGCGCGGTGGCGACCATGACCACCATGGTCGCCTGGGTGGTCAGCTCGCGCATCGCCTCCTGCGCGTCGAGCGCCGATGCGATGGTCTCCGGCATCGGGCCGTCGTCGCGGATCGACCCGCCCAGCACGTAGGGCGTGCCGGTCAGCGTCAGCGCGTGCATGACGCCGCTCGTCAGCTGGCCGGCCTCGACCAGCGCCTTGATCGAGCCGGCCTTCTTCACCTCATTGATCGCCCGCATGTGCGTGGAGTGACCGCCGGCGACTCCCAGGCCGTCGGCGCGCATGCCGAGAGTGGTGCCGTAGAGCGCGGCCTCCACGTCGTGCACCGCCACCGCGTTGCCGGTGATCACGCCATGGCAGAAGCCGTTGTGGATCATCCACTCCATGGCCACGCGCCCGCGGGCGTGCACCAAGGCCGGGCCGATCACCCAGAGGATGAAGCCGTCCCCGCCCCGGTTCCGCACGAACTCCCGGAAGATGGCGTCGTAGTTGACCGGCTTCTCGCGGCTGACCTCCGAGGCCATGAAGCTGAACGCCTCGGGGACGTGGGTCTCGTCCACCTCGTCCATGAAGCCGCGGTCCCAGACCAGGACCCCTTCGGAGCCGTCCTCCTTGACGGCCACGGCCACCAGGTCTCCCTTGCGGACCAGGCGGAACTCCTTGACAACGAGCCGCTCGCTCGCCGGGTCCCAGACCAGATGGGAATCCATCCGCGGCCGTTCCGGCATACGCCAGCGCCCGCCGACTTTCACATAGGCCGGATGATTGGTGGTGGACATGAAGCCATCCGGCAGGACCGTGTCCGCCGGGGCAGGCTCGAAGCGGCACTCGGGCGCAGCCGCGAGGCGCGGATGAGAGAAGTCAGGTTCGCGGTACATGGCGGGCCGGGATGGTAGCCGAGGTGGGCGCAGCCTTCAAGGGCAGAGGAACAGGCCCTCACTTTGCCGGGCGGGCCAGGCTGCGGACGTAGGCCGCAACGTCCCGGATCTGCTGGTCCTGGAGGAGGTTCTTGAAGGAGTACATCTGCGGCGAGAGGCCCAGGGTCTGGCCGCCGTCGCGGATCACCAGGTAGATCTCCCAGTCGCTCCGCTTGGCCATCACCGTGCGGTCGGTGAGGTCCTGCGGCTTGGGGTTGAGGCCCGGCGCCATGTCTCCGTTGCCTTTGCCGGCCCGGCCGTGGCAGAGGGCGCAGCTGCGGTCGAAGGTGGCCTTGCCTCGCGCGGGGTCGCCATTGAGCTTGAAACCCTGCGGCTCCGGCGGCACCGTGGCGGCCGCCAGGGAGATGGCCAGGCCAAGGGCGAGGGTGTAGACGAAGAAGTGTTTGGTGCTCACGGGGGGAATCTTACCCTGCGATCTGCAACGCCGCCGTCACCCGGTCGCGGCCCGAGGTCTTGGACTGGTAGAGGGCCGCGTCGGCGGCGCGCAGCACGGACTGCCCCGAGAGCCCCTGGTCCGGGAAGATGGCCACGCCGAGGGAGACGGTGATCGGCCCCAGGACGCGGTCCTGGTAGGGCACCTTCAGCTCCTTCACCACGTCTCGCAGCTCTTCCGCCCGGTCACGCGTCACCTCCAGCGTCGACTCGGGGAGCAGGAGGGCGAACTCCTCGCCCCCCCAGCGGCAGGCCACGTCCTCTCCCCGCACGTTCCGGCGCAGGAGCTCGCCCAGGCTCCGCAGCAGCACGTCCCCCGCCTCGTGGCCGTAGCTGTCGTTGACGATCTTGAAGCGGTCGAGGTCGAGCATGATCACGCCGAGCGGCAGGCCGCGCCGCCGGGCGCGGCGGATCTCCCGCTCCAGCGACTCCTCGAAATAGCGGCGGTTGAACAGGCCGGTGAGCGGATCGCGGATCGACTGGTGGCGCAGCGTCTCCCGCAAGGTCAGGTTGGCCAGCGCCATGGCGGTGTGCTCGGAGACGGCCGAGGCGAGCCGGCGCCGCGCTTCATTCAGGGGGGAGACGCCGCCCGCCGCGGCGACTCCCGGATCGATCCGCAGATGGAGGACGCCGAGCGCCTCGCCCTGCGCCATCATGGGCACGCAGAGGTAGCGGGGCGGATCCTGATCCCCCACGTGCCGGCAGATGAGGTCGGCGGCCGGGTCTTCCACGCAGTGGTCGCGCCCCAGGCGGAGCCCCCAGCAGTCCTCGGGACGGAAGAAGTCGGCGTCCGGCCATGGCCCCGCCTCTCCCCAGGAGGCGACCAGCTCCAGGTCGGTCCGCGAGGCGCTCAGCCGGTACACCGCTCCGGAGAGGTCCGGGAAGAGCTTGCGCCCCTGGCGCGAGATCACCTGGTAGGCCTCCTCGATCGAGTCGCAGGTCTGCAGCAGGCCGCCCAGCTCGCTCAGCAGGACGATCTCCCGGTTGCGCTGCTCCCGCTCCAGCTCGCCCCCGAGCCAGAGGGTCATCAGCTTCAGGAACTCCAGGTCGGCCGGCTTGAACGGGGTGGCGCGCGGATCGGGCGCCGCGAAGCTCAGCGTGCCGAAGATGCGGCCGGCGACCCGCACCGGCGCCCCGATGTAGGACTCCATGCCCCAGGCCGAGAACGCCGGATGGACGCTCCGCGGCGAGCTCCGCGCCTGCTCGAAGGAGACGATCGAACGGTCCTCCAGCGTCTCGCGGTCGCGGGTGCTCGACAGCTCGAGGACGACGCCGCGGACGATCGAGTTGTCGGGCGAGCGCACCGCCATCACCTCGTAGCGCTCGCCATGGACGTGCGCGAGGATGCCGATCTCCAGGCCGAAGCGCTGGCAGCCCAGCTCCAGGAGGGCCTGGATCCGCCCCTCGAAGGTCAGGTTGGGCGCCGAGGCGATGTTGTAGAGGCTCAGGATGCCCGACTCGCTCTCGCGCAGCGCCTCCTCGGCCTGCTCGCGGTCGGTGACGGCCTGCTTGAGCGCCGTGATGTCGACGATGGTCCCCTCCAGGATGGAGAGGGAGCGGTCCGCGGCGTGCAGCAGGCTCTCGCACATCAGGCCCCAGAACGGCTCGCCGTCGGCCTTGCAGAAGAGAACCTCGACGTGGAGCAGGGACCCCTCTTCGAACAGCCGCGCGATCAGAGCCGTGCGGTCCGCGGGATCGACATAGAGGACCGGGGCCGGCTGGGCCAGGATGGCCTCGCGGTTCGGATAGCCGAACATGCGGGCGAAGGCCTCGTTGCAGTCGAGGAGCCGGCCGTCGACGGTGCTGCGGTAGACGCCGCCCGGATTGCGCTCGAAGAGGAGGCGGTAGCGCTCTTCCTCACGGCGCAGCGCCTCCTCGGCGCGGGCGCGCTCGGTGACTTCGGTATTGAGCTGGGAGAGGGCCCGCTTCGCCGTCAGCCTCCGCTCGCGCGCCACGGCGCCCAGATGGCCGCTGAGGGCCAGGAGCCAGACGATGGTGAGCCCCGCCGCCAGGAGGAGAGGCGCAACCCGCTCCGCCCCCAGGAAAATCTGGAGGGCCAGAAGCAGCGCCGTCAGGACGAGAGCTCCCGCCAACGGGTACGCCCGCAGGGTGCGCTCGCGCCTCGGACGACCCACCGGCGGCGGTCGGTGGGTCACAGAGCTGGAGATCTCCAATGGATGACTCCGGAGCTCCCGGGGCCGGTAGGCCTCCCGGCATTCCCAGGGTTCTCCCTGATTCTAGGCTCTTTTCTCTTTTGCCGAAAGTCCTGTCCAGACTCTAGAATCCGATGTCGGGAGGTCCTCATGCACCGAGCCGCCGTCCTGTTCCTGCTGGCCGCCGTCCTGCCTTTCCCGTCCCAGGCCACGTATTCGATCGTGGCGCGCGATCCGGTCACCGGCGATTTCGGGGTCGCGGTCCAGAGCCACTGGTTCCAGGTCGGTCCCTCGGTCCCCTGGGCCGAGGCGGGCGCCGGCGCGGTGGCGACGCAGTCGTTCACCCGGATCGAGTACGGACCGAAGGGGCTGCAGCTCATGAAGGAGGGGAAGTCGGCCCGCGAGGCGCTCGATGCGCTCCTCGCGCAGGACCCTCAGAAGGACGTCCGCCAGGTGGCCATGGTGGATGCCCAGGGGCGGGTGGCGGCCTGGACCGGGCCGAAGTGCATCGCCGCCGCCGGCCATCAGATGGGCGCCGGTTTCTCGGTCCAGGCGAATCTCATGGACAAGCCAACCGTCTGGCCCGCCATGGCCCGGGCCTTCGAAGCGGCCAAGGGGGATCTGGCGGACCGGATGCTGGCGGCGCTGGAGGCGGCGGAGGCCGAGGGGGGAGACATCCGCGGCCGGCAGAGCGCGGCGCTGATCGTGGTGCGCGCCCGTTCGACGGGCGAGCCCTGGAACGACCGCCTGGTGAACCTGCGGGTGGACGACAACCCGGCACCTCTCGTGGAGCTTCGCCGGCTGCTCGCGCTGCACCGCGCCTATGACGAGATGAACCAGGGGGACGAGGCGGTCGCGGTCAACCAGATCCCGAAGGCCGTGGAGCACTACACGCGCGCCGCGCAGCTCGCCCCCGGGATCGCCGAGCTGCCCTTCTGGCAGGCGGTGACGCTCTTCTCGGTGGGCAAGGAGGAGGAGGCGCTCAAGCTCTTCCGCGAGGTCTTCGCGCGGGACGAGCGCTGGGCGCGGCTGGTGCCGCGGCTGCCGGCGGCGGGGTTGTTGCCGGAGGATGCGAAGAAGATCGAGCGGATTCTGGCAGTGGCGCCGAAGTAGGCCCTGACCCCGGAAGGGAGAGCAGCAGATCATCGGACGGATCGGTCCGATCGGTCGGATCGGTCGGATGATTTCCCCCTTCCCCCGGCCTCTACCACCCCTCCTCCTCGAACAACGGCATCGCTGCCTGGCCGGGCTGCAAGAGATCTCCGGCCAGCGCCGCCACGCCCATCGCGCCCTTGTAGAGGCTGTCCGGCGTTTCCGAATCCGGGTGCGCGGCGGCGCGGGCAGCGCGATTGGCGAGAACTCGAGCGCGCGCCAGCCACTCCTCTCCTCCTCCTTTGCGCCAGAAGCTCAGCAGGGCGTAGGAGCGGCCGGCCAAGCCACAGCAGAGGCTGAGGACGGCGTCGGAGGACTCCCAGGTGTTCCAGGCGGTCCTCTCGGCCAGGTCTTGCCAGCGCGGCTCCTTCAGCATCTCGGCGGCGAGGGTCCAGAGGAAGAGGTAGCCGGCGCTGCCGTTGCACCAGCCGGGCATCGCGCTCGCTCCCTCCACGTCGTGCCAGCGCCAGCGCACGCCGCGCCCCCAGGGGCGGGCGCAGGCCGCCAGGTCGTTCATTCTTTCGGCGAAGCGCGCGGGGAGATCGGCTCCGGAGGAGCGGCTCCAGCGCAGGGCGGCGTAGAGATGGCCGGCCCAGCCGTGGGCCAGCCCCAGGTTCACCGAGCTGTCGTCGTCGCGGATCGGCGGCTGCGCATCGAGCTCGTCCCACAGCGTCTGCCGCTGGCTCTCTCCCCAGGTGGTCAACTCGCGGCGCGTCCCCCCCTCGTCGAGGACGTCGAGCAGGAGCGAGCCGCCGAGGAGGAGGCCGGAGCGGCCGAGGGTCACGTCCTGGTTCGGCCCGGGGTCCGCGCAGGACTTCAGGAAGGCGGCGACGGACTCGTCCCGCAGCCCCTCGAAGCTCTGGGCCTGGGCGATCAGCGCGCGCGTCGCGTGGATGCCGGGAGCGGTGTGGTAGAGGGCCGTCGGGCCGATCAGCTCTTCGCCGATCTGGATCTCGGGGTTGTAGTAGGCCCCATCGGTGCCGAGGAGCGCCGCGGCCCGCTCCGCCCAGAGATCCGCGAGCGCCAGGAGCTCGCCGTCCGCGCGCCCCTGGGCGATCCGGTAGAGCGCGCAGGCGATGCCCGCGGCGCCATAGTTGACCGAGGCGGTGGGGCGGGTCTCTACGCCGCTCTCGAAGACGCTCCCTCCCGGACGGACACGCTCCAAGACCCGCTCCAGGAGCCCCTCGGCGTCGGCCAGGTCGTTCGGCCGCGGACGGGGGACCGGCCGCGGCGGTGCGATCCCGGCGAGGGCCGCGGCGAAGCCGGCCATCGAGGGGAAGCGCTCGGCCGGGTCCTTGGCGAGGGCGCGGCGCAGCACCGGCTCCACCTCGGGCCAGGCATCGACGCCGCGCTCGGCGAAGGGGAGGGGCGGCTCCTCCGCGATCTGGCGGAGCATCTCGTCCTTATCGAGCGAGTAG
>DATFPH010000208.1:0-12081 GCA_035264905.1 Thermoanaerobaculia bacterium
GCCTGCAGCTTCGCCCTGGAAGGAATCGTGTCCAAGCGGGGCGACATGCCCTACCGCACCGGCCGCGGCAAGGACTGGCTCAAGGTCAAATGCCTGAAGCGCCAGGAATTCGTGATCGTGGGCTTCACCGACCCGGAAGGCTCGCGCACCGGCTTTGGCGCGCTCCTCTTGGGAGTCCACGACGAGAACGGCGAGCTCGTCTTCGCCGGCAAGGTGGGGACCGGCTTCAACGATCAGCTCCTGCGCGACCTGCGCAAGCGCCTCGGGAAGATCGAGCGGAAGACTCCCGCCTTCAAGAACCCGCCGCGCGGCGCCGAAGCGCGCCGCAGCCACTGGGTCGAGCCCGAGCTCGTGGGCGAGGTCACCTTCACCGAGTGGACCCGCGAAGGCATCCTCCGCCACCCCGCCTTCGAAGGGCTGCGCGAGGACAAGCCCGCGCGCGACGTGGTGCGCGAAATGCCGCAAAACCTCACCCCCCGTCCCCCTCTCCCATCGCCCCCCCGCCGGCCGGGAGAGGGGGCGCCACCACCCAAGACAAAAACAAAGGCCACGAAAAAAGCGTCTTCTCGCGCGGGCGGGGGTTCCCCCTCTCCCGGGGGCAGGGGGGGCGATGGGAGAGGGGGCCAGGGGGTGAGGTCTGAGTTCGCGGGCGTCAAGCTGAGCAGTCCGGACAAGATCCTCTTCCCCGAGCAGGGAGTGACCAAGCGCGAGCTCGCGATCTATTACGAGCGCATCGCCGGCTGGATCCTCCCGCGGATCGCCGACCGTCCCTTGACCCTGGTCCGCTGCCCCGAGGGCCGCGCCAGGCAGTGCTTCTATCAGAAGCACGTCAACGAGCACTTCCCGAAGACCGTCAAGCGCATCCAGGTGGACGAAGAGGAAGGGAGCGAGCCGTACGGTATCGTCGACTCCGTCGAGGGGCTCGTCTCCCTCGTGCAGGTGGGAGTCCTCGAGATGCACATCTGGGGCTCCACCCGCAAAGACATCGAAAAACCGGACTACGTGGTCTTCGATCTCGATCCGGACGAAGGGCTCCCCTGGGAGCGGGTCGTCGAAGGGGCCCTCCTCCTGCGCGGCCGGCTCGAAGACCTGGGGCTGCGTTCGTTCCTCAAAACGACCGGCGGCAAGGGGTTGCACGTCTGCGTGCCGCTCCAGCGGCGGGAACGTTGGGACGAGGTCAAGGCGTTCACCAAAGCGGTGACCGAAAGCGTCGTCGCCGAAGACCCCACGAAGTACACATCCAAGCTGCCGAAGGCGAGCCGCAAGGGAAAGATCTTCATCGACTACCTGCGCAACGGCCGCGGCGCCACCTCCATCTGCGCCTACTCCACCCGCTCGCGGCCGGGCGCGCCGGTCTCCACCCCTCTGTTCTGGGACGAGATCGAATCCGGCCAAGACGTCCATGGCGATCACTTCAACGTCCGGAACGTTCCGGAGCGCCTGGAGGGCCTGAGCGCGGACCCGTGGGAAGAGTTTTCCAAAACCCGTCAAACCATCACGGCCGCCATGAAAAAGGCCGTGGGCATGAAGTAACAGGATCTTTATGAATTCGAGACGTATCGACACGCTCCGGCGGGTCTTGGCGACCGCCTCCTTCGCCTTTCTGGCTTTCGCCGGCTGCCGCCAGCGGGAGATCCCTCCCGAGGTGAGCCAGACGATTCAGGCCACCGTCCAATCGCAGACCGTCCCCGCGGCGATCCGCGACGAAAAAGAGCGGAAGCGCGCCTGGGCTGAAATGCGCCACTTTTACGAGCAGCGGAAGTTCCAGCCCGCGTGGCTGACGGCTCAAGGACCGCGCCCGCAGGCCCAGGAGCTCCTGAAAGCCATTGACGCTTCCGCCACCGAAGGTCTCGACCCGCGGCGCTATCAGAAAGACCGCCTGGCGAGCCTGCTCAAGGAGGTCGAGAACACCAAGTCGTACGACGATCCCGCGGCGCAGCGCCTCCTCGCCTACACCGACATGCACCTGTCGTATACCTTTCTGACCCTGGCCGCCCACCTGGCCACGGGCCGGCAGCAGCCCGAGACGCTGCGGATCGATTGGTACACGAAGCCGCGAAACGTCGACCTCGATGCCCGCCTGGAAAAGGCGCTCGCCGAGAAAGGAAACCTCGACGACGCGCTGCGCACCCTGCGGCCGCCCGAGGACGGCTACAAGCCCCTGGTCGACGCGCTGAACCGCTATCGCCAGATCGCGGCGCAAGGGGGATGGCCCACCCTCGCGCCGAGCGATGAGCTGAAGCCGGGGAGCCGCGGCGAGCAGGTCGGAGCTCTCAAGAACCGCCTGCGCGCCGAGGGCTATCTCTCGGCCGCGCAGCAGGGCGAAGCCGCGAAACCCGAGACCTACGACTACGACAAGACTCTGGCGGACGCCGTCGCGCGCTTCCAGAAGCTGCATGGCCTGGAGGTCACGGGCAAGGTGGACGAGGACACCCTGGCGGAGCTGAACGTGCCGGCCGCCGAGCGCTTGGAACAGATCCGGCTCAACCTGGAGCGCTGGCGCTGGATGCCGAGCGACTTCGGCCAGCGCTACATCCGGGTCAACATCCCCGAGTACGAGATGGCTTTGATCAACAACGGCCAGACGGAGCTCGAAATGCGAGTGGTCGTGGGCAAGGCGCAGCAGAGCCGCACACCGGTGTTCAGCGACAAGATGACCTATGTCGAGCTCAACCCGGCGTGGAACATCCCGACCAAGATCGCCGAGGAGGAGATCCTGCCGAAGGTGGCCAACAACCCGGGCTATCTGGCGAGCCACAACATGGAAATGGTGCAGGAAGGATCGCACACGCGAATCCGCCAGCGTCCCGGCCCCGACAACCCGCTCGGCCAGATCAAGTTCATGTTCCCGAACGAGCACGACATCTACCTTCACGATACGCCGGCGGAGCACCTGTTCGCCGAGACCGAGAGAGACTTCAGCCACGGCTGCATCCGCCTGGAAAAGCCGATGGATCTCGCGCACGTCCTCCTGAAGGATTCGGAGTGGACCCCGGAGAAGCTGCAGGAGGCCGTGGCCTCGGGCGAGCAGAAGACCATCTCGCTCCCCCACCCGCTGCCGGTCCATCTCCTCTACTTCACCGCCTGGGTGGACAAAGACGGCACCGTCGAGTTCCGCCGCGACGTCTACGGCCACGACGCGAAGCTGGCGAAGGCCCTGGCCGAGGAACCGATCGTCGAGCTCGATCTGGACGCGGTGCGCGGGCAGGTGCGGGCGGCGAAATAATCCTTTGCAACGTCCCAGCCGGCGACCGCCCGGCTGGGGCGCCTCTCTACTCCGACCGGATCGCCTCGAGCGGCTGCACCGCCGCAGCCCGGCGGGCGGGGACGTAGCAGGCGACCAGGGCGATCGCGGCGAGGAGCGCGGGCACCGAGGCAAAGATAGGGGGATCGGTCGGGCTGACCTCGAAGAGCAGCGCGACCATGTACCGTGTCACCCAGAAGGCCAGGACCACGCCCACGCCGATCCCGATGACTGCCAGCACGAAGCCCTGCCGCAGGACGAGCCGGGAGACGTCCCGCCGGCCGGCTCCCAGGGCCATCCGCACGCCGATCTCCCGCGTCCGCTGGCTCACCACGTACGAGATCACGCCATAGATCCCCACCGCGCCCAGCAGCAGGGCCACGGCTCCAGCAATGACCAGGAGGAGCATGGTGAAGGTGGTTTGCACCATGGAGCGGGACACGACCTCTTCCATCGACCGCACCTGGGACAGCGGCAGGTTCGGATCGATCGACGAGATCGCGTCGCGCACCGGTTTCACCATCAGGCGGGGCTCCGCCGCGCCGCGGACCATCAGAAAGAAGGTCGAGGGAGCCGTGCCGCTGTCGCCGCGCTTCTGCAAGGGGTAGTACACGGCTTCGACCAGCGGCCGTTCCAGGCTCTCGTCGCGCACGCTCCCCACGACTCCGACGATGGTGTACCAGAAGGGCTTGTTTTCTTGATCGGTGGCGCCCGGGGTCAAGCGCTTGCCCAGAGGGCTTTTTCCGGGCCAGAAACGCCGCGCCAGGGCTTCGCTGACCACCACCTCCGTCCCTTCCTGGGCTGGATCGAGACGGTCGAAGACTCTCCCCTCCAGGACCGGGATGCGCATCGTCTCGAAATATCCCGGGCTCACCGAGCGGGTCGCCAGGATCAGCGGCAGCGCGCCGGGCTCGATCGGGAAATCCTCGATCACGTGGCCGTTGTTGTTGCCGCTCCCTCCGAGCGGCAACTGGCCAATCGTCCCGGCCGATTCGACGCCCGGGAGCGCGCGGATCTTTTCGAGGAGCTGCACGACGAATCGCGAGCGGGCCTCCACCGACGTGTATTGCGCCTCCGGAAGGTCCAGCCGCACGGTGAGCACGCCGCGCGGATCGAGCCCGGGGCTCACCTGCCGGAGCTTCCAGAAGCTCTTGATCATCAGCCCGGCGCCGACGAGCAGCACGAGGGCGATCGAGACCTGGAAGACCACCAGGACGTTGCGGGCGTGCAACCGCTCGCGTCCGACGGTGCCGCCGCGGCCGCCTTCTTTGAGCGCCGGGGCCAGGTTCGGCCGGCCATAGCGCCATGCGGCGATCAGGCCGACCAGGAGCCCGGAGAGGAGCGCCAGGGCCACGGTGAAGGCGAGCACCGTGCCGTCCACGCCGATCTCTTCCAGCCGCGGGATCCCCTCCGGCCGCAGCGCCACCAGCACCCGCACTCCCGCGGCGGCGAGAGCCAGGCCCAGCGCGCCGCCGATCAGGGAGAGGGCTACGCTCTCGCTGAGGAAGAGGCGGACGATGTCCCCCTGCGACGCCCCGAGGGCCGAGCGCACCGCCACTTCCCGCTGCCGGCCTTCGGCGCGCACCAGGAAAAGGTTCGCCACGTTGGCGCAGGCGATGAGCAGGATCATTCCGACGCTGCCGAGCACCACCCAGAGCGTCCGCTCGACGTCGCCCACGATGTCGTCGCGCAGCGGATGGACGATGGTGGCCAGCCTGGAGGTCTCGATCATCTGGCGCGTCAGCGGAGAGCCCGGCAGATCCGCGGCCCGCCAGACCAGGTCCGAGAGCTCGCGGGTCGCCCGCTCCGGCGAGGCGTCGGGCCGCAGCCTCCCCACGCCGTCGTAGTTGAAGCCGCCGGTCCGGAGATCGGCGGGGTTGATCGTCATCGGCACCCAGAGCTCGACCTCCGCGTCCGGGAAATGAAAGCTTTCAGGCATGATGCCGACGACCCGGCGGGCGACCCCGTCGACCTGGAGCGTCGAGCCCAGGGCCGCCGGATCGCCGCCGAAGCGCCGGTGCCAGAGATCGTCGGAGAGGATCATGACCGGCTCGGCCCCGGGCTTCTCGTCCGCCGCCTGGAGGGCGCGCCCCCGCTCCGGCGGCACGCGCAGGACCGTGAAGAGCGACGCGGTGGCGCCCGAAGCGCCGATCCGCTCGGGCTCCTGTCCGCCGGTCAACGTCACCGAGTCGCGCCAGTAGATGCCCAGGTCTTCCAGGGTGCGGTTGTCCCGGCGGAAGACGAAATAGGTCCCCTCCGACAGCTCGAACTTCGGCGGCGCATTGATCCCCGGCGCCGTCTGCGACACGCCCATGATCCGCTCGGGCTCCGGATACGGCAGTGGGCGCAGGAGGACGGCATTGACGACCGTGAAGATCGCCGCATTGGCGCCGATGCCCACGGCCAGCGTAAAGACCGCAATCAGGAAGAACCCCGGGCTGCGGCGCAAGGCCCGGGCGGTCGTGCGGAGCGAAGCGAGAACGGTGAGCATGCGGAGCCCCTCCTGGTGAGACTCTACGTTAAAGAGCGCGGACGGTTTCGGGCCGCTATACTCCACCTCACCTATGCAAGAGCTCCGCGCCCCGACCCTCGATGAGATCCGCGCCGCCCGCGAGCGTCTGGCCGGCGTGACGGTGCGCACGCCGCTGGTGCGTTTGAACGTCGACGATGCGCCGGCCGAGATCTGGCTCAAGCTGGAAAACCTGCAGCCGATCGGTTCTTTCAAGCTGCGCGGCGCTTTCAACGCCATGCGGCTCGCCGGTCCCGAGCGGCTGGCGGACGGCGTCTACACGGCGAGCGCCGGCAACATGGCGCAGGGGGTCGCCTGGAGCGCCCGCCGGCTCGGGGTTCCAGCGACCGTCGTGGTGCCGGAGCATGCCCCGGCCACCAAGATCGCCGCCATCGAGCGCCTGGGAGGCGAGGTCGTTCGCGTGTCGTTCGACCGTTGGTGGCAGACCCTGGTGGAGCGCAGCTATCCCGGCCTTGCGGGTCTCTTCGTCCATCCGGTGAGCGATACGGCGGTGATGGCGGGCAACGGCACCATCGCACTGGAGCTTCTGGAAGACCTGCCGGACGTCGACGCCGTCTTTGTCCCCTTCGGCGGCGGCGGCTTGTCCTGCGGCATCGCCTCGGCCCTCCGGGCGTTACGGCCCGAGGTGCCGGTCTACGGCTGCGAGGTGTCGACCGCGACGCCCCTGACCGCTTCGCTGGCCGCCGGCTCCGCCCAGGCGTGCGATCACACGCCGAGCTTCGTGGACGGCATCGCGGGCAAGAGCCTGCTGCCCGAAATGTGGCCGCTGGTCAGCACTCTTCTCGCCGGAGCCCGCATCGCGCCGCTGGACGCCGTGGCCGCCGCCGTCCGCCTCCTCGCCGAGCGCAACCGGATCATCGCAGAAGGGGCCGGAGCCACGCCTGTCGCCGCCGCCCTGGCCGACAGCGGAGGGGCCAGGAAAGTGGTCTGCATCATCTCCGGGGGCAACATCGACGCCGCCAAGCTGTGCACCCTCCTGGATGGGCGGGTGCCGTAGGCGAGCCCTGCTCCAATCTCAGGCGACAGGTGGAAGCAGGAACCGGCAGCGAGGGCCGGGCGCCGCAGCCAAAGGCCGGTCTAGGGTGGAGAGAATTTCGTTGTGCCGGGCCACGAACGCGGGCCCCACCGTGGACTGTGAGGACTCAGTCATTGGAGGGATGCGTAGATGACGAGGACGCCGATGGCCAGGAACACCGGCCAGGACAGGTGTTTGCCGCGAGATGCTACAAGCACGATCGCGAAGTGCGCGAGAAAGGTGACGCCAATCACGAGGCCGATCGCGCTCGACGTCTCCGGCTGACGGGCGAGAGCTCCGAGAACCGCCGCGAATCCCCACCAAGCCACAGACGTGACATGCCAGGCGAACCGAAGCGTCCTGATCGTGAATTCAGTGCTACCGTAAAGTCGTGGGAGATCGGTACGGCGGAACAGGCGGCTCAAGATGTAGCGCTCGCCAAGATAGGAATGCGCGATCCCGACAACGACCAGCAGGAGCGCCGCGGTGTAGAGGGCAATCCGCATGAGTCTCCTAACGCCCCAAGCTCGTTGAATCGTATTCATCTATGCACTTAGCCAAGGGATCGCCCTCGTTGTAAATGCAATTGCAGAAGCGCTCGCAGGCCTCGGGGCGAGCATTATTGGCGCATCCGTTCGTGCACTCTAGCGGAGAATTGCCAGGACGGACGTCGTACACAAAGTTGTTGATGACGATCACTAAAACGACGGCTGCGACAGCACATCCCAAAAACATCAAGGGAAACTTGCGGGACATCTTCTGATTTGGTGCTTCACCGGCATCGTTCGATGATGCAAGAGGCAAAACATATTTCAACCGCGGATAGTCCCACCACAGCAAATACAGGTTCGCCAACAGCATGAGCGTAGCGATGCGAGTGCCTTCAAAGCGAGTCGCATAGGTCAGAACACAAATGTTGAGGATAATCGGCAAATAGAGAATCGCTCCCAGCAACGCCGTCCTTGGAATGAGCAACAGCAGCGCCGCCGTCAGTTGGCTCAGGCCGATAAACGTGTAGTAAAAGCCTGTAAGGTGCAACGCGTCAAAATAGTGGCCCAGTGGATGATTCGAGGGTAACGCGGTGAACCGCTCTCCCATGACTTTTACTACGCCCGAGGGGATAAACCCCAGGGCCAATGCGACGCGGCAAAAGACGGCGAAATAGCGCAACCATAGGTTCCTCTTGCATTCATCGTAGAGATGGTCGATGTTGGCAAGTAGGCTCATAAGAGGTGGCGAAGCCGAGCGGTCGGCTCGAACGACTTGTTATACGCCAGTGAACGGATGGTTGCCAACCCGAGTCTCGCTTGCTACCAGGCACGCTTTAGCCGAGCTGCCCGGCAAGCGCGACAATGATGCCCTCAGGTCCGCGGATGTAGGCTAGCCGGTACGTGTCCTCGTACTGCATTTCGCCAATGAGCTCGGCCCCGTGGGCGCGCATGCGCGCAACGACAGCGTCGATGTCATCGACGGCGAACATGATGCGACGGATGCCCAGCGTGTTCACCGGCGCGTCCACGGGGCCAAACCTGATCGCGTTGGGCGTGTGGAACTTGTCCAGCTCAATGCCCTGCCCATCGGGAGTCCGCAGCATCGCGAGGGTGGCCCGGACATCCTCGAGCCCGATCAGGCTCCCGACCAAAGGCCCTTCGACTGTCGTCTCGCCCTCGAGCTTGAGGCCCAGCTCGATGAAGAACGCCTTGGTGGCTTCGAGATCGTCGACAACGATGAGGACGTTGTCCATCCGTTTAACCGCCATATCCTTCCCTCGCTTCACTGCTGATGCCCGTACTTGCAGCCCCTCCCCTACCTCTTCACAATCCTCTCACCAACTCTACTACGTGCCAGCCCCGCTCCTCTATATCTTCTCGGCCACGAGCTCGGTCCCTGGAATGCCGGAGCGCCGGCTTCGCCGGGACGCCCACCGCCCAGCCCCTCTCCTGCACGCACTTACGCTTAGGAGAGGAGAACAGGTGCACCTCAAGCAGTCCGGGGCCGCTCTGGAGACGGTCTTGGCCGCTTCTGGTCCGTGCCCTCCCGATAATGGGGGTGGCACGTATATCTATCGGCCCCTCCTGAGTCGTGCTTCGACACCACAACTCTAGCGAGGAGACCCATGGCCCGTCTCCCTTTTGCAGAACTTTGAGGACACTACCCGCTAACTCCGCCGTGTAGTCGCTATCCCGGCCGCGTAGCCGCTATCCGGGTGGGGATCACCGTGATTCGGTAGGAGATCACCGTAATCCGGTAGGGGATCACCGTAATCCGGCAGGGGATCACCGTGATCCAGGCGGGGATCACCGTAATCCGGTCGGGGATCACCGTGATCCGGTCGGGGATCACCGTGGTCCAGGCGGGGATCACCGTAATCCGGTCGGAGATCACCGTGATCCAGGGCTGATTCTCCGTGATCCCGGCGGTTTCACCGTGATCTCGGCCGGATCGCGGCCTGCTTCAGGCGGTTGGCCGCGTCGCGGCGCGGCTTGCCGTTCCACCCGGCGGTCGGCGTTGCCAGAGAGACCTTCTCCGAAGCCGCAACTCTGTTTCTGCGCTGGAATGTGCCGGGGCGCAAGTATTTCGAGCGGATCGAGAAGAAGCACGGGAAGGGCAAGGCCCTGAATTTCCCCCTCCCATGGCCTGTGGAGCCTGCCGGCTCCACAGGCCGGAGATCGCGGGAGAAGATCGACGTCTCGATCACATCAGGCTCCCTGGTTGGTTGGTGCCACCCCAATGATTCGCCTGGCACCGCTTCTGCTTTGCACCATGGCTTCGCTGTCGACTCTATAGCGTGTCGTCAGAGCGTGATTTCTGTAAGACGGACAGCCACTTGGCTGCGCGCCGCGCCTCGAGTGTAACCCTTCAGCTCCAAGACCTTGAGTAGCTTTGTGTCAGGACGCACCGACTCGAACTCAAACGCAGCTCTCACCGGTGTCCCTGCTGGCAAGGTCGAGCGAACGTAGAATACTCGTCGTTCGGAGCCTAGGGAAAACCGACGGACCGGATACTCATTGCCGTCAGCATCGATTATTCGCCCGCTATCGATCTGAAGTTCGCGATCACCGGCCAGATTTGTTACGAGAAGTTCACAGTTGAGATTGGAGCCTGAAAGGGTGCAACCTCGTAGTTCGAATCTGAAGTCCTGCGTCGTGACTTCATGAAGAGCCGACGACGCTGGTGTAGGTGCGGGAAATGCGGGGAGTGCATTTCCCCCACTGGCAGGTACAGTTAAGCGGCTTTCGCATTTCTTGAGTTCAATAGACAACTTCTCTATGGTTGTCCTCGCGTCTCCCCCGGCGCCGCCATCTTTAATCTCTTCGATGGACTTTTCGAGTCGACCGACTTCGTCCTTCATTGGTTCAACTCTGACCTTTTCCGCAACTGCCCAACTCAGGCCAGCACCTGCAGCAAACGCGCTTGCAACGATGACTACAATGTTGTCCCTCACTGTATCTGAAAGTCCCATCTCAGCCCCCCTCCTCGGAGCAGTCTCATGTTCGACCTCCCACAATGCTGTATGGGCAATACAGCACCATCCACAAGGCTTTTTTCGACGCCCGACGCACAACGTGTTGCGCTTCACCGCGCGGCGTCAGCCGTCCGGTGCAAGCGGCAGGATCGGTAAGTCCCTCAGTATCCATGAGTTTAGATACTCTACGCCGGTTCCCTATGCGCGTCAATACAGGATTCGGGACGACGTTCAACGTGCCGGGGCGGGCGATTCCGGGTGGCGGTTTATCCGGCGGCCCTCGGTGATCATGCATTCCAATTTCGCCTTCGTTCGGAACTTTAGCCGGCCGCTCAATGTGCCCTGGGAGGGGTGCGAGGAATGATGTACGGTCGGCTATCATTCCTTCGTCTTCAAGGGAATGGCTCGTAAGTCGCCGAGATAGCGCATGTTCAGTCGATTCTCGTTGGAATGCCACCCGCGGATGGACGGCTCCGCGGAAGGCTCTCTGGAGCTGTCGCTCGTGGAGATTGGCGCCGCCGGATGATCCCAGACGGAGGATCTCGGAACCGCTCGCCGTGCGGGCTCGATCGTCTTCGAGAGTGGCGACCTCGACACGTCCTGGAGTGCCACGGTGCCGGCGAGCAGGACAGGTATCTCGGCAGACACGCTCGCTGTAGGGTCCGCAGGAAACGCAGCTCGAAGTATTCGCTCACCGGGTAAGAGCCCATGCGCCAAAGGAAGTTTCCCGAGCCTCGCGGGGAGTTTCCCGAGCGCCGCGGGTAAAAGTACATGTTCAAAGGGTAAGAGCCCGAGAGCCGCAGGAAACTTCCCGAGAGCCGCGGGAAAGAGCCCGCGAGGCAAAGGCCGGAGCCCGAGAGGCGCGGGGCGGAGCCGGCGAGGCAAAGGCTGGAGCCCGAGAGGCGCGGGGCCGAGCCCGCGAGGCAAAGGCTGGAGCCCGAGAAGCGCGGGGCCGAGTCGGCGAGGCAAAGGCCGGAGCCCACGAAGCACGGGGTGGAGCCCCACACAGGTCGGTGAGCTCCCCCTGGCTTCCGACGGATCACGGATACGACGGTGTCAGACGCCCGGAGGCTCGAGGATGGATCGGGCCGCAACAAGCTCTGCGGCGGAGAGGGCACCGACTCCCTGGACATCGCCCGTGACGAGGCGACGGTGATAGCTGACCTGGCCCAAGTGATACGCGAGATGCACCGCGAGTTGGATCAGGAGCTCACCCGTCTCAAGATGGTGCTCCCGAATCGGCTCGGGAAACGGTTGCGACATCTGCTCTTCGCTCAGGTGAGGGAGGGTCGATTCGACAGCCGCCTCCGCTTCCGAGATCTGCTCGAGGATCACTGCGCGTGGAACGTCTCGCGCGGCGAACTCCTCGTCGCGGTTCCGGATGTAGCCATTGCCGCCGAGAATGGCACCGACGTAATGCCGCAGGTTGCCCGCGAGGTGAAGGGCAAGGGTTCCGGCCGAATTCGGAAGCCCGGGCGGGAGCGCCCAGATGAGCTGCTCGTCGGCATACGCCTCCAACTCGCGGCGAAGGCTGCCGAGCTCGCGCAGAAGAAAGTGACCCATCACAACTGAAAGGTTTGATGACATAGGACTCTCCCCCACTGCCTCGAACGATAACACCGTAGCCCCTTGACCCTAGAGGCGCTCACTTTGCCACCGCGGCGCCGCCCGCCAGGGATTCAAATCCCTGGCTTCTATGTGGGCCACCGGTGTCAAGTGTCTCGAGGGTCTCGTTCATCCTCACTTCAGTGGATGCCGAGGTCTTGGGAGAAGCCGAGTGATCCCTCTGTCTGGTTCCATTTCGTGGCTTGCCGGTGTGCCAGGAC
>DATFPH010000209.1:0-2415 GCA_035264905.1 Thermoanaerobaculia bacterium
TGCCGGCGGCTCTCGTTCCGGCGGCCTGGGTGATGCTCCCGGAGCTGCCGCTCACCCCGACCGGCAAGGTGGACCGCGCCGCCCTGCCCGCGCCGCGGCGGACCGGCGGAGACCGGGGGAGCCGGCGTCTGCTCTCCACGCCGGTGGAGGAGACCCTGGGCGCCCTCTGGGAGCATCTGCTCGGGGCTGAGGCGCCGGGCGCGGACGACGACTTCTTCGCGCTCGGCGGCCACTCGCTCCTGGCGCTCCGCCTCGCGGCGCGGGTGCGCGACGCCTTCGGCGTGGACCTCTCCCTGCCCGCCGTGCTGGAGACCCGCACCCTGGGCGCTCTCGCGGACCGCGTCGAGTCCGCGCTCCGGGAGGGCGCCCTGCCGCCGGAGCCCGTCGAGCGCTTCCCGGACCGGAGCGCGCCGGCCCCCCTGACCTTCGCGCAGGAGCGGTTCTGGATTCTCGACCGGCTGACCCCGGGCAACCCGGCGTATCACGTCTCCGGCGCCTTCCTGCTTGCGGGGCCGCTGGAGGTCTCCGCCCTGGCCGCGGCCCTCGACGAGGTGATCCGCCGGCACGAGGCTCTGCGCACCCGCTTCGCGGAAGAGGACGGCGCGCCGGTCCAGATCGTCGAGCCCCCGGCGCCGTTCCCGCTGCCGGTGGCCGATCTCTCCGGCCTGGCGGAGCCCGGGGAGGAAGCCCGCCGCGCGGCCCGCGCAGAGGCCCGCAGGCCGTTCGATCTGGCGCGGGGGCCGGTGGCGCGCGGCCTGGTGCTGCGGCTGGACGGCCGCCGCCATGTGCTCGCCCTGACCTTCCATCACATCGCGGCGGACGGCTGGTCGATGGGCCTCCTGGTGCGGGAGGTGGCGGTGCTCTATGCGGCCTTCCGGGAGGGGCGGTTGTCGCCGCTGCCCGAGCTGCCGGTCCAGGTGCCGGACTACGCCCGCTGGCAGAGGCGGCGGCTCACCGGAGAGACGATGGCCGCCCGGATCGCCTGGTGGCGGCACGAGCTGGGAGAAGATCTGACGCCGCTCGATCTCCCCTCCGACCGGCCCCGGCCGGCGCGGCCGAGCTTCGCGGGCGGACGGCAGGAGATCTCTCTCGATGCGGTATTGGCCGCGGAGCTGCGCGTCCTCGGCCGCGGCCGGGGAGCCACCCTGTTCATGACTCTGCTCGCCGGCTTCGCCGCCGTCCTCGGCCGCTGGTCCGGAGAGGCCGGCGTGCGCGTGGGGACCCCCGTGGCCAGCCGCGAGCGCACGGAGGTCGAAGGGCTCGTCGGGCTGTTCCTGAACACCCTGGTCCTGCGCGTCCGCCTGGACGGCGATCCGGCGTTCGCGGGTCTCGTGGACCGCGCCCGCGCCGCCGCTCTCGGGGCCTACGCGCACGGCGACCTCCCCTTCGAGCGGCTCGTCGACGCCCTGCGCCCGGAGCGCGACCTCTCGCACGCGCCGCTCTTTCAGGCTCTCCTCGCCCTGCAGAGCGCTCCGGCGGACGCTCCGGGTCTGCCGGGTCTGGACATCCACCCGTTCGAGGTCGACCGCGGCACGGCGCAGCTCGACCTCGCCCTGTCGTTGGAGGAGGGGGCGGATGGGGTGGCCGGCGTGCTCGAATACTCGACCGACCTGTTCGACCCGGCGACGGCCGGCCGCCTCGCCGCGCATCTGGAGACCCTGCTGCGCGGCGGCGCCGCGGCTCCGGAGACGCGGCTCGCCGAGCTTCCGCTGCTCTCCGGGGCCGAGCAACAGCAGCTCCTGGAGATGCGGTGGGGGGGCGAGCTGGCCGTGCCGACGGGCGGCGTGATGGCGTGGATCGCCGCGCAGGCGGCATGGACCCCCGAGGCTCCGGCGGTGATCCACCGCGCCGGGCGCACCACCTACCGGGAGCTCCTGGAGCGGGCCGGCCGGGTGGCCGCGGTCCTGCGCCGGCACGGCGTCGGACCGGAGACGCGGGTGGCGGTCCGCGCGGAGCGGACGCCGAAGACTCTGGCCACCCTCCTCGGCATCTGGATGGCCGGCGGGGCGTACGTCCCGCTCGATCCGGCCCATCCGGAGGCGCGGCTCCGCGAGCTGGCGGAGGACGCGGGCGCGCTCCTCGTCCTCGCTCCGGACCGGGACCTGCCGGAGGGCGCGGACGCGGTCGCTCCCGGCCTCAGCCCCGATCCCGACCACCTGGCGTACGTGATCTACACCTCCGGCTCCACCGGGCGTCCCAAGGGGGTGGCGGTCACGCACGGGCAGCTCGCGGCGTCGACCGCGGCGCGCCTGCGCTTCTATGGCGAGGCGCCGGCAGGGTTCGTCCTCCTGCCGCCCCTGTCCTTCGACAGCTCGGTGGCCGTGGTGTTCTGGACCCTGACTTCGGGAGGCGCCCTCCTCCTGCCGCCCGAGCCGGCCGTGGCGGACCTGCCATCTCTCAGTGCGCTCCTCCGCG
>DATFPH010000210.1:0-2161 GCA_035264905.1 Thermoanaerobaculia bacterium
GTCCGCTCCTGCGGACTGCACTGCTGCGGCTCGGGAACAAGGAGCACGCGCTGCTCCTCTGCATGCACCACATCGTCTCGGACGGCTGGTCCATGGGCCTCCTGTTCCAGGAGCTGACGGCCCTGTACGAGCGTTCGCCCCTGCCGGAGCTGCCCATCCAGTACACGGACTTCGCGGTCTGGCAGCGGGGGAGGCTCGCAGGCGAAGCCCTGGAGCAAGAGCTCGCTTGGTGGCGTGAGCGTCTGGCCGGTGCCCCGGCACTGCTGGAGCTACCCACCGACCGGCCGCGGCCTGCGGCGCAGAGCTTCCGCGGAGGGAAAGTCGAGATCGCGCTCTCGGGCTCCGCAGAAATCGCGGCGCTCTCGCGTAGAAGCGGGGCGACCCTGTTCATGACGCTCCTTGCGGCCTTCGACGCGCTGCTGTCGCGCCTGACCGGCCAGCTCGACGTGGTGGTGGGCTCGCCCGTCGCGGGGCGCGACCGGACCGAGCTCGAAGGGCTGATCGGCTTCTTCGTCAACACTCTGGTGCTGCGCACGGATCTCTCGGGCGATCCGGGCTTCGCCGGGATCCTGGAGAGGGTGCGCCAGGCCACGATCGGCGCCTACACCCACCAGGAGCTACCGTTCGAGAAAGTCGTGGGCGAGTTGGCTCCGGTGCGCACCCTCGCCCACGCGCCTCTGTTCCAGGTGATGCTCACGCTCCAGAACCTGCCGCGGCGCGAGCTTCGACTCGGTGGGGCGCGCGCGGACCTGATGTCCGCTGAGGGGAGGACGGCCAAGTTCGACCTCACCCTGAGCCTGGCCGAGCGCGGCGGCAGGCTGGCCGGGGCCTTCCAGTACAACTCCGACCTGTTCGATGCCTCGACCGTCGCCCGTTTCGCCGATCACCTCCGTACCTTGGTCGAGGGCGCCGTGGCCGATCCCTCGGCGCGGCTCTCGGACCTCCCGCTGCTCTCGGCCGCAGGCCGCGCCCAGCTCCTGCGCGAGTGGAACGACACCGCGGCCAGTATCGCCGGCATTGCCGGCATTGGCGCGTTCCGCAGCCTGCCCGAGCGGATCGCCGAGCAGGCGGCGCGCACGCCGGAGGCCGTGGCCGTCATCTTCGGCGGCCGGAGCCTGACCTACGCCGAGCTGGACCGGCGGGCGAACCGGCTCGCCTGGCACCTGCGGAGCCTGGGGGTGGGGCCGGAGGTGCGGGTCGCGATCTCCATGGAGCGCTCGCCCGATCTGCTCGTCGCGCTCTTGGGCGTGCTCAAGGCCGGCGGGGCGTACGTGCCGATCGATCCGTCCTATCCCGAGGAGCGGCGGGCCTGGATGCTGGCCGACTCGGGCGCGGCGGTGGTGCTCGACGGCAGCCTCACAGAGGGAGAGGCCGAGGCGCCGCCGCCCCTCGACTTGGCGCCCGGGAACCTCGCCTACGTGCTCTACACTTCGGGCTCGACCGGCCGGCCCAAGGGGGTCCAGGTCCACCACGGAGCCCTGGTCAACCTCCTCGCCTCGATCCGCCGCGAGCCGGGCCTCGACGCGACGGACACGATGCTCGCGGTGACCACGCTTTCCTTCGACATCGCGGCGACGGAGCTCTTCCTGCCGCTCCTGGTGGGTGCGCGGGTGGTGCTGGCCGGCAGAGAGGACGCGCGGGACGGAGCGCGCCTCGCGGCGCTCGCGGAAAGCTCGGGAGCGACGGTGCTCCAGGCCACGCCGGCTGGCTGGCAGGTGCTCCTCGAATCCGGCTGGCGGGGGAACGGGCGCCTGCGCGCCCTGACCGCCGGCGAGGCCCTGCCGCGCGATCTGGCGGAGCGGCTGCTGCGGGGGACCTCGGCCCTGTGGAACCTCTACGGCCCCACGGAGGCGACGGTCTACTGCACGGCCGAGCGGGTCGGCTCCGGCGGGGGGCGGATCACGATCGGCCGTCCCATCGCGAGCTACCGCGTGCACGTCCTCGATCCGGACCTGGGCCTCGCCCCGGTGGGCGTGATCGGCGAGATCGCGGTCGGCGGCGAGGGGCTGGCCCGCGGCTACGCCGGCCGGAGCGACCTGACGGCCGAGCGGTTCGTGCCCGATTCGTACGGCCGGGGCGAGCGGCTCTACCGCACCGGCGACCTCGGCCGCCTCCTCCCCGACGGCCGGCTGGACGTGCTCGGCCGCATCGACCACCAGGT
>DATFPH010000211.1:0-30251 GCA_035264905.1 Thermoanaerobaculia bacterium
GTCCTGGCGCCCTGGGTCGAGGCGGCGCGCCGTCGGTGCCGCGGCGAGGAGCTCGCCCCGGAAGCCTGGCGCGATCTTCAGCGGTGGCTCGCGACGCGGCTCTCCGGCTTCGCGGCGGAAGCCCTCGGCGCGGCCTTCGACCGCTTCCGTGGCGGCCGGCCCAACGGCTTCAAGGTCCGCCTCGCCGAGGCCGGCGTGGGCCGTGACACCCGCCTCTACCGCGCGTTCGTCGAATCCCTGCGGAGGGATGGATTCCTCGCCTGGGCTCAGGAGTTTCCAGTGCTCGCCCGGCTGATGGCCACGGCGATCGATCTCTGGGCGAACCATATCCGGGACCTGCTCTCCCACTGGGGCGAAGATGCGGCCGCGGTGCTCCGGGAGATCCTCGGAGACCCGTCCCCCCGGATTCCCCGGATCACTCGGATCGCGCCCGGCCTCTCGGACGTCCACCGCGGGGGGCGCACGACGCACATCCTTACGTTGGAAGGGGGCGCGCGGGTCGTCTACAAGGCGCGGAGCCTCGGCGCGGACCTGGCGTTCGCGCGCTGGCTGGCCTGGTGCGCCGAGCGCGGCGCGCCGCACGGCCTGCTCGATTGCGCCCTCCACCGCCTGCTCGACCGCGGCGACCATGGCTGGGCGGAGCTCGTCACCGTGGAGCCCTGCGCGGACGCCGACGCGGCGCGCCGCTTCCATCTCCGGGTCGGCCAGCTCCTCGCCCTGCTCCACGCCTCCGGCGCCCGCGACGCCCACTGCGAGAACCTCATCGCTCACGGCGAGCATCCGGTGCTGATCGATCTCGAAGCCTGGCTGCCACCCCGCTTGGCCCGCTGGCTCCCCGCGACCGGCAATGAAGAATGGATCGACGCGGCCCTGCGGCAGGAGCACAGCGTTCTCTCGACCGGCCTGCTCCCTCGTTGGCAGCCGGACGGCCCGCGCGACGACGTGGTCAACGTCGGCGGTCTCGGGGGAGGCCACCCAGGGACCCGCCCGCGGCCGGTCTGGCGCGCGGTCAACACGGACCACATGGTCCGCGCCTGGAGCCAGATCCCGACCGGCCTGCAGCCGAACGTCCCGGTGCTCGACGGCCAGCCGATTGCACCGGCGGCCTGGGCGCGGGAGGTGCGCGACGGGTTCGCGGCCATGTACCGCTTCCTGGCCGCTCATCGCGCGGAGCTGCTCGCTCCGGAAGGTCCCTTCGGGGACCTGGCCGGCTGCCGGGGGCGTCTGATCTTCCGGCCCACCCGGGCTTACACCCGTCTGCGGGAGCGCAGCCTGCGGCCCGACGCCTGCCGGGACGCCGCGGCCCGCGGCGGCGAGCTCGAAGCTCTCGCCCGGGTCTATCTCGACGCGCCCGGCTCCGGCGCTCCCGCCCCTTGGCCCCTGTTGGCGGCCGAGCGGCGAGCGTTGGAGCAGGGAGACATCCCCTTCTTCCACGCCGATCTCGCGGGGACGGTCCTGGAGGGACCGGAGGGCGAGAGCATTCCGGGCGTCCTCGCCCGCCCAGCTGTCGAGGAGCTGCGGGAGCGGCTGGACCGGCTCGGTCTGGAGGATCTGGAGGAGCAGCTCGCGTTCATCGAGGCGGCGCTGGCCCCCACCCCCCCCACCCCGTCCCTCCCCCGCGCAGCGGGAGAGGGCGCCCCCTCCCACCCAGAAGAAGTTACCCTGGCGCTCTTTCTCGCCGAGACCCTTCGCGACCGCGCCTTCCGCGGACGCGGCGGCGCCCTCTCCTGGATCGGACCCCGCTTCCTGGCCGGCGGCGAGACCTTCGAGCTGGCTCCTCTCGGGACCGACCTCTACGGCGGGACGGGCGGGATCGCCCTCTTCTTCGCGGCACTGGAGCGGATCGCCGGCGGCGGATGGAGGGAGCTGGCCCTGCGCTGTGTCCTCCAGAGGACCGCTCCGGAGCCGGAGGGGATCGGCGGGCTGGCCGGCCTCGGCGCTCGGATCTACAGCCTGGTCGCGGTCGGCGAGCTCCTGGGCGCGGCGGAGCCGCTCCGGGAGGCACAGCGGATCGCCTCCCGGATCTCGCAAGAGCGGATCGCCGCCGATTCCCGCTTCGACGTGACCCTTGGCGCCGCCGGAGCCCTCCTCGCTCTCCTGGCCCTCGATGCGGCGCTGCCGGCCGAGCTGCGCACCGCCCCCTCTCCCCTGGATCTCGCCGCGGCCTGCGCCCGGCACCTGCTGGCGCGGCGCCTTCCTGGCTCAGGGGTCTGGGCCGCGCCCGGCCACCCGCCGGAAGCCGGCTTCGCGCACGGCGCGGCGGGCATCGCCTACGCTCTCTTGCGCTTCGCGGCACGGACCGGCGACCGGGAGGCCCTCGCCGCGGCGCGCGAGGCGATCGCCTTCGAGCGGAGCTTCCTGTCCGCGGACGAGCCCGTCCAGACCACCTGGTGCCGCGGCCTGCCTGGGATCGCTCTCGCCCGGCTGGGAGCCCTGGACATCCTGGACGACGCGGAGATCCGTGCCGAGATCCACGCCGCGCTCGCCACCACCCGGACGGCCGGCCTCACGCCGATGGACCACCTCTGCTGCGGCAACCTGGGCCGCGCCGAGATCCTGCTGGACGCCGGCACGATCCTGGCGGACGCGACCCTGGCCGAGGCCGCGCGGGATCTCGCGGGCCAGGTTCTCGCCCGTGCCACGGAGCGCGGCGGGCTGTCCTGGCTGCCGAGCGGGGAAATTGCCAGCTTCGATCCGTCTTTCTTCAAAGGGGCGGCGGGAGCCGGTTACACCTTGCTGCGTCTCGCGGCGCCGGAGCGCCTCCCCTGCGTGCTCCGTCTGGAGAGCCCGACGGACCACGGTAAGGCTTTTGCAGCGAACGTTGACCAGCCGCCAGAGGCGGGTCTAAAATGGTAGTGCATCCCCACCAGAACCCAGTTCCCCCGTTCCAACTCACCGGGGTCACAAGGAGGATTTTCATGAGCAGCAGCGAAGTCGACCGTTTCCTGAGCGACCTGCAAAAGGATGCCGGTCTGCGTCAGGAGCTGGCGGATTTGGGCCAGGACATGGAGGCTTGTGTCCAATGGGCCAATGCGAAGGGATATTCGTTCACGCTGAATGAGGCGCACGAGATCGGCGCCTTCGACTCGGATCTTTCCGACGACGATCTCGAGAAGGTTGCCGGCGGCTGGTGCGGCAACGAGACCACGATCGGGTAGAGCCCTCATCCGTTGCCGCCGACCTGCGACGACTGGTTGAGCTTCCTGCGGCCTCGGCTTTCCGAGGCATTGGTCGGCCGGCAACCTTTCGAGCGTCTCCGGGAAGTCGCCCGTCAGATTCCCGGGGACGGCTTGACAGCTCTCGAGATCCGCCTGGCTCCCGACAGGGAAGCCGTGGATCTTTCGATCAAAGTCCCGCGGTCCTGCGGCCTGGCGGACACGTTCTCGTCCCGACCCTACCTCCAGCAGCTCCTCCAATACTGGTCCGATGGTGATCTGCCGTTCGTCTCCTCTCTCTGGCTGGAATTCGATCAGGCGCGTGCCCCGAGTGGCCTGTCGGACCCTGTCGTCTGCGCCGAGGTGGAACGCGGCAGCGATCCCGTCCGGACCCTGGATGCGGTGTTCCCGGAGCTGGACGGGGCCCAACGGGCCCGGACTCTGCGCTGCCTCGCCGAGATCCCCCCGCCGGCGCGCCTCCTCTATCTCTTCGACCTGAGCGCCCGCGGCACGCGAGCGCTCCGCCTGGAGATCCTCGGCCTGGCGCCGGACGCGGCGTCCGCCTACTTTCAGCGGGTCGCTCCCGGCCTCGCGCCCGCGGTGGCCGATGCGGCGCCGCTCCTCGCCGGAGCCGAGCGTCCGCACCTCTCGTTCGACGTCGGCCCGGAGGGGATCGGACCGCGCGCCGGCCTCGAAGGCTCCTTCGTGAAGGGGCCGCACCGGGAGCCCCGCTGGCGGGAGCTCTTCGACCGTCTGGTGGACCGCGGCCTGTGCACACCCGAGAAGCGGGATGCGGTCTTCGCCTGGCCCGGTCAGGAGACCTTCTGGTCCGCCCCCGGGCGCTGGCCCGCCGAGGCGGCCGGGACGCGCGGCGTCTGCGTCCGCGCGCTGAGCCACGTAAAGATCGTGGCGCGGGCTGACCGCGCGCCGGAGGCCAAGGTCTATCTGCTGTTCGGGTGGGTCTGTTAAAATCGCTGGTCCTATGTCCACGATGTCCAGGCAGAAAGCAGGCAAGAAGGTCTTCTCGTACGACGAAGCGATCTCTCTCTTCCCGCACGTGCGCGATCTGACCGAATCCGCGGTCAAGCAGATCGAGGCGCTGGTCAACTCCCTCGAGAGCCGCGATGAGCTCGAAACCCGCCGGGAAGAGCTCGAGGAGGCGCGCGAGCGGATCTTTCGGTTGTGGGCCCAGAAGGTCCACTCGCTCGGAGCCGAGGTCAAAGGTCTCTGGCTGGTCGATTGGGACAGCGGCGACGGCTACTACTGCTGGCGCTTCCCCGAGACGGCGCTCTCCTTCTTCCACACCTACGAAGAAGGGTTCGCCGGCCGCCTGCCGATCAACTGATCAACCCCCTCAACTGAAACTGGTTTCGGCGTAGAGCCGGTCGAGGTGGGCGAGGGTCAGTCCCGCGAGCCGCGGCGCGACCACGTTCGCGGTGCTCCGCAACCGGTCCGTCAGGTACGTGTGGGCCACGCCGAGAGTGACCAGTCCCACCTCGGCGGCGGCGGCGAGCCCGGCGGGGCTGTCCTCCACGGCGAGGACCTCATGGGGATGGATCAGGCGCTCGGGCAGGGGCGGAAACGAGTTGAGGGCCTCCAGCGCGCGGAGATATCCCTCGGGGTCGGGCTTCCCTTCGTCCACATCCTCGGCCGTGACGAGCACTTTGAACCGCTCGCGCACACCCGCCTGCCGGAGCCCCCCCTCCACCTCGTCGCGCAACGCCCCGCTGACCACACCCAGCATGCGGCCGGCGGCCGCCAGCTCCTCGACCAGCTCGATGGCCCCGGGGAAGAATGGATAACCGCGCTCGCGAATCCGCTCCTGGTAATAGGAGGACTTGCGGGCGATGAGCCGCATCAGCCGGGGAACGGTCGCGGCCTGCCCCGCCGCCGCGAGCACCGCCGCGAAGCACCCCCGGTCGTCAAGCCCGAGATAGTGGGCGTAGTAGTCGTCGGCGGTCAGCGAAATCCCCTCGTCGGCGAGCACCCGCTGGAACATCTCCAGGTGGATCGGCTCGTCATCCACCAGGACTCCGTTGAAGTCGAAGAGCACCGCGCGCAGCACGAGGTCATCATATCCCGGCGAGGAGGCGTCTCCTTTGAGGCGATTGGGTGCACCTTGACTTGTGAGAGGATGATCACTGTGGCGATGGAATTCCCAGCCTTGGACAGATGTTTCAGGGCTTGAAGAAGGAGGAAGGCATGGAGAACCTGGAACAGGTGCAGCCCGACAGCCAGCACATCGACGAGCCGTACACGCCGGTGACGATGACGCCGAAGGCTGTCGAGATGGTGAAGATCACCCGCGAGCAGGAGGGGATCGATACGGCCCATGGCCTGCGGATCGCGGTGCGCGGCGGTGGCTGTAGCGGGTTTGAATACTCCCTGGACTTCGAGACCGAAGCGCGGGACAACGACTGGATCTATGAGCAGAGCGGTCTGACGATCTACGTAGACTCCATCAGCGCGAAGTATCTCGAGGGGACCAACATCGACTACGTGCTCGGCACCGCCGGAGCGGGGTTCAAGTTCAACAACCCCAAGGCCAGCGGCACCTGCGGCTGCGGCTCGTCGTTCGCGGTCTGATCCGAATCTGATCCGAACAGGGTCGGCTGGGTGAAGAGAGAGCCGGAGGGAGATCCCTCCGGCTTTTCGTGTCTGTCATGGTCCAGATCCGCAACGTTCCCGAGGAGATCCACCGAAAGCTCAAGGCACGTGCAGCTCTCTCGGGGATGTCGATTTCTGACTACCTTCTGCGGGAGATCGAGAGGTCGCTCGAGCGGCCCACTCGCGACGAGTTGCTGGAACGGCTTCGGAGCCGGTCGCGAGTTGAGCCTTCAGAGCCGATCGCGATGGCGGTCGCGGCCGAGCGCGAAAATCGATGATCGTCCTGGATGCGTCCGCGGTCGTGGAAGTCCTCCTCGCCGGATCTCCCGAGCACCGGGACATTCTGCCAAAGTCGAAGTGTTCTGAGAGCGGAGGAAACCCCTCCCCCGCCGGAGCGGAGGAGGGCAGGGGGGCAGGAAAAGCGCTCAGTTGTGGTCGTCGTCCCAGCGGTCGTCACGGTCATAGCGGTCGCGGCCATACCGTCCGTCGCGGCCGTACCGGTCGGAACCGCGCCGGTCATAGCGATAGTCGCTCCGCCGGCCGTAGTAGCCGGACAGCTCGGACAGCAGATCGCCGATCTTGTCCATGCCGCGATCCAGGTACGGTCGGGAATCGACCCGGTCCAGGACGTTCCCGGTCTCCCGGAAGGCCCTGACCAGCTCCTGGAAGTCTCGATCCGAGCGGTTGGAGTTGTACCGGCGGTCGTCGACCCGCGCATGGAACTGATTGGCCTCCTGGTTCAGCTCGCGTAGCGCGGACAGCATCCGCGACTCCCAACGGTCCGGCCGCCGGTTGTTGCGCTCGGCCTCCCGGCGCATGAAGTACGCCGTCTGCTCGATCTCCTCGGCCAAGGCGGCGGCACGCCGGGAGTCGTAGCGGGTGTCATACCGGTTGTCATAGCGGTCGTTGTAGCGATCCGGAGCTCGCCGGCTCTGCGCCTGAAGGGCGGGGGACATGGAAAGCGTCAGGGTCAAGGCGGTCATCGGGATCAACATCGAGCTTCTCATTTACGGTTTCTCCTTTGAAGCTGACAGCCTCTAAGGGCAAGGCCGATGCCAGGAGAGAAATCCTCGTAGAATCAAGCACTTCCTTGCAGCGGCATAAAGGGCACCGGCCTGCCGGGATTGCAGCTTCGTCCTTCTTGGAGGACGTTTTCCGCTCCGCGATTCCAGCAGGGACCCTTGCGCCTGCTGATCCCCGACGTACGCACGCTCGACCTGGCGGCGCTGGTGATTGCCGCGGGAGCCTTCCTGGCTCTGTTCCGCTGGAAGCTGGGGATGCTGAAGACGCTGGCGGCGAGCGCTGTGGCCGGATTGGTGTGGTGGTTCCTGGCGCTCCGCTAGCCCCGGATCGCCTCTTCCAGGGCGCGCACGTCGACCGGCTTCGTCAGGTGCTTGCGGAAGCCCGCCTCGTGGCTCTTGCGGACGTCCTCCTCCATGCCGTAGCCGCTCAGCGCGATGCCGGCCAGGCCGTGGCGGCCGGACAGCTCGCGCATCAGGTCGAGGCCGTTGCCGTCCGGCAGCCCGAGGTCGCTCACCACCAGATCGATCGGGATGCCGCCCGCCGCGTCCGCCAGCTCCCGCGCTTGAGCGATGCTGCCGGCCGTGGACACCTGGTAGCCGCGGTCTCGCAGCAGGTCTGCGATCGCTTCAGCGGTATCGACATGGTCCTCGACGAGAAGGATGTGCCGGGGGAGGGCCGGCTCCGCTGCGGAGGACGCATCCCGGCCGGCGGCGAGCCGAGCGGACTCCTCGTGCGGCGGCGGCACCATGGGGAGACGCACGGTGAAGGTGGCACCCCGGTTTTTCCCTTCGCTCCGGACGGCGAGCTCGCCGCCGTGCAGATCCACGATCGCCTTGCTGATCGCCAGGCCCAACCCCAGCCCCGAGCGGCGCATCCCGTCCGGCACCCCCTGCTCGAATGCGTTGAAGATCCGCGGCAGCAGCTCCGGATCGATCCCCCTCCCCGTGTCCGTCACCTCGACCATCAGCCGCCCCGAGTCCTCCTCGCGGCCCATGCGGACGCGGATCGTTCCGCCGGCGGGCGTGAACTTCACCGCGTTGTTCAGGAGGTTCCAGAAGACCTGCGTCAGGCGCGAGGCGTCGGCCCAGAGCTGCCAGTCCCCCTCCGGCAGCTCCGTCACCACCCGCACCCGGTTGGAGGCGATCGCCTCACCGCACGAGGTGCGCAAGGCATGCTCCACCACCTGCCGGAGATCGGTGACCCCGCGCTGCAGGTCGATCTTGCCGCGGCTGATGCGGGTCAGGTCCAGGAGGTCGTCGATGAGCCGCGCCTCGAGCTCGATGTTGCGGCGCATCATGGCCAAGTCCCCGGCCGCCCGCCCCTTCGGGTCCGCCGCCGTGCTCTCCAGCGAGGAGAGCACGGCCAGCACCGGCGTCAGCGGGGTGCGCAGCTCGTGGCTGAGCGTCGCCAGAAACCTGTCCTTGGCCTCGTTCATCGCCGCCGCGGCTTCCCAGGCCTGCTCCAGCTCGCGCTCCACCCGCCGCCGCGCCGTGATGTCGGTCAGGTTGATCACGCACCCTTCGACCTGATGCTCCGTCCCCCAGAGCGGACCGGCCGAGAGCATCAGGTCGAGCCGGCCTCCCGGCCCGTCGAGGGCGGCTTCGATCCCGCGCAGCCGCCAGCCGTCGAGGACCCGGGCGAGGAGCGTCTCGGCATCCGGGATCTCGGGATCGGACAGCTCCAGCGGGAATGCGGTGGCGAAGGTCTCCAGCAGGACGTTCCTGCCGCGCAGGCGGTGCGCCTCGCCGCTCGCGCGCACGATCCGCCCCTGGGGATCGCAGACCACCAAGGCCTCGGCCGTATGCTCGAGGATCGAGCGGGCCAGCCGCTCGTCCGCCATGATCTGCTCGTTCCGCTTCTGCTCGGCGAGGTCGGTGACCAGCAGGCAGAGGACCAGCTCCTCCTCCACAGGCAGTGCGCGTACCGCCAGATAGGCGGGCACCTGGCTGCCGTCCGCGGCCAGGAGCGTCACCTCCCCCTCTCCAGGATCGGTCCGGCTCAGCAGCGCATCCACCAGCTCGAGGCTCTCCAGGGCGACGTGCGCTCTCATCGGTACGCCGATCAGAGCCGCGACCGACGTGCGCAGCAGCTTGGCGAACCCTTCGTTGCACCAGAGCAGCAGCCCGTCCTCCGTGGCCGTGATCGCGCCCTGGCGCATCTCCTCGATCATCAGACGCCAGGCGCGGTCCGGGCTGCGGAGCGTGTACACCCGCTCCCCGTTCTGCTCGGTCACGACCAGGGCGTCCACCTCGCCGGTGCGGATCGCGAAGAGGGTCTCTTCGGCTTCCTGGAGGCGCGCGCGCAGCTCCGCGACCTCGTCTTCGAGCTGCTGTTGCCGGATCTCGAACAACTTCAATCCTCGGGGACTCAGCTCCGGGGCCGGACGTCCAGCCCCACCAGCACGCGTTCCTTGTTCGACAGGTCGCCGATGATCTTGCGCATCGGCTCCGGGAAGCGGCGGACCAGCGTCGGAATGGCCAGGATCTGATCGCCCCGCGCGAGCTGCGGGTTCTTCACCAGGTCGACCACCTCGACCCGGTACCGCCCCGCGAGGTGCTCCTCGCAAAACCTCTGCAGATTGGCGACCGCGGCGATCGACTTGGGCGTCTGCCCGGCCACGTACAACTTCAGGTCCCAGAACTCTTCCTCGGATGTAGGGGGCTCCACTGCATCCATCTCTTTCTGCCCGGTCATCTCCGACCTCCCGTCCGGCTCTCTTGTGCCTCGCCGTTCCCGCTTCGGATCCTGGCCATTTCGACCATGTCGTCCGCAATGCGTTGCTCCCGCGCCTCCGACTGCTGAAGGGAGCGCAGCAGGTTCTCTTCCTCGGCCTGGAACTCGAGTTGCTGCGCCAGGATGCGCGCCTCCAACACTTGGCGCTTGCGGTCCAGCTCCCGCCGCTGCCGCTCGATCTCCTGTTGCCGCTCCGCCGCCGCAGCCCGCTCCTGCGCCTCCTGTGCCGCCCGCGCCGCCCCCGTGAGGGCACCGCCCGAACCGATGTACACGTCCACCAGCTCGACGCCCCGGCTGGTCAGCAGCAGCTCCCGCACCTGGTTGGAATGGGCCATGCCCCGCGCCTTGATGACGTTGAGCAGACGGTTGCGCTCGCCGTTGACCTCGACCTCGCGCAACAGCAGCCAGGTGTCCATCAGCGAGGAGACCGCGACGTCCGTACTCTCCAGGTCGAAGCCGTGGGTCAGGCTGTTGAACAGGGCAGTGATCTGCTGGGCCTTGAAGAAGTCGATCAGCCGCATCAGCATCGACTTGACCTCCTCCTGGCCTCCCACCGACAGGAAGTTGGTCACCGGGTCGATCACCACGACCCGCGGCTCGAACTCGCGGACCTGCTTGTAGATGGTGACCAGGTGGCGCTCCAGGCCGTGGAGCGTCGGGCGCGCCGCGTGGAACTGCAGCAGCCCCTTCTCGATGTAGGGCTCGAGATCGAGATCGAGCGACCGCATGTTGCGGATGATCTGGCTCTGCGACTCCTCGAACGCGAAGTAGATGGCGCGCTCGCCCCGCGCGCAGGCCGCCCCCGCGAAATGCGCGGCCAGGCTGCTCTTGCCGGTTCCCGCCCGCCCCGACGTCAGGATGCTGCTCCCCCGGTAATACCCTTCGTCGGAGAGCATCTCGTCCAGGCCCCGGATGCCGCTCGAGATCCGCTCCGTCGAGGCGCCGTGCGAAAGCCCGAGGGAGGTGATCGGCAACACCTCGACCCCACGCTCGTCGATGATGAACGGGTATTCGTTCGTGCCGTGCAGGGTGCCGCGGTACTTGACGACCCGCAGGCGCCGCGTCGCGAGCTGATCGATCACCCGGTGGTCGAGCAGGATGACGCAGTCGGAGATGTACTCCTCCAGCCCCTGCCGGGTGAGAGTCCCCTCTCCCCGCTCACCGGTGATCACCGCGGTCACCCCCCGCTCCTTGAGCCAGCGGAACAGGCGCCGCAGCTCGGAGCGCAGGATGGCTTCGTTGTCCAGGCCGCCGAAGAGGACCTCCAAGGTGTCCAGCACGATCCGCTTGGCGCCGATCGAGTCGATCGCAAAGCCGAGGCGGATGAACAGCCCTTCCAGGTCGTATTCGCCGGTCTCTTCGATCTCGCTGCGCTCCACGTGGATGTGCTCGACGACGAGGAGCCCCCGGCTCTCCAGGTCCTGGAGGTCGAACCCGAGGGACCGCACGTTGTCGGTGAGCTCTTCCGGGAGCTCCTCGAACGTCACGAACACCCCCGGCTCGCCGAGCTCGGAGGCGCCCCGGACCAGGAACTCCATGGCCATCAGCGTCTTGCCGCAGCCCGCGGCACCGCAGATCAGGGTAGGACGTCCGGCCGGGAATCCCCCCTCCGTAATGTCGTCCAGACCGGGGATGCCGGTAGGCGCTTTCCGAATCCCCGCGCCGGGGGAAGGAACCATCATCTGCTCGCTCATAGATGTTCGATACTGAAGTCAGTGCTCAGACAACGGGGTTGAAGATGCACTCTCGATGCCATGCTCCCCTCCCGCCGTATCCGGTGAGAGGAGTATCTCATGCGCCGGGCCTGGCGACTACCCGGGGGCTCCGGGCAGGGTGGACTGCATCCGGTTCCACTCGCGGCAGGCCTCCTCGAACGTCTGGCCGTCCGACGTCCGCCTCTTGCAGTTCTTACACTCCAACCAGCCGAGCGATCCTCCGGAACCGACCCGGACGGTCCCGGTCGGACGCTCGCCACACGTGGAGCACGGACGGATGCGGACGGAACCGCTCTGCGAGAGCGGATCTCGACTCATCGGTCTTCCCCTCCTCGTCTTACTCCGGAGCTTTCAAAAATTAAGAAGACGTATTAGAGATACCACAATTTGAGGCGCAGGGACCGGGTGCCGTACCTCCAGAGCCTCCGCAGGAGGTCGAACGGCCGGGCGAGGCGCCGGCCGAGATAACCCAGGGGATGGCGAGGCCGGCCGTAGATCGCGTCGATCTGGGCCCGGGAGAGGAAGACGGTGGCGAGCGCCGTCCGGACCACGCGGACCGCCGGCGGCCGGTCGCTCGGCTGGTCCCGGAACAAGCTGAGACGCAGGGACGCCGCATAGTCGGCGTCGAGCCGGCCGGCCAGGATGTGGCGTAGGAGGACCGCCCCGGGAGAGGGGGCAGAAAGAAGGTCGGCTCCCGCGGCGAGGGCGCGGCAGAGGTCCTTCACGGCCTCGGCCTCGTCAGCGGCCACGTCGCGGGCGACGAGCTCGGCCGCTCTCCGTGCCAGCGGCTCCGCCTCATCCTGATGGAAGCCGAGGTCGATCAGGTCAGCCAGAGTGCGCAGGAGAGGATAGGAGTCGGGCCAGAAGCCGTGCTGGCCGATGCCGTGGACGAGCACGTGCGCCATCTGCGCCGCGCGCGCCGGCAGGGAGCAGCCCGGCAGGCCCGGCGCGGGCTCCAGCAAGCCGGCGCTCTCCAGCGCCGCGATCGTGGCCGAGCCGCCCGCGTCCGGCCGCACCCCCAGCATCAGCCGGTGGACCTCCAGGACGCCGCCCGCCGGATGGATGAGCGCCGGGAGCTGGTGCTCGGAGTCCGGCAGGCCCGACGAGCGGAAGCCGCGGGCGAGCAGAGCCGCCTGGAGCTCTCCCGTCCGCTCCGGCGGCGCCAGCAGGTCGAGATCGCACGCGGTCCGCGCTCCCGGCGTCAGGACTCCCGCGGCTTGCAGCGCCGCGAGCTTCAAGAGGACGAGGGGGATCTGGCGCTCCGCGGCCACTGCGGCGACCTCGCGCAGAAGGGCTTCGATGCGGAGCCCCTGGGCCGCGGACGTGGTCAGGTCGCGCTGGAACCCGGCCGCCGCTTCGAGGCCCAGCTCGGCCGCGAGCCGCGCCCGCCCCTGGCGGGCCACGACCCGCGGAGAGACCTCGAAGCGGCGCGCCGCCACCAGCGCTCCGGCGGAATCGACCGGCTCCGGAAAGGGAGCGTCCGGCGGCCCGAACGCGCGCAGGAGCATCCAGCGCACCTCGGGTGGCACCGCAATCGCCGGCGGAGCGAACCGGATCGTCAGCGCTTCCTCCGCGGACGGGGCTGCCCCTTCTCGACCAGCGAGCGGATGCGTCCCTCCTCCTCGTCCACCATCTCGACGAGGCGGTGGCCGGCGTGGTCGCACCAGGCGGGCATGTCCTCCCGGATGCCTGGATCGTCGCCGATCACCTCCAGGAGGTCTCCCGGCTGGAGCTTCTGCATCTCCCGCGCGGCGAGCAGGATGGGGACCGGGCAGAAGAGGCCGAGGACGTCGAGGCGATGGACGGGCTTGGACAAGAAAATGCTCCTCCGGCAGGTTCTCAAGGGTACAATACGGCCAAATGCAGCAACGCAGGAATCACCTCTTCGCTCTGGCGGCGTGTGCGCTCGCCTGCGCCGCCGCCCCGGCCCGGGCCTGGACGCCGGCCACCCAGCTCGTCATCGGCCGCGAAGCCGCCGCTCTCGCACCGCCGGACCTGGCGCGGCAGATCCACAAGCACAAGAAGGTCTTCGAGGAGGGGCTCCTCGCCCCCTTTCAGGACTCCGATCCCGGGCGCCACATGAAGAACCCGGACGGCGCGGGCTCGCTCGACCGGGTGCTCTCCGCCGAGGTGCAGGCGGCCATCGAGGACATCCGGCAGCACCGCCCCTTCGAGCAGGTGGTGCGGCGGCTGGGTGTGATCTCCCACTACATGGCCGACGCGAACAATCCGCTGGCCGCGTCCGGGGCGGACGCCGACGAGGGGCGCTACTTCGTCGACTACCTGCGCTACGCCGAGACCGCCGAGCCGCGGTTCCCGCTCGTCTTCTACGGCGCCCAGGCCGGGCTCGAGCGCCAGCGGGATCTGGGTTCCCTCCTCAACCAGGCCCTCCGCCGCGGGCGCGAGCTCTATCCGCTGGTCGGGCGCGAGTACCGCCGCATCGGCTTCGCATCCGGCCGCGGCCGGTTCGACGACCGCTCCAGCGCCTTCGGAGTCGCCTCGATCTCCTTCAGCCACGCGGTGACCGACGTCGCCCAGGCCCTGCGCTATATTTGGCTGGTGGCGGGGGGCGCCGACGAGCGGACGAGCGTGGTGGGCGGTCAACGCCTCCTGCGCCTGCCGCGGGCCGAGCGCACCCGCTGACCTCCGAAACCGACAGAGGAGCTTTCGGCCATGCAGCAGGCGCGCCGCGCCCTGATCTCCGTGTTCGACAAACGTGGGGCCGCCAATCTCGCCCGCGGCCTCGCCGCCCGCGGTCTGGAGGTCGTCTCGACCGGCGGGACGCTCGATCTCCTGCGCCGCGAGGGCGTGCCCGTCACCGCCGTTTCCGACGTCACCGGCTTCCCCGAGATCCTCGACGGCCGGGTCAAGACCCTCCACCCGCGCATCCACGGCGGCATCCTCGCCCGGCGCGCCGACGCCGCGCACCACGCGCAGCTCGAGGAGCACGGCATCACCCCGATCGACCTGGTGGTGGTGAACCTCTATCCCTTCGAGAAGACCGTGGCCGGCGGCGCCTCGTTCGACGAGGCGGTGGAGATGATCGACATCGGCGGTCCGGCGATGGTCCGGGCCGCGGCCAAGAACCACCAGGGAGTCGCGGTCGTCGTCGATCCGGACGACTACCCGACGGTATTGGAGGCGCTGGACTCCGGCGGCGGCACGGTTTCCGACGCCCTCCGCCGCCGTCTCGCCGCCAAGGCGTTCGCCCACACCCGGGACTACGACACGGCGATCGCCGCCTGGCTCGCCCGGCAGGACGGGACGGAGGCTGCCGAGGACGAAGGGTTCCCAGCCCGGCTGCGGGTCGATTTGGAGCGGACGATGGAGCTGCGCTACGGCGAGAACCCGCACCAGGGAGGCGCGGTCTATTCCAGGAGCGGAGGCGGCGGGGTGCTCGGCGGTTTCCGGCAGATCCAGGGCAAGGAGCTGTCCTGGAACAACCTCCTGGACGCCGACGCCGCGCGCAAGATCGTGGCGCTCTTCGACGAGCCCGCGGTCGTCATCGTCAAGCACAACAACCCGTGCGGCGTCGGGCGCGGCGCGGACCTGGCGGAAGCCTACGGCCGCGCCCTGGCGACCGATCCGGTCTCGGCCTTCGGCTCGATCGTCGCCCTGAACCGCCCGGCGGACGCCCGCTTCGCCGAAGCCATGGCCGGCCTCTTCGTCGAGGTGCTGATCGCCCCCGGCTTCAAGGACGACGCGCGGGAGCGCTTCGCGGCGAAGAAGAACCTGCGGGTGCTGGAGTGCCCCCTCTATCAACCGGAGAGCGGCGAGGTCGAGCTGCGGCCGGTCGACGGGGGCTTCCTCGCGCAGCCGCCGGACGCGTTCCCGGACGATCCCGCCACCTGGACCTGTCCGACCCGCCGGCAGCCGACTCCCGAGGAGCGGCGGGCCCTGGAGCTCGCCTGGAAGGTCTGCCGCTATACGAAGTCGAACGCCATCGTGGTGGCCAACGCCGACCAGACGGTGGGGATCGGCGCCGGCCAGATGAGCCGGGTGGACTCCTGCCGCCTCGCCACCGAGAAGGCGCAGCTCCCGCTCGCCGGCACCGCCGCCGCCTCGGACGCCTTCTTCCCCTTCCGCGACGGCCTGGACGCCCTCGCCCGCGCCGGCATCACCGCCGTCGCCCAGCCCGGCGGCAGCAAGCGCGACGACGAGATCATCGCCGCGGCCGACGAGCAGGGAATCGCGATGCTGCTCACGGGGGTGCGGCACTTCCGGCATTAGGGAAGAGGCCCTCACCCCCGGCCCCTCTCCCGCAAGCGGGAGAGGGGTGAACAGCCCTAGTAGAGCGTCACTCCAGAACTGAGTGGTGGAGCCGGCTCCGTAGACCTCACCCCCTGGCCCCCTCTCCCATCGCCCCACCACCACCGGGAGAGGGGGAAACCCTGCGAATCCTCGTGGCACGCTCAGGTTCAGCCTTTTCCGGGCGGTGGCGCCCCCTCTCCCGGGGGAAGGGGGGGCGATGGGAGAGGGGGTCGGGGGGTGAGGTCTCGGCGGCACCATCTACCACTTCTGGTTGGACAGCGTACTAGAGTAGAGCCATGCTGACTGACCCGAAAGCTGCAGCACGAGAAGAGCAGATCGAACGAGCCCTCGCCTCGTATCTGCGCGGAGGCATATCCTTTGGTGTCGCAGCCGAGATGGCTGGAGTATCTCAATCCGAGCTCGCCCGCGCGGCGTATGCGAAGGGCCTGGAGCCTGATTTCAGTCCTGAGACTCTTGGCGAAGAGCTGAGCTGACTTTGCAGTTCACCCCTCTCCCGCTTGCGGGAGAGGGGCCGGGGGTGAGGGCCCCCCGGGAAGCTTCCAACCCCCTTGCCTGTTTCTTGCAGCGAGAGGGTGCACGTGGAGGAAGACCAATGATGCGCAGACGAAACCATTTGCTGGTGTTGACGATACTTGTGGCCGCTGTGGCGTTCGCGGCGTCCGCCGCCCGGGCGCAGCAGCCCGACCCCTGGTCGCTCCTCGACGGGGTGCGCGCCAGTCTCGTGGAGGCCGGACCCACCGGGGCCAAGTTCACCCAGACGTACATCCCGGCCGGCTTCTCCTCGGGCGAGAAGGAGTCCGGGCGTCTCGCCCTCCAGCTCCCCGACTGCCTGCGCTGGGACTATGACGAGCCCTATCCCAAGAGCTTCCTGCTGTGCGGCGGCGTCGCCCACTCCTGGAACCCGCAGGACAAGAGCGGCCGGCGCTACCGGGTCGACCGCCAGAACGAGCCGGGCCTCGACCTGCTCCTCCTGGGCGTTTCCGACCTCAAGGGGCGCTACCAGGCCACCAGCCGCGCAGCCGACGGCGGACGCGTCGAGATCGCCCTCTCCCCCAAGGGGAAGATCACCGAGCTGACCGACGCCACCTTCACCATCGACCCCGCGGCGCACCGGATCGTCCAGGTCTCCTACCATGACCGCGAGGGGAACCTCACCCGCTTCGAGATCGGTGGCTACCAGGGCCTCCCCCGCCAGGGCCAGTTCTCTCCGCCCGGCGGAATCAACTGGGAGGATTGAGAAAGAGCCCACACGGACGAACACGGACACGCACAGACCACCACGGACAGGGGGCTTGCCGCAGCATCCGTCCGTGCTCGTCCTTGTTCGTCCGTGCCCGTCCGTGTTCAACCCCGGTTCCGCGTATAATGAGCCTGGCTCCCGGGGCGCACTGCACTTGCGAAATGCCTGAGCCGGACTGGGTTATCTGATCAAAGACAATGGCCGCCGAGAACTCCTTCGACATCGTCTCCGAGGTGGACCTCCAGGAGGTCCGCAACGCCTTTCATCAGGCGGAGAAAGAGATCGTCAACCGCTACGACCTCAAGAAGGCCGCGGCGGTGCTCAACCTCCAGGGAGAAGAGATCACCGTGGAGGCGGCGGACGAGTTCTCCTTGAACCAGGCGCTGGAAGTGCTCAAGACGAAGCTGGTCAAGCGCGACGTCAATCTGAAGTCGCTGCGCTATGGCAAGATCGAGCCGGCGAGCGGCAGCCGGGCCCGCCAGAAGATCACCCTGCAGCAGGGCATCCCCCAGGAGACCGCGAAGAAGCTGGTGGCCGAGATCAAGACGCGCAAGCTCAAGGTCCAGGCCGCCATCCAGGGAGACACGGTCCGCGTCTCCGGTAAAAACCGGGACGACCTCCAGACGGTCATCGCCGCGCTGAAGACCCTGGACCTCGACATTCCACTGACCTTCACGAATTATCGCTCGGTGTGAACACCCCATTCCGCACGCCCTCGCTCGTCCGGTCGCCGTGGGTCTGGACCCTCGTCTGGGTTCTCCTCCTGGCGGCTTCTCCGCTCGCCGCGGCCCGCTTTTCCCAGGGAGAGCGCGTCCAGCTCACCGGCGTGGTCACCGACCCGCAGGGCCGGCCGCTCCCGGACGTGCGGGTCTCTTTCGAGGCGACCCGCACCTATTTCAGCATCCGGCAGCTCCGGCGGACGCAGGCCGAAGACATCCGCCGCGTCTCCGCCGCCACCGACGCCCGCGGCCAGTTCACCATCGAATGGCCGTGGGACAGCTACTTCAACCATTTCGAGCTGGTGGTGGGCGTGCCGGTGCGCAAGGCCCGCAAGGAGACCCTCGCGGAGCTGGCGCGCGAGGACGTCACGCAGCGCCTCTCGGGTGGCAGCCCCGTGGTCACCTCCCTGGTCGTCCCGGCCAAGAACGCGGACTTCGTCGCCAAGCTGCGGGAGCTCCTCGCCTCGATCAAGAGCGACGACGAGCGCAGGGTCTATGACGAGATGGGGCGGCCCGACAAGGTGGAGCGGGTCCAGTACCCGGGGCGGACCGAGGTCTCCTGGTGGTATTTCGACGCCGGCCGGGTCTATCGCTTCCAGGACGGCCGCCTGGAGCAGGTGGTCCCCTTCGAGCCGGTCAAAAGCTGATGTCCAACGAACCTCTCGCCCGCCTCGCCAACATCGAGCAGCCGGCGCCGGAGCCCCCGCGCACGCCCGGCCGCTTCGTCGAGCTCGTGGCGGACAAGCTGGTCGCGACCGAGGCGATCTTCCGCCGTGAGCTCGATTCGGACGTCCCGTTCATCCACCAGGCGGGCGCCTACATTGCCGAGGGAGGAGGCAAGCGGGTCCGTCCCGCCCTCCTCCTGCTCTGCGCGCGCCTCCTCGGCCACGACGGCGACGAGGAGGTCACCTATGGTGCCGTCGTCGAGCTCATCCACACGGCCACGCTGATCCACGACGACATCATCGACCATGCCGCGCTGCGCCGGGGCCAGGCCACCTTGAACCATCTCTGGGGGAACCACCTGACGGTCCTCCTCGGCGACTGGCTCTACACCAAGGCCATGCAGATGGCCCTCTCCCACGGCCAGATCGAGGTCATCCAGCGCCTGTGCAACGCCACGCTCAAAATGACCGAAGGCGAGCTCCTCGCTTTCCAGCGCCTCGGCGCGATCGACCTCACGGTCGACGAGTACTTCGAGATCATCGACCGCAAGACGGCGCACCTGTTTGCCGCCGCCTGCTCGATCCCGACCCTGATCCCGCCGCGCCGCACCGACGCCGGTCCGGTGCTGGCCCGCTACGGCCGCGCCCTGGGCATCTGCTTTCAGCTGGTGGACGACCTGCTCGATTTCACCGCCCGGGAGAGCGAGCTCGGCAAGCCGGTGCTCTCCGACCTCAAGGAGGGGAAGCTCACGCTGCCGCTGATCCTCCTCCTGCCGCGCGTGCGGCCCGACGAGCGGCGCCTGATCGAGACGGTCCTGGAGGACCGCAGCTTCGACCGCGTGTCGTCGCAGCAGATCATGGACGTGGTGAGCGCCCAGGGAGCGCTCGAAGAGGTGCGGGAGATGGCCGAGGGGTACGCGGCCCAGGCCAAGGCCGAGCTAGAGTTTTTTCCCCCCAGCGACGCCCGGGACGCTCTCGAGTTTGCCCCAGACTTTGTCCTCTACCGGCGTTCGTAGCGGCGGCGGAGAGATCCCGAAGACCCCCTCGAGCGGGTGCGTGCGCGCCATGAGACGCGGCAGGACCGCCGCGTCGACCGGCCGCACGCTCGCGCTCCGGGGTTGCGCAAGGCCGACGACGAGCGCATAGCGGAAGCGCCCCGGCCGGGCCGCCCGCCACACCCGCTCGCGCGGCATCAAGAGGACGGGGCCCGCCGGCCGGTCCCGGCGCGGATCCGGCGGCGCGTCGCCGGTGAAGAGCAGCCCCACCTGGAGCTCGGGCTCCGGCCGGACCTCGACCATTAGATACCCGGCGACCTCCCGCCCCCAATCGAAGAGCTGTCGCGTCGGTTTCTCCGACAGTTTGGCCCTGGGCACGGCGGTCCCGGGGACCGCGGAGCTGGACGTCATCTCGAAGAGCAGAGGGCGCGGCGCGCCGGCGACCGGCCGGCCCCAGTTTCCGGTCGGTGGGAGGCCCCAGCAGAAGGCGGGCTCGCTCTCTGGAATCTCAGGAGGATCTTCGGGCCGCCGCGCGAGCGGCAGCCAGCCGCGGACGAGCCCCGGATGGTGGGTGTGGACGATGCGCCAACTCTCGTCGCTCCGCGCGAGCTGCCGCCCCTCGCCATCCTCCAGGCTGAGCAGGAAACCCCCCGCGCCCCGGCCGCTGCGGAGCACGGCGACCAGGCGGTTGGGACCCGGCTGAAGCAGGGAGCCGACCTCGTAGACGTCGAGCGGCGAGCCCTGTTCCCAGGAGCCGGCGCCGACCCGGCGGCCATTCAGATAAAGCACATACTCCTCATCGGCGGCAGCCAGGAGGCGCGCCCGCTCCGGAAGGGTCTCCAGGTCGAAGTCGCGAACCGCATAGAACGCCGTCGGCGCAAAGTCCCGCCGGTCGCGGCTCTCCCAGATCCACTGCGCCGCCCCGGTGGCCGCCGTGAGACGCGCCCCGAGCGCGGGAACGATCCGCGTCAGCAGCCCGAGCCCCAGGGTGACCGCGAGGACGAGCACGAGAGCGGTCTCCCAGCGGGCGCGAACAGAAGGCTCGGCAGAAGAAGGCGGCGGCACGGGGGGAAGGATATCCCGGCAAGGGGCGAGGACCACAAGGATGTCAGGGACCACCCAGAATACGGAGGTCGAGAATCGGGAGCAAGACTCGACCTCCGTGCCGAGCGAGGCAATGCGCGAGCCGCAAGACTCGACCACCAGGCGTCAACTCTCGACCAATGGCGGCTTACTCTCGACCTCCAAGGAGATACTCTCGACTTATTTTTCCCCAGTCTCGACTTATTTCTCTTCGTTTCCCGCCGCCGAGCTCACAGAGGTCGAGACTGTCGATAGAGTCTCGACATATTTCTGGAGGGCGCTGATTGCCCAGGGTGATTCTCGACCTGCGTTTCGTACAGCACCTGATTCACGTACCCCAACGCCCGCAGCTTGTTAGGTAGAATAGCTCCATGAAGACGCTCGATCTCGAAGAGCTTCTCGCCGTTATCCAGGGCCTCGATGAGCGGGCCCGAGCCCGCGTGGCCCAGGCTTTGGCAGAGGCGGAGATCGATGCTCGGTTCAAAGATCTGATCGAGCAGCTGGCCGCGCGAGCTCCCGTTCCAGAGATCACAGATCTCGACATCGACCGCGAAGTGCGGGCGGTGCGCAACGCCACCCGGCCCGCATGAAGCCACGCATCGTCGTCGACACCAATCTGTGGATTCGTGCGCTCCTCGGTGGTCCCACCACCTTGCCGGTGCTGGAAGCCTGGCGAGCCGGCAAGTTCCTTGTCCTGATCAGCCAACCCCTCCTCGACGAGCTCGCGGAGGTCGCACAGCGCCCGCGGCTGCAACGGCACATCGACTCTCAATTCACATACCCCAACGCCCGCAGCTTGTTGAGCGTCTCCGGGTTCACCGCCTGGCTTCCGGCCGGCTCTTCCTCATCCTGGCGGTTGTGCTCGATCCAGGCGAGGAGGCGGGAGCGGAGCCAGGCGGCGGCGAGGTCTCCCTGGCCGGCGAGGTTCTTGGTTTCGCGCGGATCCGCTTTCAGGTCGAACAGGTACTCGGGATCGCGCGAGCGGCCCGCGCCGTCGCCCAGACCCCAGCCGATCCCGACCCGCGGCGCCCAGATCAGCTTCCAGCGCCCGGCGTAGGCCGCGTAGATGCCGCCCTTCACGCTGGAGCCCGCGGCGAGACGGACGTCCTCCTCCACTCCGTCGCCCTCGTCGCGCGATACGGCGAGCAGCGACCGCCCCTCCGCCGGATGATCCTTCGGCGGCTTCAGGCCACAAAGCTCGACCAGCGTCGCATGGACGTCCAGCGTGTCGGTTCGCGCCGAGACCTCGCCGGCCTGGAGACGGCCCGGCGCCCAGAGCACCAGCGGGATGCGCAGCATCTCCTCGTAGACCGTGAAGCCGTGGAGCACGCCGCCGTGCTCGAAGATCTCCTCGCCGTGGTCGGCGGTGAGCGTCACCAGGGTCTCCTCGGGGCGGGCGAAGGCCGCGGCCTGGGCCAGGAAGCGGCCGAGCTGGTCGTCGTTGTACGAGAACGAGCCCTGGTAGAGGCCGCGCAGCCGGCGCTTGTCCGCGTCGTTCGGCACCACCCGCTGCGCCTTGATCCCGGTCAGCGTCGGCGTGCTGCCGTCGATGGTCGACGGGATGCCCTGGGTGAAGCGCGTGCGGAACGGCTCCGGCGGATCGTAGGGGTTGTGCGGATGGATCGTATGGATGTAGAGGAAGGCTTTCTCGCCGGGGGGGAGAGTCCGCAGCCAGGCCAGCGCCGCAGCATGTGCCTGCTCGGCGTTGTCGTTGTACGCGGCGTGGATGACCGCCGGCGCACCGCCGATCAGACCGTCGATCTGCACCTCCTCGGCCACGTGCTCGAACCCCCGGTCGGTCTTGTAGGACGGTCCCACGTAGACGTTCCCCGAGAACAGGCCCGTGTGGTACCCGGCGGCGCGGAACATCTCCGCCAGAGTCGTGCCGTCCTCCGGCTCCAGCTTCCAGCCGCCGCGCGACACGAACGTGCGGCCGGTGAACAGCGCCTTGGTGGAGGGGAGGGTGTTCGGCGCCACGCTGCGATGGGCGCGGAAGAGCAGCCCTTCGCGGGCGAGCCGGTCGTAGGTGGGCGAGATCCCCGGCGGGCCTCCCAGCGCTCCCACCGTGTCCGCCCGCAAAGCATCGTTCACGTAGAGGATCACCAGCCGCGGAGGCTCTGCTTTTTCCTTCTTTTGAGTCCTTGGTGTCCCTTGAGTCCTTTCCGTCCCTTCACCCCCCACCAGCCGGAGCTCCTTCCAGCGCCCCGCCGGCCCCACGCCGTGCGCCCACAGCCGCACCCGGATGAACCCCTGCACGTTGCCGATCCTGTAGGAGAACGACCGCGTGCCGCGCAGGCGGTTCCAGAAGCTGGGAGCCCAGGTGAAACGGCGGATCGGCGAGCCGTCCTCCCGCGTGATCACCAGGTCGAACCGCTGCCCCGGCTTCGGGTCGGTCGGCGGGATGAACGAGCCGACCAGGGTCTCGCCGCCGGAAACCGGCCGCACCAGATCGACCGCGGACGTTCCGGACTGGATGAGGTCCGTCTTCCAGCGCCTCACCTTCCCCTCGGCCAGGATCGGCCGCACCGCCGCCGCGATCACGCCGCGCGAGCCCTCCTCGAACGACATCTTCAGAGGGACCCGGCCGAGCGGCAGGTCGGCCGGCAGCGGGATCTCGACCGGATCGGTCAGCGGAAAGGCGCCGAGGTCGCGGCCGTCGGCTGTGACCCGCACCTTGCGCCCCTGGGCCGCCGCTTCCTGGAGCAGATCGAGGACGAGGGTCCGCTCCCGGCGCTCCAGGTGGACGATCTCCATCCGCGCCTCGGGCGTGATGGGCGACAGGACCAGCGTTCCCCCCTCTTTCCAGGGCCACCAGCCGGAGAGGAAGCGGTTCCCTCCGAGCGCCGGCGGGTTGGAGATGTCCTTGCGCTCGGTCAGCACGTCGGGCGCATGGTCGCCGTCGAGAAGGAACCGGGTCTCGCCCGAAGGTCGCGCGGGACCACAGGCGCCGAGCAAGAGGAGAAGCGCGAGGAGCGGGAGCGTGGATTGCTTCGTCATAAGGACCGGCCGCGAATCTTACCCGGTTTGACACTCCTCCGTCCTTCGCTTTAGATTAGGCCGTGCACCCCACCGACGCTCCCCCCTCCACGGCCCTCCGCGGCACGGGTATCGTGGGAGCGATCCCGGCTCGCTACGGATCGACGCGGCTCCCTGGGAAACCCCTGCTGCCTATCGCAGGCCGGCCCATGATCGAGCACGTCTACGAGCGGGTGGCGCGGGCCCGCGGGCTCGACCGCGTGGTGGTGCTCACGGATGACGAGCGCATCGCCCGGGCCGTCGAGGCCTTCGGCGGCGTCTGGGAGATGACGCCGGAGGATTGCGCCAGCGGTACCGACCGCATCGCCTGGGCGGCGCGGCAGTGGAACGCCGCGGCGGTGGTGAACGTCCAGGGGGACGAGCCGCTGATCGATCCCGAGGGCGTCTCGGCCCTGGCGCGGCACCTCGCCGAGTACCCGGGAGACCCACTGGTCACCCTGGCGGCGGAGGCCCGGCCCGAGGAGCTCGACAATCCGAACGCGGTCAAGGTGGTCCTGAGCCTCGCCGGCTACGCCCTCTACTTCAGCCGCTCGCGGATTCCATATCCGCGGCAGGAGGGGGGCTTTCCGCCGCTCAAGCATCTGGGGATCTACGGCTATCAACGCGACGCCCTGCTCCGCCTCGCCGGCCTGACTCCGACGCCCCTCGAGCAGAGCGAGTCGCTCGAGCAGCTCCGGGCGCTGGAGAACGGCATTCCGATCCGCGTGTTGCGGGTCGAGAGGGGCTCGCCGGGCGTCGACACACAGGAAGATCTGGAACGAGCCGAGCGTTTGCTGGGAGGAGATTGAACAATGGCGACCAAGTACATCTTCGTGACCGGCGGCGTGGTCTCGTCGCTCGGCAAAGGCGTGGCCGCCTCATCGGTCGGGGCGATCCTCGAAGCCCGGGGCTTCTCGGTGACGGTCATGAAGTTCGACCCGTACATCAACGTCGATCCCGGCACCATGTCCCCGTATCAGCACGGCGAGGTCTTCGTCACCGACGACGGCGCCGAGACCGATCTCGACCTCGGGCACTATGAGCGCTTCACCCACACGGTGACCGGCAAGCGCCACAACTACACGACCGGCAAGATCTACGAGTCGGTGATCAACAAGGAGCGCCGCGGCGACTACCTGGGCAAGACCGTGCAGGTCATCCCGCACATCACGGACGAGATCAAGGAGAAGATGCGCTGGGTGGCCGACGACCACGACGTGGTCATCGTCGAGATCGGCGGCACGGTCGGCGACATCGAGTCCCTCCCCTTCCTGGAAGCGATCCGCCAGTTCCGCCAGGAGATCGGCCGCGGCAACGCGGTCAACATCCACCTGACGCTGGTCCCCTACATCGCCGCCGCCGACGAGCTGAAGACCAAGCCGACCCAGCACTCGGTCCGCGAGCTGCGCGAGATCGGCATCTCGGCCGACATCGTCCTCTGCCGCGTCGACCGCGCCCTGCCCGAGGACATGAAGAAGAAGATCGCCCTCTTCTGCAACGTCGATCCCCGGCAGGTGATCGCGGCGCGCGACGTGCCGACGATCTATGAAGTTCCCCTGATGTTCACCCGCGAGGGATTGGACGACATCCTCCTGGAGCTGCTCAACCTGCCGCACTACGACCGCGACCTCTCCCGCTGGGAGAGCCTGGTGGCCCGGATCAAGAACCCGCACAACCGGGTGCGGGTGGGCATCGTCGGCAAGTACGTGGAGTTTCCGGACTCCTACAAGAGCTTGAACGAGGCCCTGCTTCACGGCGGCATCGCGAACGACGCGGCGGTCGAGCTGGTCTATATCGACGCGGAGCAGCTCGAGGGGGGCAACTGGCCGCGCGAGCTGTTCGAGGTCGATTCCATGCTGGTGCCCATCGGCTTCGGGAGGCGCGGCACCGAAGGGAAGATCCGCGCCATCCGCTATGCCCGCGAGCATCGCGTCCCCTTCTTCGGCATCTGCCTGGGGATGCAGTGCATGGTGATCGAGTACGCCAGGAACGTCTGCGGCATCAAGGAGGCCACGTCGTCGGAGTTCGATCCGGAGACGGACGCGGCGGTCATCTACAAGCTGCGCGACCTCCTCGGCGTCGAGGAGCTGGGCGGCACGATGCGCCTGGGCGCCTACCCCTGCCGCTTGCAGGACGGGACGCTCGCGCGCCGGATCTATGGCGGCGCGGCCGAGATCAGCGAGCGCCACCGCCACCGCTACGAGGTCAACCAGAAGTACCTGCCGGCGCTCAAGGAGAACGGCCTGATCATCTCCGGCCTCTCGCCCGACGGCAAGTTCGTCGAGATGGTCGAGCTGCCGGACCACCCCTGGTACCTGGGCTGCCAGTTCCATCCCGAGTACAAGTCGAAGCCGACCGAGCCGCACCCGCTCTTCGTCTCCTACATCGCCGCCGCGCTGCAATACCAGAAGCAGCGGTTGCACGGGGAAACTCTGCCGCCTCCGGCGCCGCGAGCGGTGTCGGAAGGCCCGGCCTCGGTCGAGCGGGAGGTCCCCGAAGAGGTGCCTTCCGAGGTCCAGCTCCAGGGCTGATCAGGGCGGAGATGACGGTCCAACCTGTCGAGCTGGCTCCCGGCATCGTGATCGGGGGGGACTCCCTGCCGGTCGTCGCCGGGCCGTGTGTGATCGAAAGCGAGGACCTGGTCCTCGACACGGCCCACACGCTCGCCGCCATGGCGGAGCGGCTCGGCGTCGGCCTGATCTTCAAGTCCTCCTTCGACAAGGCGAACCGCAGCGCCCTCGGGAGCTTCCGCGGTCCGGGCCTGGAGGAGGGGTTGCGCGTGCTGCGGCTGGTCAAAGAGGAGACCGGCCTGCCCGTGCTCACCGACGTCCACGAGCCCGAGCAGTGCGCGCCGGCCGCCGAGGTCTGCGACGTGCTGCAGATCCCGGCCTTCCTCTGCCGCCAGACCGACCTCGTGGTGGCCGCGGCGCGCACCGGCCGCGCCGTGAACATCAAGAAAGGTCAGTTCATGGCGCCGGACGACATGCGCAAGATCGTCGACAAGGCGCGGAGCGCCGGCAACGACAAGGTGACCGTGACCGAACGGGGCGCCAGCTTCGGCTACCACAACCTGGTAGTCGACATGCGCAGCTTCGCGATGCTGCAGGACGAGGGAATCCCGGTGATCTACGACGTCACCCACTCGTTGCAGCTCCCCGGCGGCGGTACCGAGAGCGGCGGCCAGCGCCGCTTCGCCGAGCCGCTGGCGCGCGCGGCGATCGCGGCGGGGGCGGACGGGGTGTTTCTGGAGATTCATCCGGACCCGGAGCGGGCGCTGTCGGACAGCGCGGTGCAGCTTCCTCCGGAGCGGGCGGAGGCTTTGTTGCGGTCGCTTCTGGGGCTCAGAAAGACCCTCGTGGCGGAGGCGCGGCCTTGAGACCTCACCCCCCGGCCCCCTCTCCCATCGCCCCCCCGTCCACCGGGAGAGGGGGAGACCATGCACGGTCCTCTCGCGAGGTCGCCGCCGAGGTGCTGCGGACGGAGGCGGCGGCGGTCGCGGGGCTGGTCGCTCAGCTCGACGAGCGCTTCGACCGGGCGGTCGATCTCCTGCGTGCTTGTCCCGGCCGGGTCGTCTGCACGGGGATGGGCAAGAGCGGCCTCGTCCTCCAGAAGATCGCGGCGACCCTGGCGTCGACCGGCACTCCGGCGTTCTTCCTCCATCCGGCCGAAGCGGTCCATGGCGACCTCGGGATGATCGTGCCGGGCGACGTCGTCCTGGCCGCCTCGTACTCGGGGACGACCGAGGAGCTTCTGCGGCTCGTCGAATCCCTCAAGCGGCTGGGCGTCCCCTTGGTCGTGATGACGGCCAACGCGGCGAGCCCGCTGGCGCGCCATGCGGACCTTCACCTGCCGGTAGCGATCGACCGCGAGGCCTGTCCTTTGGATCTGGCTCCCACGGCCTCCACCACGGCCACGCTCGCCCTCGGCGACGCCCTGGCCATGGCTCTCCTCGAAGCGCGCGGCTTCACCCGCGAGGACTTCGCGCTCCTCCATCCTGCCGGCCGGCTTGGCAAGCGCCTCCTCAAGGTCGAGCAGCTCATGCACAAAGGGGAGGCCCTGCCGGTGGTCGCGACCGACACGCCCATGCGCGAAGCCATCTATGAAATGTCGCGCAAGAAGCTCGGCATCACCGCGGTGACCGACGCGGACGGCAAGCTCGTGGGCTGCGTGTCGGACGGCGACCTGCGGCGGCTCCTCGCGACCGACGAGAGCCTCCTGCGTCACACCGCGGGCGAGTGCATGACGCGGAACCCGCGAACGATCCCGGGCAGCGAGCTCGCCGCGGCAGCCCTCCACGTGATGGAGGAGCACCGCATCACCTCGCTCTTCGTCTGCGACGAGGAGGGGCACGTCGAGGGGATCGTCCACCTGCACGACCTCTGGAAGCTGGAGCTGTTCTGACCCTACTTTTGACCGACGAGCACTTGAGCGAGCGAGCCCGGGGCCTCACGTGGCTCCTCTTCGACGTGGACGGCGTCTTCACCGATGGCCGTCTCGTCTATGGTCCCGACGGGGAGCAATGGAAAATGTTCGACGTCCGCGACGGGTTGGGGCTCAAGCTGGCGCAGAAGGCCGGGCTCAAGGTGGGGATCCTCTCCGGCCGGATCAGCGAGGCCCTGCGCTACCGGGCCGGCGAGCTCGGGATCGACGCCCTGATCATGGACCGCTCCGACAAGAAACCGGCCTTCGAAGAGTTCATCGCCGCCAAAAAGATCACCCCTGGCCAGGTGGCCTTCATGGGGGACGACCTCCTGGACCTGCCGGTGCTCCTGCGCTGCGGCCTTTCCTTCGCCCCGGCTGACGCGGTGGCCGAGGTGCGCGAGCGGGTGCACAAGGTGCTTCAGCGCCACGGGGGGAAGGGCGTGGTGCGGGAGATGTGCGAATTCGTTTTGCGGGCGCGCGGAGAGTGGGACCACGTGATCGCTCCATTCCTGACGGAAGATTGAGCGAGAAGCTCCGCGTCATCCGCTCCGCCCCGGCCGCCGGGGAGCCCCGCCGGCGCTTCAGCCGGCTGCGCGCAATGCTCCTGCCGGTCACCGTCCGCACCCTGGTCTTCCTGTTCGGGCTCCTCCCCCACCGCGTGGCCCTGGCGCTCGGCCGCGCTCTGGGGCGGCTCGGCTGGCGCCTGAGCGGTCGCGACCGCCGGCGTGCGCTGGAGCACCTGTCGTTCGCGCTCGCCGAGCTCCCCGAGGAAGAGCGCACCCGCATCGCCCGCGCCAGCTTCCTCTCCGCCGGCATGAACCTCGCGGAGCTCCTCCACTTCCTGAAACGCAGCCGCCAGGAGATCCTGCGGCACCTGGACATCGAGGGGTGGGAGAACGTCGCCGCAGCCAAGGCCTCGGGCCGCTCGATCCTGATCCTCACCGGCCACTGCGGCAACTGGGAGCTGATCGGCACGGCGCTCCACGACGGGGGCGTCCCGCCGGCCGCCGTAGCCCGGCCCCTCGACGACGCCGGGCTCCAGAAGCTCCTGGTGGATCTGCGGAGCCATCTGGGAACCACCACCATCGCCCGCGGCACCCGCGGCGCGCCGCGCCAGCTCCTGGAGGTCCTGCGCGGAGGCGGCGCGCTCGCCATGCTGATCGACCAGGACACCAAGGTCGACGGCGTCTGGGTCCCCTTCTTCGGCCGTCCCGCCTTCACGCCGGTGGGAGCGGCGGAGATCGCCCTGCGCCAGAAGGCGAACGTCATCCCCTCCTTCATCGAGCGCCGCCCCGGCGGCAACCACCTCATCCGCTTCCTTCCGCCACTCGACCTGCCGCAGGACCCGCGGGAAGCCACGGCGCTGATGACCGCGAAGATCGAGGAGCAGGTGCGGCGACGGCCCGAGCAGTGGGTCTGGTGGCACAAGCGTTGGCGGCGCCAGCCGCCGCCGGGTTGAAGTAGACTGGAGGCGCGATGGCGATCACCCGGATCAAAGTTTCCAACTTCAAGAGCTTCGATCAGCTAGAAGTGGAGCTGCGGCCGCTGAATATCGTGGTCGGAGGCAACGCGGCAGGGAAATCGAACTTCCTAGAGATCTTCCGGTTCCTACGGGACATCGCGGTGGAGGGGCTGGAGAACGCGATTTCTCTACAAGGGGGGATGGAGTTTCTCACGAACCTACAGATTGGCCCTTCCCGGCCGATTACTCTGGAGGCTTCTTTCAAGCTGGACATCATCCCGGAGGCAGGTCTGGAGACCTCCACCTACACACTGGAGCTTGCTGCCACCTCCACAAGCCCAGGATTCGAAGTTATTTCTGAGGAGGTTCTCCCGAATCTTCTTCCCAACCTGGATCTATCCGTTCGGTCTCTGTTGTCCTTTCTACCGGCCAACGAAATCTCGATTTTCGATCTAGATCCCAAGTTGCCGAAGAAAGCCGCACCCATCAGTGGCAGAGCTTATCTCGAGCCCGACGGCAGCAATCTGGCTCTCGTCTTGCGCAATCTCCTGCAAGATCCGAAAGATCGCGCGACCTTCATCCATCTGGTTCGAGATGTTCTCCCTTTCATCGAAGACTTGGACGTCGAGCGCTTTGCGGACAAGTCGGTGCTCATTTCCGCCAAGGAGCTCTTCTCGGAGAGAGCCCTTCCCGCATCCTTCCTGTCAGATGGCACCATCCATCTTGCGGCCCTGATCCTTGCCCTGTACTTCCATCCGGCCTCAATCACGATTATCGAAGAGCCAGAGCGCAACCTTCACCCTCATCTCATTTCAAAGCTTGCCCGTATGATCGAGGATGCGTCCCGAAAGAAGCAGATCATCGCCACGACTCATCATCCGGAGCTGGTCAAGCACGCCGATCTCGCGGATCTCCTCTTGGTCCACCGGGATGATCAGGGATTTTCGCATGTCACCCGCCCGGCAGAGAGCGCAGAGCTGAAGGTCTTCCTGGAGAACGACCTGGGAGTGGACGAGCTGTACGTCCAGAACCTTCTGGGCGTCGGGCATGGCGTATAGACAGCTCTTCCTCTTCGTCGAGGGGGATGATGACGCGCGGTTCTTCCAGACGGTTGCCGTCCCCTTCTTCCGGCAGCGCTACGAGAG
>DATFPH010000212.1:0-16337 GCA_035264905.1 Thermoanaerobaculia bacterium
AAGGGGCTGACGCACAATCCATCTTGATGAGCCTTCTGCGGACCTCTCAGCAGCGTGGGCTCAACTCGATCGCTCTTTTCAGTACAATTCTCCGCAGTCCCCGACCACCCTCCTGCAAAGACCTGCTGCCGGCGCCAGCCCCGGTAAACAGATACGCTGGATTTTCTCAGGTACCTCGGTCTGTTCATCCTCTTCAATGGTCGGTGCTGAGTTGATTTTTGGTGCTCGCTTCATGCTCGCCAAAAGCTTCTTTAATTCATCTGGATAGCCTTCCGCGTTTCGAAAATCGGCATACAGCTTTCCATTGAGAAAAATCGGCATCTCGACATCTTCGATCAACACCGGCAGGACAACGACATCCCTTCCATTGATCTCTCGGTTGATAGCTATCTCCAATTCTTTCTGAACCCATTCGCTCTGTACTGAGCGCGAAGAGAGAATCGCCATTACGTAGTCGACGGTTTTAAGAGCCTCACCGATCTTCTTGACTAGCGAATCTCCAATGTAGATCTGGCCCTCATCAATCCAAACGCGATGGCCGCAAGCCTTAACGTCCTGAGCAAGACGTCGGGCAAAGGCCTTATCGAAGTGGCTATAGCTAAAAAACACGCTCGGCTGCGGAATCCGCGGCCAGCCGCTCCCGCAGCTGGCGAGCGAGGTCCGGATTTTCGCGCTTCAGCTCCTCGAGACGGCTGGCGCGTTCGGCCTCACTGAGCTCGGCGAGCTCGGCAAAATGCTCTTCCCAGGCGGCGCTCAAGAGGTGTGGTCTCCTGGAGGAGAGTATAGACGTTCGGCCGCCGCCCGCGCGGCCGCCCAGAGTCGGCGATCCTGCCTAGGCGAGCGCGACCGCGAAACCACCAGCGACTCAGCCAGATCGCCGAGCTCGCCGCAGCGGCATGGCCAAGGTCTGGCTCAGCGAGCAGGCCGACGCCGATTTCGACACCTGCGTCGCGCACAAGCTGGAGCGGCCCGACCCGGGGACCATCGTCTCGATTCCTGTACGAGCACCGGAGCCTCGCCCAGCTCGTCTGAAGCTTGCCGGCCCGGAGGTCGGTATCCAACCGGATCAGGGCTTTCTGGAGGCGAGTCAACGAGGTCCAGTTTCCTCAGTCTCAGGCGCGTACGGACGCTTCTCCAGCCACGCCCTGAAGCGCAGCCCGATCTCCTCCTCGCTCGCCTGGGGATGCCGGCGCCGGAGATTCTGCCGCATCATCTGTTCAGCCGTCTCGCACAGGTCGAACGCCGCACGGGCGCGAGCGAGAACCTGGGGATCACGAATGGGCTCCATCAACCTTATTCTAACATGGTGGATGCAGAGCGCGCATGTGCGCGACGGAAGACTGCACAAGGGTCGTGAGAGTCGGCAGGTGAACATCCGCGAGCCGCTTGATGTACAGGCATGACTTGCCGCAGGTGTGCTTCCCAAGCTGTGCCATCAATTCATCGCAGCCTGCGAAGCCCTGCGCGACGTAGAGTGTGACGTTGGACTTCCGAGGAGAGAAGGCGATCAGCATCCAATCGGTCTCGTGGCCGTCCGCGTACTTCATCCGGTAGCTGCCGAAGCCCACGATATTGGAACCCCACAGTTGAGGCTCCGCACCGGTGGCGGTCTTCATGATGTCGACCAGAGTCCAGCAGTCCCGGCGGACTCTCTCATCCTGAATCGACTCGAGAAAACCCGGCACCGAATGGCTCGTCGGTCTCGTCTTGGGTTCCGGCATATGGGCGAGTCTATCGTAAAGCTGGCATAAGATCGCCTCCATGAGCACGACACCCGCCACGCCCCTCCGCCCCGAACAGGACGCCGCCCTGCGCTATGCCCGCGAGAAGGGTACGGAAGCTTCGGTGGACTCCATCCGCCAGCGCCTCAGCGGGACGTTCGCGAAGCTCGAAGGGCTTCTCGCGTCTCTTCCCGAGAGGGTGGTCCGCATCCGCCCCGCACCGGACCGGTGGTCCATCCACGAGATCGTCGATCACCTCGTCGAGAGCCACCGGCCCGCGGTCGACTCACTCCGCGAGCTCGTCCGCGGGCACTGGCCCGAGGGCGGACCGATCCCGGCGAGCCTCCTCTCCGCCGATCCGCTCGGCCGCCCCTGGCCAAGCCTCGTCCGGGAGCTCTCCGGGGTTCATCGCCAGCTCCTGGCGATCCTCGACGGCGCCTCCGACGAGACCCCCCTGACGGCCCGGGCTCCCGTCGTCATGGTGGTCAAAATCCGTGCGGAGGACGGCAGCCTGACGCCGGTCGAGTGGGTCGACGACTTCGACTGGAAAGCCTTCGCCATCATCCTCCGCGCCCACACGCTCGAGCACGTCGCCCAGATCGAACGGACGCTCGCGGCGGTGGGCGCGGCGGATCCTAGAACGAGCTGACCCAGCGCTGGTTCTGCCCGCCGTGGCAGGGATAGATCTGCACGGCCGCGTTGTTCTGGCTCGTTCCACCCACGATGTCCAGGCACATGTCCGCGAACATGCGGATCTGGCCTGCTTCGGTGACCGTCCACTTCTGGTGCACCGAGCCGGTGCAGTTCGCCACCCGGACGGCCGCGCGGCGCACCTGTCCCGCGGTGAGGTTCGGCCAGGTGTGGATTTCCGAGCTGTTCGCCTCCAGGCAGAGATTGTTGACGCCGCGGATCTCGCCGTCCACCTCATAAATCCAGCTCTGGTTGGGACCGGCATGGCAGTCGAAGATCTGAGCGGCGTTGTTGTTCATGTTCACGTCGAGGCACCTGCCGGCGAAGTCGATCATGGCGGAACGGACATCGACCCGTGACACCTTGCCGTCGAGGTTGTCGACCCGATGGTGCTCGACCCGCAGGGACGCATCCTCGAACGAGGACTGGAACGTGCCGACGCAGGCGGTGACGGTGCTTTTCGCGAAGATCTGGGTCCAGTCGTCACTGGTCGCTCCGGTCGAGTCGTCATACACACGGATGATGGTGCCGGCGCGGACGTTCGAGAGGGAGAGAGAGCGCGCCTCGTCGTTGGTGAATCCCGGCTGGCTCGTGAAGTTGGCGACGTTTTGCGATCGGTCCGTGAGCGATCCGACGAAGTCGGCGAAGCAGCCGTTGTCTTCCCGGAAGGAGAGCTGGCCCTGGCGCCGGCAGACTCCGGTGACCGGACCGATGCATCCGGGGCAGTTGACGCTGGAAAATTCGCATACGTCCGAAGAGCCCGGACAGTGGCTCGTGTCCTCGCAGAAGGGGAGCTCGGCACACAGGAATGCGTTGTTTCCGAAATGTGCTCCGACGAGCACCGTGCCGCGGGGGCAGGCGTGCATCCCGTTGCGGACGGTGCTGGTGTCCACCACGAGATGGCCGAGGCGGTTCGTGTAGTTGCGGCTGCTCCCGGACGCGAATTCGGAGCAATTGAATGCGTTGTTCGCGACGTGGACGCCCGTCATGAACCGGTTGGGGCCGCACCAATGCATCGCAGAGCCGGTGTAGTTGTGAGCGGCTCGGGTTTCCGCGTCGGGCGGCCACGCGTTGGCGCCTCCGGAATCGACGATCTCGTTCACGGTCAGGTTGCTCTGACCGTTTTCGAACTGGCCGGTACAAAGCAGCTGGTTGTTGTTGACGTGGACGCCCGTAAGGATGTACCCCGGCGGGCAGCTGTGCATGTTGTTGCGCACGGTCGGCGGATTGTTGCCGTCGACGATTTCACCGGCCCGCGCGGCTCCCGCGCACACGAGAAAAAGAAAGGCCAAAAACGTAAACGGAAGGGAACAGGGGCGGCGAGGTCTCATGAAAATCTCTCCTTGCGCCCGGAGCCGGCGGCTCGGACAATCGAGCCTCGCCTCCCGGACGTCTCCCCTGAGGCGACGCCCACCCGGTTTCCACAACAAACGGATTGCGGTGTCGAAAGCTAACGAACGGAAATCTCGTCTCCGAGCAGGACCTGCGCGCCCTGAGCGAACGCGGCGCCGGCGTCGGCGTCCAGACTCTTGGCGGGCGCCAGCAGAGGCTCATCGTCCAGAACGAGCACGGCTTGATAGGTGCCGGCCGACGGGAGTGTCCAGGTGACGCGAAGCTCGCTCCCCTCGCGACGGCAGGACGAGTCGCCGGGACAGCGCAGGAGAAGGTCGCGGCCGTTTCTGTAGACGCGCAGCTCCCCGTGCGGAGCACCCGCGGTCTCGGCGCGCAGGACCAGGCGGTCGCCTGGCGCGGCGGAGGCGGACCGGTGGACCGCGGCGCCTGGAGCGATCTCCTGCGTCAGCGAAGGCGCGGTGGGGATCCGTGGCACGGCGAAGAAGAGAGCTGCCGCCAGGGCCGCCGCTCCCAGCGGCGCCAGGACCCAGCCCCAGAGCGGCCGGCGGCGCCGCTGCTCGATGCGCTCCCGGACGCGCGCCTGCCAGTCGGCCGGCGGCTCGTCGTCCGCACCGGCCTCCGCGATCTGCTCCCGCAGGAGCTCGTAGGCGGCGCGCGCCTCGCGGCAGTCCGGACAGGTGGCGAAGTGCCCGTCCAGGCGCTCTCCCCTTTCAAGGAGGATCAGGCCTTCGGTCTCGAAGCGCTCGCAGCGGGTCACAGCGGCCACCCTTTGCCCTCCAGGCAGCGCCGGAGGACCGGCAGGGCGCGGGCCACCCGGGCCTGCAGCGTCGGCGCGCGCTCCCCTTCCAGGCGGGCCATCTCCTCGTAGGTGACGCCCTGCTGGAAACGCAGCAGGACGGCGGCGCGGACCCGCGGCGCCAGCTCCCGCAGGCACCGCTCCAGGGCGCGCACCCGGGAGCGGGTGGCGAGGCGGTCTTCGGCGGTCTCCGCCGCGGCGGGGCGGTCGGGGAGGCCGTCCAGCGGCGGGAACCGCTTCTCGCGCCGGCGGCTGATCTTGAGCGCGTCGAGGCAGCGGTGATGGGCGATGCCGAACAGCCAGGTCCGCAAAGAGGACCGGCCGGCGAACCGTGCCATCCCTTCATACGCCTGGACGAACGTCATCTGATGGACCTCGTCCGCCAGATCCCCCTCGCCGAGCATCTGGCGGCAGTAGCGGTAGACCGCCGATCCATAGTCGCGCATCAAGAGGCGGAGCGCCAGGTCCCGGTCTCCGCGCTCCAGGGCGGCGAGGATCTCCCGCTCGCCGTACGGCACCGCCGCTCCGGTCCGCGGCGCGGCGGGCCGGAGTGGCAGGGTCAGGGCGATCTCGCGGGTGTCGGCCATGGCGCTCTCCACCGTATGGTGGCGCCGACGGCACTTTTGTTACACCCTCAGGGCTTCGCGTACAGGGTCGCGAGCGAGTCCCGCGTCAGGAACGGGGGCCGCGGCGGAATCGGGCAGTCGCCGAGCCGGCAGGGCCGGCAGTCCCGGGGACCGCACAAGGCAGCCGCCTCGATGCGATAGATGCCCACGCTGTCGAGATCGCGCAGGGGGACCCGCAAGCTGCCGACAGGCCGGACCGCGAGGGGCGGCGAGAGCGCGGCGGCCCCTTTCTTCAGCCGGACCTCCACGAGATAGGGAGCTTGGGCAACGTTCGTGATGGTCAGGAATTTCCCATCGCTCTTCCAATCGAGGCCTTCGGGCCTGGCCGTCGGGGCGACGGCGGCTTCGGTCTGGGCCGCAGCTTCACGGGGAACCCGGCCTCCGGCGGCCAGGCCAAGGACGAAGGCGGCGAGGGCGATCAGGGCAGTGGCGGACAGGGGACGGAGACTCATCTCACCCTCCTTTCAAAGGGTCGGGCGGCCCATCAGCACGAAGGGCGCCCAGGAGGATGGCGGCCGGCCGGCGGCGAGGAAGGCCCGCTGCGCGCGGGCCAGCCCTCCGGCGGGATCGGCGGCGCCGCCCTCGCGGTAGAAACGGAGCACGAAGTCGCGCACGGCGCGGTCCTCGACCGATCCGAGGGAGGCCAGGACCCCCTCGCTGCCGGCTGCCAGGAACGCGGCGCCCGGCGAGCCCCAGAGGCCTCGGCCGGCGGGAGATCCCGACGCGCAGCTGGCGAGGACCACCAGCCGCGGCCGGATGCTCGCGGCCAGAATCGCGGCCGGCGCGACGTTGCGGTCGGCCAGCTCCAGCCAGGGACCGCCGGGACCCTGGCCCGCGTGCCCGGCCACGTGGAGCACCCGCGCGCCGGCCGCCGCTTCCAGTGCATGCGCCGTCGCGGCCGAGCCCAGACGCGGCGCGGTCCCGAGGAGCCGTGCCACCTCCCGCCCCTCGGTCGCCGCGTTCGGAAGGTCGCCGCGGGGGTCCGCGAGCACCACCGGCGGCCCCATCGCCGCAGCGCGTCCGGACCCGGCCAGAGCGCTGAGCGCGGGCGCGTAGACCACGGCATGGTCCTGGACCAGCCAGCGGCCCGCCCGGCGCAGCGCAGCGAAGGAGAGGCGCACGAGGGCGCCGTCGGGAACGATGTGCAGGGTGGAGCCGCGCGCAAGCCGAAGGTCCGGCGGCAGGAGGAGGCCGCCGAGCGTCTCCGCGAGGGCCGCGTCGTCCGGCGCGGCCGACAGGCGGTCGATCAGACGATTGACCTGGGACGTGGCGCCGAGCCGCCGCGGCCGGACCGCTCCCCGGTCGACGTCGAGCAGCCAGACCTCGTCCCGGGCCTCGAAATAGACGAGCGCCCGGTAGGGCCGCAGGGCCGCGAGGACCTGGTCCACGGGGAGGAGCGCCCCAGCCGGCGACGTGCTCATGGCCGGCAGCAGGCCGCGCAGGGCATCGGCCCGCTCCGCCGCCGCCGTCCAGACGTCCTGCGGAGCGACCGCTGTCCGCGCCGTGGCATGGACGAAGGCATCCTGGAACGTCCGCGCCTTGGCGCGTTCCACGCTGGCCAAGGCCTCCTCGGTGCGACCGGCGCGGGCCTGGAGCAGGAAGAGCGACTCGAAGGGCTTGCGCTTCTTGTCGAGGAGCCAGGCCTTGAGCTCGTCGAAGCCGACCTCCCGCCGCATCTCCTCGACGATGGCAGCGGAGCGCTGATACGCCTCTTCGGCGGCCCGCAGGTCTCCGCGCTCCTCCGCCACCCGCCCGCGCTCGTGCTCCAGGTCCCAGGCCCAATCCGGCACCGGGTCGGCGGCGAGAGCTTCCCGCAGGGCCTTCTCCGCCTCGCCGGAGCGGCGGCGGGCCCGCGCCACCTGAGCGCGGTAGTACAGCAGCGCCGTCTCCGGAGGGCCGGCCGGCCCGGCGTGCTCCCAGGCGGCGGCCAGATGGCGCTCGGCGCTGGCCAGGTCCCCGCGGGTCAGGCTCGCCTGCACCAGGATGAGGTACGCCGAACGAAAGACTCGCGGGTCGCTGCGATCGTCCCGCAGCAGCTCCAATCCCTCCTCGATGTCGTGGCGCGCCAGCTCGGGCCGGCCCTGGTCGAGCGTCAGCATCCCCCGGTTCAGAAGGATCATCCCGCGGCGGGCCGCGCGCTCCGGCGGAAGCAGCCGGGAGGCCATGTCGAGGGCCTGCCGCGCTCCGTCGAGATCTCCGAGCGCGTAGAGAACGGTGTACAGCGCCTGGGCGGCGAGCGACTGGAGCTCGCGGTCGTCCGCGGCGCGGGCCTCTTCGAACGAAAGGCGCGCCGCTTCCAGGGCTTCCCGGTAGCGGGACCCCTCCCAGGCCACATAGAAGAGGCCATACTGCGTCTTGGCCGCTCCGGCGTGGTCTCCGGCCTGCGTAAAGGACGCCAGGGCGCGACGGTAGGCCTGGACCGCGCGGCCGGGCTCTCCGCGATCGAGATGGACCAGGGCCGCGACGTTCCAGACGTCGGGCTCGGCGCTCGTGCCCCGCAGCTTCTCGACCCAGGCCAGCGCACGGTCCCCCTGGCGGAGGTCGGCCAGCATGCGAGCGGCCATCGCGCCGGCCCGGGGGTCGCCCGAGGACTCGAAGGCTTCCCCGCAGAGCCGGACCGCCTCCTCGGAGGGTCCGGCCTCGAACGCGGCGGCGCACCGGTCCATGGCTCGGTCCGCGCAGGCGGCGAGCGCCAGGCTCAGGACGAGCCACCTCTTCCAGACAGAAATCATCGCGGCAATCCTAGCTCTTCCCTTCCGCTACAATCCGGCAACGCATGCCCTCCCGTCCGACGCTTCCGACCGCTGACCGCCTGCTCGCCCTGGTCGACTCCATGGCCGGCCAGCCCGTGGCGATGCTGGTAGATCTGGTGGCCGACCTCTTCATCACCGGCACGCCGAAGCGGATCAGCCGCGAGGCGCCGGTCCTCATCCTGTCGTACCAGGGCGAGGCGCTGATCCCCGGCGGCGGAGCGAACGCGGTGGCCAACGTGGCGGCCCTCGGCGGCCGTCCTCTCCCTCTCGGTGTGGTCGGCGAGGACGAGACGGGACACAAGCTGCTCGCCGAGCTCTCCGGACGCGGGGTCGAAACGTCCGGGATCCAGGTCCGGGCCGGCTATCGCACGCCCACCAAGGTGCGCATCCTCGGCGGCGGCAAGCACTCGATCAAGCAGCAGATCGTGCGCTACGACATCGAGGACACCCTCTCCCTCTCAGGCGACGAGCGGGAGCGTTTCGCAACAACCCTGGAGCGATGGCGGACGGCGGGACCGGTGCCGGTGGCGATCCTCTCGGATTACGGCTACGGCGCGGTGGAGCCGGATCTCCTCCCCCGCCTGCGCGCGGCGCTCGGCCCGGAGACGGTCGTGGTCTGCGACAGCCGCTTCCGGCTCGGCGCTTTCGTAGGGCTTGATGGCGCCACGCCCAACGAGGAGGAGGCCGAGGCGCTCTTCGGCCGGACGTTCGACGACGACCCGGAGCGTCTGGAGGCGGGTGGGCGGGAGCTCCTCGAAAAGTTGGGGGCGCGCTTCCTCCTGATCACCCGCGGCAGCCGCGGCATGAGCCTGTTCAGCGAGGAGGGCTCGGTGCACCTGCCCGTCCATGGAACCGACCAGGTGGCGGACGTCACCGGCGCCGGCGACACCGTCATCGGCACCTTTGCCCTGGCCCTCGCCGCCGGGGCCACCCCGCTCGAATCCGCCCTGCTCGCCAACTACGCGGGCGGGGTCGTCGTGATGAAAATGGGAACCGCGACGCTGACCCCCGACGAGCTCCGCCGGGCGATCGAACGAGATCCGCGTCCGCGGGAGGAGATGCGATGGGAGAGATCCTGAACGTCGACGCTCTGGCCGAGCGGATGGCGGACCTCAAGGCTGCCCGGAAGACGGTCGCCTTCGCCAACGGGCATTTCGACCTCCTCCATGTCGGACACCTGCGGTATCTCCGCGCCGCCCGGGCGGAGGCCGACGCGCTGATCGTGGCGATCAACGATGATGACTCGGTGGCGCGCCTCAAGGGGCCGGGGCGGCCCGTCGTCCCCGCGGCGGAGCGGGCCGAGCTGCTCGCCGCTCTGGAGCCGGTGGACTTCGTCGTCGTCTTCCAGGGCGACTCCCCCGCTCCTCTCCTTGCCCGGCTCCAGCCGGACGTCCACTGCAAGGGGACCGACTACGGCTCTCCGGAGCGGGTGCCCGAGCACGCGACCGTCCGCGCCTACGGCGGCCGGACCGCTCTGGTCGGCGATCCCAAGGACCATGCCACGAGCGACCTCATCGCCAAAGTGAAGAGCCTGGATTCGTGAGGATTCTGATCGTCCGCACCAGCGCCCTGGGCGACGTGGTGCATGCGCTGCCGGTGCTCACCGCCCTGCGCCGCCACCTTCCACAGGCGCGGATCGGCTGGGTCGTCGAGGAGGCGATGGCGCCCGTGCTCGCCGGGCACCCCGACCTGGACGAGCTGATCCCGGTGCGGCTCCGGCATTGGGGCAAGGAGCCGTTCACGCGGCGGACCGTCCGCGAGCTCGCCGCCTTTCTCGGCGCCCTCGACCGCTTCGCCCCGGAGGTCACCCTCGACCTGATGGGCAACCACAAGGCCGGAGTCATCTCGGCCCTCACCCTGAGCGACCGCCGGATCGGGGCGGCCCGGCACGCCCGGCGCGAGCCGTCCAGCGCGGCCTGGATCAGCGAGCCCGTGGCGCCGCGCGGCATCCACGTCGTGGACCGTATGCTGTCGCTGCTCGACGGCCTGGAGCTGCCGGCCGAGCCGGCCGATTTCGGAGCGGAGAAGATCTTCCGGGGTGAAATCCCCGTCGCGGCCCGGGAGATCTTCGCGGCACATCCCGAGCCCTTCGTCCTGATCCATCCGGGAGCCGGCTGGCCGAACAAGATCTATCCGCCGGAGCGCTGGGGGGAGGTGGCGCGGCGGCTGCGGGAGGCGACCGGCCTCCCGGCGCTCGTGGCTTTGGCGCACGGCGAGGAGACGCTCGCCGCAACGGTCGAGGCGGCGAGCGGCGGCGCCGCGCGCGCCGTGGCGGCCCCGGACCTGCCGACGCTCGCCGCCCTGCTGCGCCAGGCGCGCCTGGTCCTCGGCGGCGACTCGGGCCCCACCCACCTCGCGCATGCCCTCGGCACGCCGATCCTCATGGTGATGGGGCCGACCGGCCCGGAGCGCAACGGCCCCTATGGCGCGCCGGAGCGGGCAGTCTGGCGGGTGCTGCCCTGCAGCTTCTGCCACCGCCATTTCGGGGAGACCAAGGCCTGCCTGCTGGAGATCCCCGCCGACCGGGTGGCGGAGCGGGCGGCCGAGCTGCTCGGGTGAGACGCAAAAGCTCGCCACATGCGCAATTTTCGACAAGCCCCGTCCCTGCTGCCCTGCTTGACGTTGACCCCCTTCTCCGGGCACTGCTAGACTGCTCCCGCAATCGTCGTTTCAGTCAGCAGGTCTGCTTCCCTCGGTAGACGGGGATGGCGGCCGTAGCACGGAGATCCCATGGCGCCACCACCGGAACTCGCTCGCAAGCAACAAGCGGCCCAGCCCGACAAGCTGGGAGAGCTGCTGGTCCGCAGCGGCAGGATCAACCAGGCCCAGCTCGCGGAGGCCCTCGCCCACCAGAAGGACCAGGGGGGCCGCCTCGGCACCAACCTGGTCAAGCTCGGGCACCTGACCGACAAACAGCTCGTCGAATCCCTCTCGCAGCACTTCAAGGTGCCGGCCGTGGAGCTCCATGGGATGGAGGTCGACGAGTCGGTCACCAAGATCATCCCCGCGGACATCGCCCGCAAGTACACCATCTTCCCGGTCGCCAAGACCGGCGCCACCGTGACCGTGGCGATGATCGACCCCACGAACGTGTTCGCGATGGACGACGTCAAGTTCATGACCGGCTACAAGGTCGAGCCGGTCGTGGCCTCCGAGACCGCTATCCGGGGAGCGATCGACCGCTACTACGGCTCGACCCACGCGATCGAGCTCAAGAAGGTCATGGAGGACCTCTCCGAGGAGAGCGGCACCGACCTCGAGGTCCTCGACGAGGAAGAGGATCTCGATCTCGCCACCCTCGAGGAGGAGTCCGAGCAGGCGCCGGTCGTCAAGCTGGTGAACCTGATCCTGACCGACGCCATCAAGCGCGGCGCATCGGACATCCACATCGAGCCGTACGAGAAAGACTACCGCGTCCGCTACAGGATCGACGGCATCCTCTACGAGATGATGCGGCCCCCCCTGAAGCTCAAGGAGGCGATCACCAGCCGCTGCAAGATCATGGCGCGGCTCGACATCGCCGAGAAGCGGATGCCGCAGGACGGCCGCATCAAGATCAAGACCAAGATCTCGGGGAAGACGAAGGACCTCGACTACCGCGTCTCGGTGCTCCCCACGCTCTTCGGTGAGAAGATCGTGATGCGGCTCCTCGACAAAGACAAGCTCATGCTCGACATGACGAAGCTGGGCTTCGAGGCGGAGTCGCTGCGCAAATTCGAGAGCGCCATCCTCAAACCGTACGGCATGGTGCTCGTCACCGGCCCCACCGGCTCGGGCAAGACCAACACCCTCTACTCGGCCTTGTCGCGCATCAACACCCCGGAGGTCAACATCATCACCGCCGAGGACCCGGTCGAGTTCAACCTGAACGGCATCAACCAGGTCCAGACGCGCGAGCAGATCGGCTTGAACTTCGCCGCGGCTCTGCGCTCCTTCCTGCGGCAGGACCCCAACATCATCCTGGTGGGCGAGGTCCGCGACTTCGAGACTGCCGAGGTGGCGATCAAGGCCGCCATGACCGGCCACCTCGTGCTTTCGACTCTCCACACCAACGACGCGCCGTCCACGATCAACCGTCTCATGAACATGGGCATCGAGCCGTTCCTGGTGGCGACCTCGGTCCACCTCATCGTGGCGCAGCGCCTCGTCCGCCGCATTTGTACATTCTGCAAGGAGCCGATGGAGATGCCGCCGGCCGCCCTGGTGAGCGCCGGCTTCTCCGAGCACGAGGCGCGGACGTTGAAGCTCTTCCGCGGCCGTGGCTGCGACCGGTGCAACAACACCGGCTACAAAGGCCGCGTGGGTCTTTATGAAGTGATGGAAGTGGAAGACGAGATGCGCGAGATGGTCCTCTCCGGCGCCAGCTCGTTCGAGCTCCGCAACAAGGCGATCCAGAGCGGGATGATGACGCTGCGCATGAGCGGGCTGCAGAAGGTGCGCGACGGGATGACCACGGTCGAGGAGGTCGTGCGGGAGACTGTTCTCTAAGACCCTCACCCCTGACCCCTCTCCCGCAAGCGGGAGAGGGGAACACTCTGAGGCTCATCCTTTTTCGGGTGGGTGGACGCGGACCACGCCCACTCACCCCCACTCACTCTGCGACACCCCCTGCCGTTTCCTCCCACCCGGAAAAGGACGAACCTCTACTCGATCAATAGCGCGGCGGACTGCCCGGAGGCGGCGTCCCTGTTCCTCTTCTCGCGCTCGATTGCGTTCTCTTTACGGCGCTCAGGATGCCGATCCCGAGCAGACAGATGACGCCCACCGCGATCCACGTCGTCGGCGCACCGGCCAGATGGGCTCCGAGCGCAAGGCCGATGATCAAGATGATGAAGCCGACGAGATAAAGTCCAAACGAGGATGACATTCCTGTCCGCCTCCTCCATAGTTCGTTGCCGAGCCTCCGCTCCACGCGAAGGGTACCCGGAGAATGATTCAAAAGCCGCGCCAACTACCTGCGCCCTCCTCGAGGCAGAAGCTCCTCGCCGTCGGGATCGGGATCCTCCTGGCTCTGTCAGCCGGGGAGATCCTGCTGCGGATCGTCGGCGCTCCCGAGGTGGCGCCGGTCCGCCGCGGGCGCTTCCAGCTCTCGGCCAATCCGCGGCTGGTCTTCGAGCCGGTCCCCGGCCTGGCATACGAGGGAGCTCCCGACAGCTTCTTCGAGTACCTGGGAGCCAGCAATCGCCTCGGCTACCGGGATCGCGACCACGCCCTGGCGAAGCCCCCGGGGACGTACCGCATCGTGGTGCTCGGCGACAGCATCGCCGCCGGATACCAGATCCCCCGGGCCGAGGATACATTTCCGGCCCTCTTGGAGCGTCACCTGCGGACGGCGGGGCTACCGGTCGAGATCCTCAACTTCGGGGTCACCGGGTACAACACGCAGCAGGAAGTGGAAACGCTCCGGACGCGGGCGCTCGCCTTCGCGCCCGACCTGGTCCTCGTGGCCTATTGCCACAACGACCGGCGCCCACCGGACCCGCGGATCGTGCAGGCGCTCCAGGAAGCGGTAGGTGGACGGCGGATTCTGCCGCTCGGCGAAGCGGAGCGGCTGCTCCTCCACAGCGCGTTGTACCGCTTCGTGCGGTACGCCGTCCTGGAGGCCCGGCGGGAGGAGTCCACGGACCCTGGCCAGGGAGATTCGGTCGAGCCTGCCCTGCGCGAGCTCGCCAAGCTCTCCCGGCGGGAGCGGTTCGAGGTGCTCCTCGCGGTCTTCCCCTATCTGCCAAAGCTCTATGAGCACGAGCACGCGCGGGAGCACGCCCGCCTGAAACGGCTCGCCGGCGATCTCGGCTTCCACCACCTCGACCTCCGGCCCGCCTTTCACGACTGCCAGGCCGGAGGGTTCGACAAGCTCCGCTTCGATCGCTACCACCCCACGAAGGCGGGACACCGCTGCGCCGCCGAAGCCCTGGCGGCGGCGGTCCGTGAGATCATGAAGAGGTGAGCGAGCTCTCGACACCATCGCCTCTCCCACCCGCCGAGCCCCCGGCCGCCAGCGCCGAAGACGTGATGCGCACCTGCCCCAACTGCGGCCGGCGCCTGGAAGAGCGGAAGTGCAAGCTCTTCTGCCCCGAGCCCCGGTGCGGGTTCTATCTGTCGTGCGCGGATTACTACTGAGGGAAGTGCCGGCAACCAGCTATGCTGGGCTCTCTCCGGCGAGAGCCAGAACCCGGCGACCAAGGCTTTCCGAGATCCACATGCCGGATCTTTCAAGGTCGCCTAGAAGCGGGCTGATCCGAGGTGTGAGACCCTGGTCTTTGGCCTCTAGAAGGACTCTGAGGGTGCCCCAGACCGTGAGCCCCGCAGCCTGTCCGATGCGTCGCGCCAGGTCATCATCCAGTAGAACGATGCGGTCAGGGTGCTCCAACGCCAGCGCAAGAGTTTCGAGCTCACCCGCGCCCAGGTCCAGAGCCAGCCATTCCGAGGGGACTGATCGAGGCTCAACGATCTGCACCATCTCAAGATCTCGGACGGCCGGAACGTCATACCCTCTCCTCCGCCCCTCCTCCAGCTCTTTGACGACAGCGCTAGGAACCCAGACACCGGAAAAAAGCTGCGTCAGCCATTCCAACTTGTGGATGCGGTGGAGATAAAGGAGAGGGGACGTGTTGCTGACGACCTCAGCCACGGCCGGCTTCCAGGTCCCGCAACTCAGCTTCGAACGGGAACACCTTATACCGCCCAAGGGTGGAGAGGAACTCGACCCGCGGCATCCCTGCGAGCTCTGCGGCACGCCCCGAAGTAAGGCGACCGAGCTCGTACAGCTTCACCGCGGCGAGGATCTTCAACTCTCGGGCGAAGGATGCCTCGTCCGACTTCTCCGCGAGCAGAACCGTTTCGGGAACGTCAATCATCAGATGCCGCGTGGACATAGACTTCTCCTTGGGCACCAAGGGTGCTCAGCAGTGCCATTCTAGTCGGCCCGTTGACCGGGGGCTACTCCCAGGCCGCGATCTCGGTGCACCGGCCAGATGCCCGCCTCCCCCGGGCTCCCATAGGCGCTAACCTTGGCTTGAGCGCCCCTCCCTTCCTCACCAGAGGTTGAAACCTCTGGCTACCCTAAAGAAGGTCGTCCCCGAGGGGACGACGCTCCCTTCCGAAAACCAAGGAGGAAATCAAGGCCGATCGTCCTGCGCACGCTGAAGCGGCACGGCTATCCTCTGTCGAAGGACTCTACCACCCCATCAGAATAATTTGCTCTGCCGTTCCGCTGCGACGACACGAAGTATCCCTTGGGGTGCCACGGTGCCGGTGAAACGGACCTGCATCCCCGGCAGACGCGCCTCGATACACAGTCAGAAGGAACGCAGATCGGAGTATTCGCTCACCGGGTAGAAGCCCGAGCGCCAAAGGAAGTTTCCCGAGCCTCGCGGGAAGTTTCCCGAGCGCCGCGGGTAAAAGTACATGTTCAAAGGGTAGAGCCGCGCGGGGCCGAGCCCGGGAGGCGTGGGAAGGAGCCCGAGAGGCGCGTCTACATCCGGGAAAATCCCAGCCGCTGGCGCCCGCCTGGTTCCGAACCGGAAGACCAACAGGCGTAGATTGTGGCGAAGCCGGCTCCCTCTAATTCCACACCACAATCTCCTCCACCCCTTTCCGCCGGATGTCCGGCACCTCGCAGTCGGGCGCCGGGTAGCCGACGGGGTAGAGGATGAAGGGCTTCTCGTTCGCTTCATGATTCATGCGGCGGCGCCTTCGGCCCGCAGCGACAGCACCTTCTCGCGGATCAGCTCCCAGAGCATGTCGATATGGCCGCCGGTCGTTTTGAGGTTGCCGATCGCGACGCGCAACGTATGGCGGCCGCGCAGCGCGGTGTGGGACAGGAAGAACGGTCCGACGGCATTGATCCTCGCGAGCAGCTGCTCGTTGAACCGGTCGATCGCGGCGGGCTCGGCGTCCCCGGTGGGCAGGGCGCGGAAACAGACGGTGCTGAAGGGAGCCGGCGCTGACAGCTCGAAGCCGGGCTCGGCCGCGATCCGCGCGGCGAGATCGGCGGCCAATCGGCAGTGCTCACGGATGCGCTCTCGCAGACCCTCGACTCCGTAGGCGCGGATGACCATCCAGAGCTTGAGCGAGCGGAAGCGGCGGCCGAGCTGGAAGCCCAGGTCCATCAGGTTGGTGACACCGGGCTCGTCGGTGCGCAGATACTCGGGGATCAGGGAGAACGCGTCGCGCAGCTGCGCCGGGTCGCGCACGTAGAGCACCGAGCAGTCGACCGGCGTGAACAGCCATTTGTGCGGGTTGGTGACCAGAGAGTCGGCCCGCTCGATCCCGGGCATCAGGGCGCGGAGCTCCGGGCAGATCGCCGCCGAGCCGGCGTAGGCGGCGTCGACGTGGAGCCAGATCCCCTCGCGGGCGCAGAGATCGGCGATCTCTTCCACCGGGTCGATGCTGGTCG